>JANPLG010000086.1:0-21509 GCA_031426395.1 Actinomycetes bacterium
CGGTTGACGCATTTTCGGGGGCGGTGGAGAGTGCGGTCGGAGTGTGACCGACCGTGAGCTTTGCCGCCTATCCCACCGATACGAACGTCACCGACTTCCTGACGGGTCAGGGAGTGGTCTCCGCCGCGACCGGGACGGTGGGCCTGGCGCAGTACGCGGCGGCGGCGCGGGACGAGTTCGAACGGCGCACTGGACGGCAGTTCCTCGGCGACGCAGCGAACACGGTGCGGATCTTCGATCCGCCGGCGAATGACCTGCTCATCCTGGGCGTGGAGCTGTGGTCGCTGAACACCGTTCAGTGGCAGCCGCAGGGCGGGAGCGCCGAGACGCTCACGAGTGGGACCGATTACCTGGCGCTCTCGCCCAACGTGACGGTGGTGCCAGAGCCGCTGAATGAACCGGTGTGGGCGCTGCGCTTCCTGACCCGGCGCTGGGGCTGGCCCCTCTCCCCCTCCGAGCGTCATTCCATCCGCGTGTCAGCGAAGTGGGGACACGGCGAGAACCTTCCGGATGACGTGTGGCTGGCCATGGTGCAGCGGGCGGCGCAACTGGCGGCACCGACCGCTTCCGGCGCATCGAGCTGGCGGTTCACCTTCGAGGATGCGGTGCGCCGCTGGAGGTTGCTGTGAACGGCGACCGCGTTCTCTTGCTGGCTTCGGCGGTCCGGCTGGCGTCGGGCGTGGGTCCGGAGATCCTGGTGCCCGGGGACTGGAGCGTCTGCGCGTTCCGCTTCTCGGCTTCCGCTTACACGACGAACGTCGGCGATGAGTTCTCGATCTGGGTCCAGCAGAGCTGGGATGGCGTGCAGTGGGATGACCTGGTGTCGTGGAAGCAGGCAGGCAGTGGCTTCACCGATCCGGAGCGGGTGGCGTCGGTGCCCCGGTGGCGGAGCGATCAGGCCGGTGAGGGGCACACGCTGGCCGATGCGACGACGGCGGCGGGGGTGGTCAACACGCTGGTTGGGGAGCGATTCCGGGTGAAGTGGCTGGTGGTGCAGGCTGGGGTGCCGGCGCCCTCCTACACGTTCGAGGTGGTGGCGTATCCGCGGAGGGTGCGGTGAGTTCTGGTCTGGCCATGCGGGAGGGCTTGGTGAGTGGGGCTGCCTTGTCTGGCAATGCGGTACCGGATTGCCAAGAGGAGGGAGGCTGTAGCGCGATGCGGGTCGGTCAGGTTACCAGGGGTGCTTATGGCTTGGTACTGAGGTGGGTCCTTCTGTTCGGAGGTACTCCCCCGCCCTAGCCACGGACCGGCGACCTCACGCGACGGGGGTGCCCTCTGCTCAGCCTCTCACGCTCCTTGCGCTCCGCTCCAGTCGCTAACGGCTGGCGACGGGCGAGCGTTCCAAGACGACTTCCCGCGCTACGGAGGGTGCTGGGTTGCTGGAGGTAGTTCACGGTCACCGGTCCGTGTCGTCGAGCATCCCCCCTCGCAAGGGGGGATTACAGGGGGTCCGCTTAGGCGGACTTGGGTTTTGAGTTGGCTGAGGAACGGAGGTTGAGGCGTGTATCAGGATCCGACGGAGGGGGTTGATCTGACGATTGCGCTGAACGCGGCGACGAGCGACGCGGTGGCGCTGGGGGGCCGGTCGGTGGTGGCGGTGGAGATGCCGGACGCCTGGACGGCGGCGGCGCTTTCGCTGGTGGTGAGCCGGGATGGGGTGACCTTTGTGCCGCTGTACCAGGTGACCGGGCCGGGGAGCGTGACGGAGTGGAGCGTGCCGAGCGCCAGCATCGCGACGGCGGCGGCTCGTGCCTTCGCGGTCGATCCGGCGCTGACGCTGGGATGGCACAGCCTTAAGGTGGTGAGCGGTGTCAACGGGGCGACGGTGAACCAGGCGGCGGCGCGGACGGTGCGGCTGCGGGTGCGGGGGATCTGATGGGAGCGGCGCGGCGGCTGATGCTGATGCGGCGGGACGGGTTCGATCCGCGGCTGATCGCGGGGCTGGCCCTGTGGATTGACGCGTCGGATGGGGCCACCGTTTGGCAGGATGCGGCCCGTTCCACGCTGGCGAGTGCCAACGGGGACCCGGTGGGCGGGATCACGGACAGGAGCGGGGTGGGAGCGCACGCATCCGCGGCGGTCGCTTCCGCGCGGCCGTCACTCATCGTGGCGGCGAGGAACGGACGCAGCGTGGTGCGGTTCGACGGCGTTGACGACGTGATGGAGCTGGCGGGAACGGTGCTGGGGGGCAACGCGGCGTACTCCGTGATCTGCGTCTGCGCCGTGACGGGCGGCTCGGGGGTGCGGTCGCCCCTGGAGTTTGGGGTCGGCCATCCCGCGCTCAAGGAGAGCAGCCTGGCCTGGGTAGTGCGCGAGCTGGGAGTGTGGCGCGAGATCAACGCGGACACCGTCTCCTTAGGGAACTGGCGCGTGCGCGGCTTGATCACCGCCGCCGACGGGGCGCAGGCGTACCGGCAGGTTGATGAGGCGCGGGGATCGCTGGTGGCGACGATGGAAGCCGCCACCGGCGGCGGCACGCTGGCGCGGGCGGCCGGCAACGGGGCAGCGTGCGACCTGGGGGAAGTGCTGGCCTGGAACCGGGCGCTGACGCTGGAAGAATATCGCTCGGTGACCCGCTACCTGACGGCGAAGTGGGGGGCGACATGAAGGAAACCGATCACACGGAGCGCCTGCTCCTGATCTGCCCGGCTGCGCAGCGGGAGGCGGCGAACGCGGCGGTGCGGGAGCTGGCGGGCGGCGAGGTCTTCGCGGCGCCGCTGGTGGGAGAAGCGGCGGAGAAGGGCGCGTCGGCGACCCACTACGCGGCTTGCTGGCAGGTGACGCCGGCGGATCGGGCGAGGGTGGGTGCGGCGCTGGCCGGCGTGGCGGGGATGGTGAGCCGCCCGCTGGGACACTGGGACCCCGGCGCGACCATTCCAGAGGTGCAGGCGGAACTGGCGGGGCGTGGGCTGAAGCGCGGCGGCGATGCGGAGAAGGGGGAGCCGTAGAACGTCGCGAGCCGGGATTGACGGAGGATGACAGGACGACGGAGCAGGGATTGCCAATAAGCGACGCGGGCGAAAGGAGCACTAGGGAGATGGTTGCTGCGGGTGGTAGGTCTGGTTGAAGACCATGTCGGACACCCACTTCTTGAAGCTGGGGTTGTCGCAAAACTGCTTGAAGAGCTCCGTGTGGTCCAATACCAGTCCCGTGATGACGCGCGACAGAGCCTTGTCATGCTCGATGCGGGCGTTCTGGCGATCATCTTGCTTCATGGCGTTCTGGTAGGCGATGTCCGCCTTCACCATCTGCGGAATCTCCTCGCTCACTACCTGGCGGATCTTGTCCGCATCCTTCCAGTCGATGCTGCCGAAGAGGTCGTTGAAGGTGCTGAGGATGCTGCTGAGGCGATCCAACTCCGGCTCGGGGAGATGGCCGCCGCCGGAAGTGGGCACCGGAGGGATCTCTGCGTCCTCATCCGCCAACGCAATCTGGAGGGATGAACGCACTTCCGCGCGGTAGCTGTCCATGTCGATGGACTCGAGGATTCCCTTGGAGAGGTCCTCCTCTATCGGAGCGGGGAGCTTTGGGATGAGGAAGTTGAGGAAGGTGGAGAGCTTCTCCCAGGAGGCGTTGGTGAAAGGCAGCACCGCCGCCAAGAAGCCGTAAGCGCGGACGAACGCTTTGGCCTTGCCCTTGAAGTCCACCTGACCGTCCTCGTCCAGGTCCGCCATGTAGGTGGCCACGCATGCATCGAGGAGAGGATCGAGCTGGTCGCGCTCAGCGCCGGTGAGGTAGCGCTCCACCAGGAGGTCCACGGTGCGCTCATCGTAGACCTGGTAGCCATCTAGGATGGCCTTCAGGTCGTGGAGCTTGTTGGGATCCGTCTCTTCACTGAGGATGGTGGTGCGGTAGTAGCGCTCGAACGACTTCTGGATCGTATCCGAGTCGTTCATGAAGTCGAGCACGAAGGTGTCGTGCTTCTTGGGGTGGGCACGGTTGAGGCGGGAGAGGGTCTGCACCGCCTTGATGTCCGAGAGCGGCTTGTCCACATACATCGTGTGGAGCAGTGGCTCATCGTAGCCCGTCTGGAACTTGTCCGCGCAGATGAGGAAGCGGTACGGGTCCTCCTGGATGCGCTCGGGGATGAGGGTGCTCGAGAAGCCGTTGAGGGAGGCTTCCGTCACCTTCTGGCCGCCAAACTGGTGCTCTCCGGAGAAGGCGACGATGGCGCGGTAGGGACTCTTGCGTTCATCCAAATACTTGTGGAACGCATCGAAGTACTGAAGGGCGCGTTCAATGCTGCCGGTGACGACCATGGCCCGTGCCTGGGTGCCGATCTTGCCGCGGGCGAGGACCTGGTCATGGAAGTGGTCCACCATGATCTCCGCCTTCTCCTGGATGGCGTGGTGGTGTGACTCCACGTAGCGGCGCAGCTTCTTCTGCGCCCGCTTCACGTCGTACTCTGGGTCGTCTTCCACCGTCTTGGCCAGGCGGTAGTAGCTGGAGACGGGAGTGTAGTTCTGGAGCACATCCAGGATGAAGCCTTCCTGGATCGCCTGCTTCATGGTGTAGCTGTGGAAGGGCCGATGCCGCACCTTGTCGCCTTGCGGCTCCGGCTCTCCGAACACTTCCAGGGTCTTGTTCTTGGGGGTGGCGGTGAAGGCGAAGTAGCTGGCGTTAGGAAGCATCTTCCGCCCCTTCATTTGCGCTTCCAGGAGCTGGTTGATGACGTCCTCGGCCGTCTCTTCCTCTCCGTCACCTGGGCTCGCACCCTCGGCGGAGAGGGCGATGTTCATCTTGGCAGCGGTGCTACCGCCCTGGCTGGAGTGCGCCTCATCGATGAGGATGGCGAATCTGCGGCTCCGATGCTCGCTGCCGATCTCGCTCAGGACGAAGGGGAACTTCTGGACGGTGGTGATGATGATCTTCTTGCCGTCCTGCAGGAAGCGGCGGAGTTCCCCGGAGTCTTCCGCATGGCCGACGATGGAAGCGACCTGCGCGAACTGCTTCACCGTGTCGCGGATCTGCTTGTCCAACACGCGGCGGTCGGTCACCACGATCACCGAGTCAAAGAGGGGCGTGCTCTCATGCTCCAGGCCGACGAGCTGGTGGGCGAGCCAGGCGATGGAGTTGCTCTTGCCGCTGCCGGCGGAGTGCTGGATCAGGTAGCGGTGCCCAACACCGCGCCGGCGGGCATCCGCCAGGAGCTTGCGCACGACATCGAGCTGGTGGTAGCGCGGGAAGATCTGGAGTTCCTTCTTACGGCCGGTGCGCTCGTCCCGCTCCTCCACCACCTGGGCGTAGTTCTCGATGATGTCCGTGAGGCTCTGCCGGGTGAGGACCTCCCGCCAGAGGTACTCGATCTTGAGACCGTGGGGGTTGGGCGGGTTGCCGGCGCCATCGTTGCAGCCCTGGTTGAAGGGCAGAAACCAGGAGGCGGGACCCTGCAGGCGGGTGCAGAAGCGGACTTCCGCCTCATCCACGGCGAAGTGGACCATGCAGCGGGGGAACTGGAAGAGCAGCTCACGCGGGTCCCGATCCCGCTTGTATTGCTGGACGGCGTCTTCCACCGTCTGCTTGGTGAGGCGGTTCTTCAGCTCGAAGGTGGCGACGGGTAGCCCATTGATGAAGAGGGCGAGGTCCAGCGCGAGGCGGGTCTCGTCCTTGCTGTAGCGGAGCTGGCGGGTGACACTGAAACGGTTGGCGGCGAAGTTGGCCGCGGCGGAGGTGTTGCCAGGCGAAGGGGTGCCGTAGAAGAGATCCACATGGGCGGGGCCGTGCTTGACCCCCTTACGGAAGAGGTCCACCACGCCCCGCTTAGCAACTTCCCCCTGAAGGCGGTCCAGGAACTTGGCGCGAGCCGGTCCTTCCTGCGCGATGCCCAGCTGGTCTACCACCGTGGGCTGGGTGGCGTTCAAGAAGGTGAGGAGTTGCATCAGGTCCAGCGCATGGTCCCGATCGTAGTCTTCAGGGTCTCCGAGGCGGTAACCCTGGCCGCCGTAGGGGGCAGCGGGCTCCCCGACGGAGCCTGCCGAGGGAGTGGCACCTCCGGACAGGCCGGTGAGGGCGGCGACGATCAGGCTCTCAAGGCCCTTCTCACTGGTGTCAGTCGGCATTCGGACTCCTGCAATTCTCATCTCACACCAGGATCTGGTGGCGGGTCGCTTCCCGCGCCGCAGTAGGGCCGTCAGAACGGCTCATAGAGGAGCACCCGGACTTCCGGCAAAGTCTCGAACGCTCGTTCGATACGGGGGCGGACTTCGTCCCACACAAGTCCACCCAGGCCACAGCCAAGCGGCGGAACGGCAATGGAGCGAATCTTCAGGGCACGCACCTCCTGGACGAGGGCTTCCAGGCCGGAGACGATGTACTCCATCCGGCTGCTGCCCTTCCAATGCTCCTTGGTGGGGAAGTTGATGACGTAACGAAGATTGCCGAGACGCGCGAGCCGGTGGACAAGGACGCGGCCAGGCTGGAGTTCCTTGCGGTCGCACGCCGCGCGGTACGCCTCATAGTTCTCCGGGTAGGCCTTGCGGAACTGGAGGGCGATGCCGCGACCCATGACGCCAACGCAGTTGACGGCGTTGACCACCGCTTCCACGTCCGCCGTTAGAAGGTCGCCGTGCTTCAGTTCAGTCATGAAACAGCCCTCATAGCAAGGGGAAAGGACACCCATCAAATGGCGATCAAATAAGGACGACTATTTCGGCGGGCCTTACCTGACCAATTGCCTGGGTAATTGTAATCTCCGCCGCGCTGCCCGGAGTGCAGAGCTCATGCTCCAATCAAATGACCATCAAATAAGAAGTGGAAGCCCTCACGCCCAGTAAGGGACGTAGCTGGCGTACTTGCGGGATTGGTTCTCCGGGTCCCGTGGGCGGACAAACCCCTTCTCGACGGTCTCCTTGATCACGAGGGTCACCTGGGCACGGTTTTGCTCGGCAATGCCGAATCGCTGACGCAGGGAACTGTTGGTCATGTCGTGACGGTTGACATACTGCAGGCAAGCGTGGAGGTAGCAGGCACGAACCCGTGCTTCGCGATCCATCTGCGCGAATGGCCGGTGAGCGAAAAGCGTGGCGCGTGTATGCTCCTCCGTTGCCTCGAAGAGGGGTGCGGGGAGCTGGTGGTATTCCGTCTCGAAGACGACCTTGTCAATGCCGCTGCCTCGCTCCTCGCAGATACCGACACGCCGCATGAAGGATGCCAGAGCTTCGTTGCGGGACCTGGGCGGCTTATCTACAAAGCGCTCTGGCTCCACCAGCGGATTGCCGGGGTTGGTGATCTCCAGGCGGTCTGGGAAAATCTCGACCATGGTGCCGGTGCCGGTCATCGTGAAATCCTGGTGGATCAGCGCGTTGGCGACGAGTTCGCGGAGCGCGAGCTCAGGATACATGGGCACCTGCTTTCGAAGGGCCCGACCCATCACCTCGTTCGCCGGCAACAGGGTGGTGATGGTGGTGATCAACTCCTCGAATCCTGCCGCGTAGCCGGACAGTCGCTCCAACTCCCGACCCGGCCCCACGCGTGACGCCTGCTTGTATTCAATAATGCGTACTGGCTTGCGGGCCAGGTGGGGAAAGGTATCCAGGCTATGGGCAAAGAGAACGGCCCCCAGATTGAGGATGTCATAGAGACCGTCGAGGGTGCGGGAGATCATCCCATCATCAATGAGCCGAGCGAGGATGGCTTCACGGTCCTCCGGGTGCGGCAAGTCCAGGAGGCGGAAGTAGGCGGGGTAGTCCAACGTCTCTAGCACCGCCGACGGGGTTAGGCGCTGCGATGCGGGCAAAGCTTCGAAGCAGGTTTGATTGAAGATGCGCCAAAGTTGCCGCTCTACTTCCTGGTAATCCTTGAGCGGCTTCTTGTAGGAGCCGATACGCACGTACTCCTGTCCCTTGAACTGAACCGGCTGATGGGAAGCGCGCGGAATCTCAATCAGGGAGATGTGATGCCCCTCAAAGTCAAACTCATGAAGGCGAATCGGTAGGTCTGGGCTCAGTAGACGACGCAACCAGGCTTCAATCTCCTCGTTGCCCTTCTTCTCCTGCGTCACCTGGAAGGTGGTGCCGATCACGTCATGGGTACCATCCGCCACACCCCAGACCAGATAGGCGCTTGGTTTCCCGCGAAGGGCTGCGGAATTGGACAGCGCGGAGACGTACTCCCCGATCTCATCCGGGTCGCCGTTGTTGTGTTTGAACTCAACCCACTCCGTCTCTTTGGGGAGACAGCAGATTTCGAGGAGTAGACGTTGCAGATACTCCAAGGAGTCATTCATCCGCTTCTGTCTCCTCTCCGGGTTCCGGCAGTTCATCCTCTGCGTCAGGGTCCGCTTCCAAGGAGAGGGCGTCCAGGTCTGCGGGGTCTTCCAGCGGCGGAAGATCCACGCCGCGCACGTCCAGCTTGCCGGTGACCACGTCTGTGATCAAGCGGGTGCGGTACTCGCGGAGGAGTTCAATCTCACGGCGAGCTGATCCAACGGCCGCACCAAACCGTTGTAGCCTTTGGTCCAGTTCGACGGTGATCGCGTCCTGCTCAAGTCGGGGAGTGAGCAGCACTGTCAGTGCCCGAATCTGGCTGATATTGATTCTTTTGAAGGTGGAGCCAACAAGCAGGCGGGCTAGCTGCTCATCCATGAATGCACTATGAAGGAAATAGTTCAAGTAGCGCTGGTTATGCGTCCTGGACCTGATTAGGCAAACGTCCTGACCCATTGCGAATTCAACTGTCACGCCCACATAAGCGCAAGCGCCGACACTCACGTTCCGGCAGTAGATCAAGTCTCCAAGTTGCGGCTTGCGCCTCCCAGCGGTAAGGTGCTGATACCATTCCTCGTCCGTCATCTTGGCTTGGGAAAGATCGAGATCGAATGACTGGACTTCCCTGACGCTGGCTAGAGGCACACCCTCGTCGACAAACGGGACTGTAAGGTGCTTGCAATCGACAACTTCCCAGAAGCGGCGTAGTGCCCCAATTTCCCAATCTTCGGGAATGCTAGGTAGCGAGTCTACTCCCGTGGGTTTGAGGGGGACGTTGGGGTTCAGGCCGCAGGTGACGGCGCGGTGGATGATGGCCTGCTTCTGCTCGTTCAGCAGGGCGATAAGGCTGCGCTTGGCGCGGATGAGGCGGTTGATGCGCTGATTGAGCGAAGCACAAAACCGGGCGATCTGCACCTGCTCCTCGGCAGGAGGGGCCGGGAGAAGAGAGCGACCCAGCTTCTCATAATCGATGTTCTGCCCCTGGCGATTGCACGTAACATAGAGGGACAGGTTGTCCACGTAGGGCCGCGACTTAAGGAGTGAAGCGAAGAACTCGGGATGGGAGCGCGGCCGGGGCTCGAGGATGGTATAAGCCGGACTGATGATTCCCTGGTGATGGGCATACTCGATGCCGCCCTGGAAGGAGCGGAGACTGATGACGAAGTCGCCCGCACGAACCAACTTGAGAAGGTGAAGGTCCTTCAGCGCAAGGACGGTGCGGTTCTCATACTGCTCCTTGCGCACAACCCCCTTGGTCTGAGTGGCGGCGAGGAGCGGCTCGTTGGGGAATCCCTTTTCGCTTCGCTCGCGGAACAGGTACTTGGTCTTCACTAGCTCCCAATGTGCCGGGACGGAACCCAACCAGGGAATATCGGTGTCCCGATACTCAGGATAACGGGAGACGGTTAGGCTCACAGTCCCACCTCCCGCAGCAGGTCCTCGGGGTTCCAGATACGCTCTGCCAGCCCCCGGTAAAGCTCCCCGCGCGCGTCCAGGTCGGCCTTCTTGAAGTCGGGGTGATCCTGGAACGGCAACCCAGAGGCCTGAACAAACTTCAGGAAGCCGGGGTTGTGCTGGTAGCACTGGGGGTGGAGGGAGCGGGCCAGCAGGTTGATGCTCTGCGTGTTGTAGTGAGGCAACTTCTTGGCGTAGGGCAGATCCTGGTAGCTGGCGTTGAAGGACTTGGGGAGCAGCAGTAGATCGCCCAGGCGGTTGCGGTACTCCGCAAAGTCGGTGGGATGCTCAAACTCGTCCCGGTGCCGCGCGTACTTGTCGGCCCAGATGTGCTCCACCTCATACCTGCTCTTGCCGCTATCCACCAGGTAGTCCACGTACCGGGAAGACTCCCCGGATTGCTGGCCTACGTAGTCCGTCATGCGGGCCAGGATACGGTGCAGGTACTTCCGGTTCATCTGATGGAGCGCCAGCCGGTCGTTACTGGCGAAGGTCTCCGTCTCCAGCAGGAGCAGGCCGTGCAGCTTCTGGGCAAGCGGCTGCGGGTCGAGGCCACGGATGTCCTTCATCACCAGGAACATGGCGTACTGCATGGTGGAGTACGCGATGCTGCGGGAGTTCCAGAGACGCCAGGTGAGGAGAATGTCTAGGTAGCGGGCCGCGAGGCGCAGCTTGAGGGTGGCGGTATCGTCCGCTTCGTCGGGGCGAAGCGGTGCCAGCAGGACCATGGGCTGGAGCGTGAAGCCGTGGTCCGCATTGTAGAGGACGTGCTCCAGGCCGGGGACCAACTCCTCGGAGGCTTTCATCAGCCGGAGGTAGTGGCGGGAGTAGAACTGGTAATCCCGATGGATGAACTGGAAGAAGTCCTCGCTCCCGGTGAGCCCCAGATCTCTCTGCGTGTCCCGGACCCAACGGTGGAACTCCGTGCCGATGCGGTCGAAGTCCTCAGCGCGGGCGTTCTTCTTGCGTTCGCGGATCTTTTGGGAGTGCTGGCTGCGGAACCAGGCCTTGAAGAAATCCGCGTCGACTTCCTTGCCGGCCTCGTTCAGGTCCGCAGTGCGGGCTTTCCAGAGGTTGCTGGCCAGCGTCCGCTTGCTGATGTCCGTGATGTTGGAGAGGACGAAACCCTTTAGCATTTCCGTGGGGGTGAGCGAAAGCCCCCGGTCGTTCATCGTCTCGAAGATGGTGTAGGCGTCGTCATCCGAGTAGGCGGTGATCTCCACCAGGTGGACGTTCTCGCTAAGCCAATCGAGAAAGTACGGCAGCGCCTTGCCGGTGGCCTCGGCGGGAAAATGGTCCTCGATGCTGCGATAGCGGGCGCCGATGTTCTCCACTGACTCTGGTTGGCCGGTGGGGTCGAACGGCTGCTGGGAGAAAAGCGCATCCATGCAAGGAGTGCGCTCCGGTACGTCCAGGTTAAAGCTCTTTTCACCGAACTTCTCGGAGAAGATGAGCTCATCGATGTTCACCTGCTCCGCCGCGCCCTGCTGGAGGTTGCGGAGGTAGATGAGCAGCAGGGTGAGGCTGGTGAGGCGCTGCTGTCCATCCACGATGTAGCTGGCACCGTCCTTCTTACTGACGATGATGGAGCCGAGGAAGTAGTGGCCGTAGTTCCCCACCTGCTTGCGCGCATGCGTGGGGTCGTAGTCATCCAGGAACTTGCCGGTGAGGTCGTCCACCAGTTCCTGGATCTGTTTGTCCTGCCACTTGTACTCCCGCTGGAAGTAGTCGATGGTGTACTTGACGCCCTTGAGGAGTTCGCGGACGGTCTTGGCTTTGCCGAGGATCTCACGCACGTCTGTTACGCCCCTTCCACCAGCACCTGCTGGAGCAATCCTTCGGTCTCGGCTTCCAGCGCCAGGATGTCGGCGCGTATCTCCTCCAGGGTGCGGAGGGGCGGCGGCTGGTAGAAGTAACGGGTGAAGGAGATCTCGTAGCCGATGCGCGTGGCACCGCTCTCGATCCAGGCGTCCGGCACATGGGGCAAGACTTCCCGCTGGAAGAAGGCGGGGATGCCCCCCTCTTCAAGAAGGGGAATCTGCTCCGTGTCGCGCAGATCGGGGTCCGGCTCATACTCAACGACGGCAGGCTTGCCGTTCACCGGCAAGGCGTAGCGGCCATAGAGCGGATTGGCGGTGGCCTTGTCGGGCCGGTGGATCCGCTTGATGACCGGCTCGGCGGTCTCGTCCTTCATCGCGAGGGAGGTGCGGACGAGCTTCTCCCTTTTGGCGGTGAGCTTTACCCCGCTGCGGAGGGCCTCCGCTTCCACGTCCGCCACGAAGCGGTTGAAGTCCCCGTACGGACCGGGGCCAAGGCGCTGCGCCAGGCGCTCCACGAGGTTCGCCAGGGGCTCCTCGTCCACTGCGCGGCAGGCACGACGGAAGCGGGCGAGGGGCTCCTCACTGAGATCCACGGAGAGACGCAGGGGGCGCTCCACGGTGACGCGCCAGTAACCGAGTGCCTGGTTGGGGAAGAGCTTCGACTGCGGCGTCTCCTCAAAGGCGAGGAACGACTCCATGACCCGGGCGATGTCGTCCGGGGAGAGCTCGCAGTTCTTCTTGCCCAGGTTCTTGCGGAGGGGCCGGAACCATTTGGTGGCGTCGATGAGCTGGACCTTGCCACGGCGTTCTTCCGGCTTGCGGTTGGTGAGGACCCAGATGTACGTGGCGATGCCGGTGTTGTAGAACATGTTGAGCGGCAGGGCGATGATCGCTTCCAGCCAATCGTTCTCGATGATCCACCGGCGGATGTTGCTCTCCCCCTGGCCGGCGTCCCCGGTGAAGAGCGAGGAGCCGTTGTGCACCTCCGCGATGCGGCTGCCGAGGGTCGTGTGCCGCTTCATCTTGGCGAGCTTATTCACCAGGAACATGAGCTGCCCGTCGCTGGAGCGGGTGATCAGGCTGTATTCTGGATCCCCGGCGTGCTCGATGATGAAGCGCGGGTCCCGCATATCCCCCTTGCCACCCATGCGCTCCAGGTCGGTCTTCCAGCTCTTCCCGTAGGGCGGGTTGGAGAGCATGAAATCGAACTCGCGGGTGAGGTGGTGATCCTGGGAGAGGGTGGAGCCGAGGTGGAAGTTGTCGGCCTCCGCGCCTTCACCCTTGAGGAGGAGGTCCGCCTTGGTGATGGCGTAGGTCTCCGGGTTCACTTCCTGACCGTACAGGTGAATGGCGGCCTGCTTGCCCTGCTCCTGGGCCAGCTCCCGCAGGCGGTCTTCAGCGACGGTCAACATGCCGCCCGTGCCGCAGGCGCCGTCGTAGAGGAGGTACGTGCCAGACTCGATGCGGTCCGCCACGGGGACGAAGATGAGGTCCGCCATCAGCTTCACCACGTCCCTCGGGGTGAAGTGCTCGCCGGCCTCCTCGTTGTTCTCCTCATTGAAGCGGCGGATCAGTTCCTCGAAGAGGGTGCCCATCGCGTGGTTGTCGAGGGCTGGGAGTCGCTCCATTCCGTCCGAGTTCACGAGTGGCTGCGGGGAGAGGTTGATGGAGCGGTCGAGGAACTTCTCGATGAGGCTGCCGAGGATGTCCGCATCGACGAGGGTGGCGATCTGGTTGCGGAACTTGAACTTCTCCAGGATGTCCTGGACGTTGGGGGAGAAGCCGTCCAGGTAGGCCTCGAAGTCCGCCTTGAGTTGCTGGGCGCGGGCGCGCGAGCGGAGATCCCGCAGGGTGAATGGCGAGGCGTTGTAGAAGGCCTGGCCGGCGGCCGAGCGGAGGGGGCCGTCCTGCTGGGTGATGCCGGCGGCGTCGAGCCGCTGGCGCATGGCGAGAACGGCTTCCTTGGTGGGCTCCAGGACGGCGTCCAGGCGGCGGATCACCGTCATGGGGAGGATCACGTCCCGGTACTTGCCGCGGACGTAGACATCGCGGAGGACGTCGTCCGCGATGCCCCAGATGAAGTTGGCGATCCAGTTGAGTTGCGCTGGCGGCGGCGGGGGCAGGTTGGGAGCGGAGGGGCTGGCGGGGGCAGTGGAGCTTGGGGGCATCAGATGGTTGGCAGGTGAGCGTGCGGTAGTAGTGGGGTTCGGACGACCCACTAAGAATCCCTGCCTATGCCACGTCAGGGACTGCCAACTGCTCCAGGTCTTAGCTGCGGCCGTCGGGATCGTCGCCCTTCGTAGGTGGTCTCCGTGTGTGAAGACCGCTTAGTTCCGTATCGAAGGGGTAGAGCGGGGCCGGCCGGCCCCGCTCCTTTCCGTGGTTCCGCTAGCGGGTCCGTTGCGGTGGGCTTCCTAGGTCACCACGAACCGAAACTTCGTACCGTCCCGCCCATCGCCGGGGGCGGGAGCCCGGTTCCGCCTCGTGACCCGGAGGCGGGCGGGTGGATGCCGCGGGGCCTTGCCGCACGCGCTGGGAACCGGGGGGAGCTGCTCTACTCAGGCGAGGGCGCTGCGCTGCTTTGGACAGGTGGCGGCGGGTGGTACCAGGCCCGCCCTCCCCATCCGCTGCGGCGCGTTGCCGTTGCTAGAGGGTTCGTCACCCCCACTTCCGCGGCACATCCCGCGCCGGTGGCGAACCGGCCGGCCCAGCGGCGAGGCGGGGCCGGCGTTCTCCGCGCGGGGCTGCGACTAGGCGGCTCCCTCCTCTTCCGCGTCTGCTCCGGGGTGGCTGGTGCCCGCGATCCAGTCTGCCGCCCGCTGCGCCTGGGCGGCGGCGATGGGGAGGCAGCGCTTGTCCCCCTTCAGGGCTTTGAGCCAACCGGCGATGTAGGCCGCCGAGTTCTCCGCCGTGCGGGGGAAGATCCCCGCCTGGGCGCAGAGGAAGGCCGCGCCGAACTCCGCCACCAGTTCTTCCCGGCTGTAGTCCGGGGAACCGAACGGGGCGGGGGCGGCGTCCAGGGCGAGGCGGCTCAGGCGCGAGGGGTGCCCGGTGCTGTGGGTCAGCTCATGGAACAGCGTGCCGTAGTACTCCTCACCGCTGCGGAACTGCTCCGGCTGCGGCATCCCGACCACGTCCAGGCCGGGGGAGTAGTAGGCTTGCCGCCCGTCCGGCACGATGCGGGGCGGCTGCGGCATCCCCGCCACGAGGGCTTCACATGCGGCGAGGGGCTGGTGCACCCGCTCCGCGCACGGCTCCGCGGGAACGGCGAGGCCTTCGCACTGCTCCGTGTTGAAGACGTGGTAGTAGCGCAGGAGTGGCGCGCGGCGGTTCTTGGGCTGCTCCCCCTCTTCAACGTGTCCGCCAGAGGCGGCGGCTTCCGCGCCGGCTTCCTGTCCCGGCTGCCACACCTTCCAGAAGGTGACGAGGGAGGCCTTCTCCCCCTTCCGAACCTGCCCGCCGCGTTCCTGGGCCTGGCGGTAGGTGACCCACCAGCGGGAGGCGTAGGACTGGCCGAGGGAGAGCAGGAGGACGTTCACGCCCCGGTACGTCTTGCCGGTGTGGAGGTTAGCGGGGAGGCCGGCGCTGGCCCACGGCTTCTGCCAGGGGACGGTGCCCGCTTCCAGAGCGGCGATGATGCGGTCCGTAACGGCTTGATAGGTGTCCATGCTAGGGTTCCTTGAAGCGAAAGAGGGGCGGCCCCACCCGTGCGGGCAGGGCCGCGAAGGTGAGGGGGCTAGAGGCCGGGGCCGGCGTCCGAGGTGACGATGAAGCCGTCAAACGCGCCGCCGTAGTCCGGCAGGGAGTCCAGCGGGTCCAGGGGTGCCGCGTCCCATTCGTCGTCGAGATCGTCGTTGAGGTCTTCCGGTGGGTCCGCCGGGATGAAGGGCGGCACGTCCCAGAGCGGGATCTTGCCCCACCAGGTGACGCTGTCCCCGCAGGGGGCGTACTGGTGCTCCGGGTGCTGGCCTAAGTGGCGTCCCCTCCCCCACTGGAGCTGATCCAGGCGGAAGAGGCGTCCGCACCCCTTGCAGGCGTAGCAATCCGGCGCGCGGCGGGGATGGGGCGGGAAGGTGGTGGTGCCTGCGGGGGCGTGGAAGGTGGTGGCCATTGCGGCTTCTCCTTGCGAAAGAGGGGCCGACCCGGGCGACCGGGCCGGCGGGAGAGGCGTCAGGCCGCCACCGGGACGGCGACGGGCGAGCGGGGCGCAGGCGGGCAGGGAGCGGGATCACCGGCGGGAGCGGTGAGCTGCCCCGCGTGCTGCTGCAGGCGCTGGAAGTCCTGGGCGGTGACGAACTGGCCGAGGCCGCGGTCAAACGACAGGAGGTGCTTGCAGAGCAGGCCGTTATCCGCGGATACGCCGAAGTCCCGGCAGGAGCAGGTGCGCTGATCCGTGTCCACCTGGTAGAGCGAACCGGAGAGGGTGAGGACATGCCAGAGCTGCGCGGGCTGGCCGCCGACCCAGAGGTAGCGGGGGCCTTCTTCTTCCGCGCGGGTCACGCGGTCCTGGTGGAACTGCTCCAGGAGCTCCCGGCGCTTCTCCGGGAGGGTGGGGACGCAGACCACGAAGTAGCGGGCGCTGCCGCGGTGGCGCTGGCTTTCCAGCGTCTGGACGGCGGTGAAGTGCGTGTCTTCCCGCAGGCGGCGGGACAGGTCCAGGGCCTGGGAGCGGCCCATGAGGACCGAGCGGTAGCCCGGTCCCTGATGCGTTAGAATGCGCATGCTGATCCTCTGGGGTTGGTAGAGGAACGGGGCGCTTAGCTTAGCGGTTAGGGCGCCCCGTTCTGCTGTGTGGCAAGCGGGGAACGACCGGGGGAGAGGCCGCCCCCTTCAGGGGCGGGACCCCGGGCAGCCGAGGCTGCGCCGCGCCCTGCTTGCGCTAAAGGCAGGATTCTGCAGGGGCGGGGCCGGGGCAAGCCCGACAGCCGCGACCGCGGTGCCCCGGAGGGGCAGGCTTGCGCCGGCCACGAGCGAAGCGGTCCCCTGCGGAATAATGCCGCCGCGCAAAGCAGGGCAGAGCGACGACCGGCGGCGACAGCCGCACCTTCAGGACCTGCCGGAAGCGTCGTTCGCGTGAGGCGGGGATGCGCTAGTTCCGCGCCGGCCCGTCGTTTGGGCGGGCGCTTCCTGTGCCCTCTGGTATCCAGTCGGGGCGGGAGGCGTTGGGGCGCTGTTTGCCCGAGCGCCTATCTCCGAGGAGCGGGACCAGCCTGCCGGGGTAGCGCGTTAGGGATGGAAGCCCAACAGGGGCAAGACCGGCGTTGTTTGCCGGGCTTGACGGCTTGCCGCGACAGCCCGACGGCAGAGCCGGAACGCCCAAGGCCATCAGGGACCGCAGGAAAATGCTTCAAGAGCAGTGCACTTCGATGTGCTGAAGACGACTGTAAAGCTGGCGCCACTGACGTGCACCGTAGCGGGTCGAGCAGGCTTTCCTACTGCCTCTACACCACCCGCCTGACGAGATTGACTTTCCTCGCCGACTCACCTGCTCGACGCAACCGATGCCGCCTCTTTCCGTTAGGTTGTTTGGAGGGCACTGGCCATGAATGCGGTCTTGGGTTTCGCACTTCAGGCGTTGGTTGGCGTGCTTGTTGCCTTGGTTTCGGTATTGCTCGCGCAACGGCGGTTTTACCGAGAGAAGTGGTGGGAGAAGACCTACGACGCGTATGCAGCGCTACTTGAGGCGCTTTGGTGCAGGCATCGTTTTCTCGGCAGCCTCTACGATTGCGAGGTGGGCTTATCGACAACGGAGTCGAGGGAGAAAGACGTGGAGGCAGCGGCCCGCGTTGCCAAGGATGGCATCGCACGTGCGTGCTTGATTGGGGGCTTTACGCTGTCGCCGGTGGCCCTCGACGCGGTTGGAGCGTATCAGAAGATACTGGAACGCTCCTGGCACGGACAGGGCTGGGTGCCGCTCATTGAAGATGAGATCGCAGCGGCTGAGACTTGCGTTACGGTATTGGTTCAGGAAGGACGTGGCGCTCTCGGGGCAGAGGCGATCTTACCAGACCTAACCCTACACTCGCTCAGGCGACCGCGTGACGCACAGTGTTTAGCGAACGGTCAGCCGACGGAAGCTCGAAGATAGGCACCCCTCGCTGATTGGCGTGGGAGCTCTTGACGCCGTTTTCTCTGCCCGAACCAAGAGGCCGCAGCAGGCATTGATGGCTTGGCAAGCAAACGGACGACTAGCTATCTGGCAGCAACCAAGATTGCCTTGCTGCGGCTCTACATCAGCCAATAACGCGTTCCAGGTTAACGGCTGGCGGTGCGTTACAATAGAGCGACTACTCCTGCGCAGGATAGAGCAACTACCCCTCGCCGGAATAGAGCGACTACCCTTTCCACTGAGCCGACGAGCCAGGCACGAACTGTGTTCTGGATTACGCGAAATGGAGCGCTTTCGTCCTAAGGAGGGCGTCAGCGGTTCGAATCCGTTCGGGGGCGTGTTTATTGCAGGAGGAGCCCGGTGTCTTTGGCGGTCGACTTACCGCTGGGTCTGCAACGCGAGCTCGATGATGAAGCGGCCCGTCGTGGCGTTGTGCCGGGTGAGATTGTGGACACCAACGTCTGGGTGTCCGCGGTAATCCAACCAGGAGGCCCCTCTGCCGCCATTGCCTCCGCGTTCAGAGCGAGGACATTCGCCAACGTTTCCCGTCCGGCGAAAACCTCACACGGAAGTGCCTTCCCAGGCGGTCCTTATCGGAGCCGTGATGCTCCCGATGAGATCACCGCAGGACACCCGATGACACCCCCGACCTGGGCGACTCCCCCGCTGGGCACTTCTTCGCCCAGTGCCCCCACCCCACGCTCCTCCTCCAGTCGCCGCACCAGCACCTTCGCCTGACGCTCCGCCTCCCCGGTGTAGTCAGGCGCCAAGCGCCCTTCCCGCCGGACCAGCCACCGTTCCCACAGGTCGCAGTAGCGCAGGGTTTCGACGCAGGCTTCAACGAAACGCGGGCGTTCCCAGGTCGGTCAGCGGGTGCCGCGACCTGCTCGCAGCTCTAATGCCGCAGGGTGCATTATCGACCTGGATCTGCGCCGGGAGCAGCGGTTCCGCCAGCCGTCACCGCCAGATCCCGCTCGTCATCTTTGCTAAATGACACCCAGCGCGCGTTCATCTTCTCCAGGTCGATGATGATGTGCGTGGGGAAATCGCCGATCTGATGGCCGGGATTGAAGAGCCAAGTGTCACCAATGCGGTCGATCCACGACCCGCCGGCGGCGAACGGCGCGTTGTGGATATGGCCACCGAAGACAAAGTCCGGTTTGTAGCGCTCAATGTAGGCACGCAGAAGGGCGTCGCCGTAGTGGCGGCTACCGGTCCAGCTCAGCGGCGACTGGTCCGGGGGCGGGTGGTAGAGCCAGAACCAGCGTTTTCGGGTCTGGCCCCGACTCTGGTCGAGTTGCTCTCCCATTGCCTGCTGGCTGATGGGCCCGTCCCGCCACGCGCAGGCGGTGTAGAGGTCACCGTGCAGCGGCACGCTCTGACCGTCCACCCAGAGCTGCCCGCCTCCGGCCGCCCCCAGCCAGGTCGCGACGAACTCACCATCCTGATTCTTCTCGTCCAGATCGTGATTTCCGGAGCAGACCAGCACCGGGATCCTGTCCTGCAACTGGCGGAGGTATTTGAGTACAACAACAATCTGAGCATCGATGCTGGCGAAGCCGCCCATGTCCAGCAAGTCGCCGGCGATGATCAGGAGGTCGTAATCCTCGACCTCGCGCAGCAACCAGTCGAATTGTTTCAGACGATAGTGGAGGTCCGAGACGACCAGCATCTTCACGGGCGGCACTCCCTCAGAACGGGTCGTCAACCGGCCGGCGTTCGATGTGCCGCGGGTGTTTGTTCATCAGGGTATCGAGCACTTCATCGAGCATGTGCAGGTGATCATTGAATCCTTGGAACTGCGATTTCACGTCCACGAGATAGCGGTTCAGCGAGTCAAGGCGGCGGGCAAGAATCTCCGCGACGTAGAGCGCTAAGCCGGGGCTCTCGGTCAGAAACTCAAGTGAGGCCTCGGCGACGTGAAAGGAGGATGGCGCGCTCACACGGACGGTGGCCGTCGGGAATACACCGAGCAAAATGGACATTTCACCGAAAACGGCGCCGGGCTCTCTCACCTCGGCGATTGCGGTCCCGTCTTTGAGCACATCGACGCGGCCCTCGATCAGGAAATAGAGCCGGTCCGCCGGCGTGCCCTGCTCAAGGATCAGACTACCCGCGGTAAACTCCTGCACCGGCAAACTCTTGACACACGGGGGGAATGTGAGCATCTCTCTCCACCGGTTGGAACCCTTAACCACACCCGCATTTCGACGCCTTGGTCGACCCGGCGTCCATAATGTTGCCGCACCAACTGCTCCAACCGGAGATCCGGACCAGGATCAGCAGGCAGCCCAGGCAGCCGATGCCGATTCGAGGCCTTCGAAAGGCGTTAAGGTCATTGGCTGCTGACCCTGGGCTCGCCGGCTCCGATATCGCCCGGGCACGAAGTGGAGACAGGGAGCCGGCGCGGATCCTGCCTCATTATAGCAGCCGCACGGCCCGCAAGATCTCGCTCCGTCGAATGTCTCGGGCTGACCGCTCATCGCGTGTTCGCGTCCGGAAATCCAAGAAACACCGGATCCGGCTACTTGGCCCCCGAAACCCGCCAACAGCGCCGGAATGGGTCCCGAAATCGCCGAAGAACAACGCCGCGCGGGACTATGGCTTCCTCTGGGCGCGGCAGAAACTGGCTTCGCAAGCCTCAGCGCGCAACCGTCACCTGACCTGCGGGCCACAACTGCCGGATCTGCGGGATGCCGAGGCGCTCCAGTAACCCAGGAACATCCGCCAGCGCACCATCGCCGCGAGCGGCGAGGTCTTCTCGCAGGCTCTCCCTGCCGATGCGTGTCGTGCCGGAATCGATCAGCCCAGGGCTCGCCGCTCCCGCCAGCAGCGCCGCCCAACCGAAGTCGTTCTGCGCATCGATGGTGACCGGCCCGAAACCAAGTTCGCGGCAATATCGAGCCACCTGGCAGATGTCCAGGGCCCACTGGCCGGCGACGGGCCGACCCGCGAACCAGGGGCCGATAGTCCAGGCACAAATCAACCCTGGTAGCTCAGGGTCTGGAGCGCCTCCGGCCCAAGGAGGGCGTGAGCGGTTCGAAGCCGTTCGGGGGCGTACACTCGACTGCCGCTTTCCGCTGCAGGCACGGAGATAGAGCAACTACCCCGCTCCGTCGGCTCCCTTCCCAAAGCGAAGAGGAGCCCGATGACGACGAATAGAGCAACTACCCTTTCCGCAGCACATCCCGCGCCGGTCGCGAACCGGCCGGCCCAACGGGGTGGCTGGGCCGGCGTTCTTTGCGCGTGGCTGCGGCTAGGCGGCGGCTCCCTCCTCTTCCGCGTCCGCCGCGCCGTGGACCGTGGTCGCGATCCAGTCCGCGGCCCGCTGCGCCTGGGCGGCGGCGATGGGGAGGCAGCGCTTGTCCTCCTTCATGGCCTTGAGCCAACCGGCGATGTAAGCGGCCGAGTGATTCGCGACGCGGTGGAACATCCCCGTCTGGGCGAGACGTGGAACCGCTTTGCGCATGGCGGTTGCAGCCCCGCCTGCGTACGTCAGTTGCGCTCTGTGGTCGGTTAGGTATCGATGAAGGTGCAAGGTAGCCTGGCAGCGAATGCTACCCGTTGACATGATTTGCTGGCACGCTCCCAATCGGGGGAGCGGCTTTCCGTGCGCCCTCCGCAGCTTCTGTCGCCAAGGATGCACGCCCACAGCCTGTCGGATCACTCCGGCCATAGGACCCCGCTCCGATGCAATTCAGTTCCAGACTCTCCGGTTTTTTCCGCCTGGCCGCGATCACTCTGCTCCTGGCGGTGCCCCGGCCCGCAGCCGCTCAAACGAACCTGCTGGTGAATGGCAGCTTCGAGGACACCCGCACAGACAACATGCAGAGCCTGGTGACGGAGTCACTGGCGGCGGGTTCCACGCGGGTGGAAGGCTGGACGGTGGTGGGAGCCGAGGCGGCGTGGGTCAAGTCCGGC
>JANPLG010000087.1:0-3773 GCA_031426395.1 Actinomycetes bacterium
CACGCCAACATGTGCACCGGCTTCATCGTTCTGAAAGGCAACTTCAGAGGCCAGCATTGGGACCGGGTGGAGACCCTTGCGGACCATTACCTGATCAAGCCGACCATCGACCGCCAGTTCAAGCCGGGCGAGATCTCCACCATCTCAGACCACAAGGACAACATCCACTGGTTCGAAGCCCTCTCGGACACCGGCTTCGTCTTCAACGTCCACGTGGCGGGGTATGACCCTTCCGTAAAGGAGTCCTCCGGTCGGCTCTACCTCGACCCCGCTGGGGAAAAGATGGCGGACGGACTCATCAAGGCGAAGAAGATGGGCTACATCGAGTGCCATCGGAAGTACGGCTAGCCGCCTCCATCGCCTCGACAAACCGCCGCAGCTTCATCCCATCCAGGCGGCCATCGGTGCGGACGCCGGAACATACGTCGAGTCCGTACGGTTCAACCGCGCGCATCGCCTCACCAGCGTTCTCCGGCGTCAGGCCGCCAGCGAGGAACAGCGGAATCTCTACGCGGTCACGGATCCTCCGACTGATCTCCCAGTTGTGAACCCGACCGGTGCCGCCCAACTCCTTCACCGGGAGCGACGGTCGACCCGAGTCAAGGAGCAGCGCGTCGACGTAGGGCGCAACGTTCACCGCCTCCGCAACGTTCCGCTCGTCATCCACGTGGATCACCTGGACCAGCCGGACCCCGGGGAGCCGCTCCTTCAACTCTGCCAGCACCATAAGCGACACAGCATCGCAAAGCTGAAGCGTGTCCACCCGCGTCCTTTCCTGCTGCGCGACAATCAGGTCCGCATCCTGCGCGCAGGTTAGCAGAAACCGGGAGACGCCCGGCGGCACGGTCGCCGCAATCCGGGCAATCTCCTCTTCAGAGACCACTCCCGGACCGCTCGGCATCTCGCTCACCAGGCCAACGGCGCTCGCACCGGCTGCAACTGCCAACCGCGCCTCCTCAATACTGCGGAGGCAGCAGACCTTGAGCCGAACCATCTTTCCAGCACCTCACCGCCGCCAGTCGGCGGCCAGTTCAAAGACACGTGTCATTCTCCGGACCGGCACCACCGGCTAGGCCGCCTCTTCCTCGCGTCCGCGAGAATCCCGAGTAGATCCCAGCCACCGCCGCACCGAAGGGACCCCAGCCATCCGTGCCTGGACTCCCGCTCGTGCGAGATCTCCTACAGCCGCCAGCATAGCAAGTAAGGCAGCGCTGCTCGACGCGATTCCTGGAACTCGCACGGAAGAACGGACTCTCAAGCTCAACCTGGGGGAGCGGCTGGATGCTGGAGATCGGTACAAAAGTTGTCCGTAACTGCGGAGGGTGGAGCCGGCGACGGCTGATCACCGTCGGCGGCCTGGCAACGCTTGGGGTGAACCTGGCGGACGCCCAGCGCGCGGACGCAGCCAAAGCAGGCGTAACGTCGGCCCAGATCGCACGGCCCCCCGCCTGCATCTTCGTCTGGCTGGACGGCGGACCCAGCCAGTACGAGACCTTCGACCCGAAGCCGGACGCCCCCGTCGACATTCGCGGTCCCTACGGTGCCATCGACACCAACGTTTCCGGCATCCGGATCAGCGAGCTACTGCCGACCCTCGCCCGGCAGATGGACAAGTTCGCCATCATCCGCACGCTGACGCACGGGCTGGACCGCCACTCTCCCATCCACGTGATGACCGGCGCACCCACCCAGCCGACCTCCTTCGGAGCCGTGGTCACGGCGTTGGGCAAGCACCACGGCACCATTCCACCCTACGTGCGGCTCGGCTCAGCCATTCAGGGCGTCGGCGGCGGCAGCCTTGGCGCGGCCTACGATCCGGTCCACGTTGAGGACCCGATGAAGGGCAAGGTAGTGATCCCGGACTATGCCTTCCCGCCCCAGTTGGACGCGGCCCGGTTCCAGCGCCGGCGCGGGTTGCTGGATCAAGTCGAGCAGTTCCGCCGCGACGCAGATGCCGACCCGGCCCTCCAGCGAAGCGAAGCGGTCTATCAGAAGGCAATCAGCCTCCTCACCTCCAGCGACGTCCGCGATGCGTTCGACCTCTCCCGCGAGAAGGAGAGCCTCCGCGCCTCCTACGGCGCGAACAAGTTTGGCCAGAGCTGCCTGCTCGCCCGGCGGCTGATCGAGGCGGGCAGCCGCTTCGTCGAGGTCAAGTGGTTCGGCGATGTCGACTCCTCCGCCTACGACTCATGGGACGTCCACGGTGCCGACCTCCCCGGACTTAGCCGCCTGGAGCACCAGCTCTGTCCGCGGCTGGACCTCGCCTTTTCCGCGCTCATGAAGGACCTGGATGACCGGGGCTTGCTGGAGAGCACGCTGGTCGTCGCCCTCGGGGAGTTCGGACGCACTCCTAAGATCAACGCGCTCGGCGGGCGCGACCACTGGCCGCCGGCGCAGTCCGTTTTCATCGCAGGGGCAGGCGTCCCCAGCGGCACCGTCATCGGCAGCACCGACGCAGAGGGCGCCTACCCCGCCAGCCGCGCCGTCCCACTCAACGACTTCATCGTGACTCTCTTCCGCATCCTCGGCTTCAACTCGAACGTCGATGACCGGCTGCGTCCCTTCCTCCCCAGCGGAAACCTCGTGGATGAGATCGTCTCCACCGGCTAGGCGGTACCGTTTCCTCCCGCTGCTCGTGGCGTGCGCGTCAGGGCTGCTTCACGCGTCCATCGACCCGTCACCGTCCGGCGCGCAGGAAGCTCCCTCGCTTCTCCTGGCGTTCTCTTCCTACCGGGAAGACCTCGGCTATCCCCGCATCTACTTCTACCGCCACGATGGCGCGGCGACCGGGAGCATCGCGGGCGGCATTCCACCGGGCCCGACGCGCAGCGACCATCGTCCCGCCCTCGCTCGCGGAGGTCGGCTCTGTGCCTGGACCTCCGAGGTGGTCGGCAAGGTCAGCCAGATCGGCCTCTGGGACCTCGTCGAGAAGAAGGATCTCCCGCTTCCCAGCCTCGGCGCAGGCGTGGCGGACCTCGGACCCGCGATGAACGGCGAAGGGAGTTGGCTCGCCTTCTCCAGTTGGCGGCGTCCCGGTCCCGGCGGGTGGGATCTCTTCTTCTATGAGCGCGAGACGCAGAAGTTGACCGCGCCGGAGGGCCTCAACTCGGATCAGGACGACCGGATGCCGGCGCTCTCCCGTGACGGCCGCTACCTCGCCTTCAGCTCCTCACGCACCGGCGGCGCGGGACTCTCCGACATCTACCTCTACGACCGCCAGGCATCCGCGCTCGTCCCGCTCCCCGGCCTCAACGGCCCCACCAGCGAGATCGAGCCATCGATCAGCGGCGATGGCCGCTGGATCGCCTTCGTCTCCGCGCGCCCGGGAGGCACCGGCCAGCTCGATCTCCACCTCTACGACCGGACTACGTCGCGCCTCGTCCCGCTCCCCGGCCTCAACTCCCCAGCACCCGAGCAGGCCCCGTCCCTCACCGCCGATGGCCGCTACCTCGCCTTTGTCTCCGAACGGCTGGAAGGCGCCGGCCACCGGGACATCCACCTCTACGACATCGAGAAGCAAAAACTGCTGCCCCTCCCCGGCCTCAACTCCCCGCGCGACGACGTGGATCCGGCCATCATCCAAGCCCAGTGATCCAGATCATGCCGTCCGTCGCATCATTTCCCGGACAGGAATTACCGTACCCCATCGGGGGCACCACTCCCATGAATGGGTTCCGGAGTGCGAGCGGCCGGGTTGTTCAACACGTGCAAAACGGTGTTCTCCCCCAGAATTGGGGGCCGGGGGGCGGACCATCCACACGCGGGTGCGACCG
>JANPLG010000088.1:0-10672 GCA_031426395.1 Actinomycetes bacterium
ACCGGCGCGGGCGGCGGCACTAGAACAGAGGGCGATGGACCCACCACTCTTCATCATTCGCTTCGCTGCAGAGCGCACCACGGCGAAGGCAGTGGTGAGGTTCAGCGCAAGGGTCTGCTCCCATTCCGCGTCCGTAGTGATGTGCGCCGGCTTCAGGAGCAGAGAACCGATGCAGTTCGCCACGCCATCTAGGCGGCCCGTGTCGTCGAACGCCTTTTGGATGATGGCTTCGATTGACCCTGGCACGGTGGCTTCGACCGGCACCGCGACCCCATCCACTTCGGCCGCGAGCGATTTGAGTGGAGCAGCACTCCGGGCACCGAGGTAGAGTTGGCAGCCGCTCTTCGCCAGGCGACGGGTGAGCGAGGACCCGATGCCCCCGCTGGCGCCGAGGATCACGTAGGTGGGGAGGTCAGACATCGCATCTCCAAAAAGACCAGGGGCCGGCCGTGTGGCCGGCCCCTGGAGAAGTGCCTGGAACGAGGAACGACCTACTTCTTCGGCATGATCACGGCGTCGATCACGTGGATCACGCCGTTGCTGCAAACGATGTCGGTCTTGATCACCTTCGCGCCGTCCACCATCACGGTGCCCTGCTTGACCTTGATCTTCACATCGCTGCCCTGGACGGTCGTGGCCTTCTTCAGCTTGACGACGTCCGCAGCCATCACCTTGCCCGCTACCACGTGGTAGGTGAGGACCGAGGCGAGCGCCTTCTTGTCAGCGATCAGCGCGTTCAGCTTGTCCGACGGGATCTTGGCGAAGGCGGCGTCCGTGGGAGCGAAGACGGTGAAGGGACCCTTGCCCTTGAGCGTCGCCACCAGCCCGGCTTCCTTGACCGCCGTCACGAGCGTTTTGAAGCTGCCCGCCGCGACGGCGGTATCGACGATGTCCTCGTGGTGCGCGGCGACGGTGGGCCGGGCGCTTCCGGCAACGCTGAGGGCGGCGGCAAGCAGGCCGGCACCGAGTACGAAGCTCTTCCGAGTAACCATTGGGTAGCTCTCTTTCCGCCCGAAGGTCGGGCGCTGGTCTGGATCTGTTTCGCCTGCCTGAAGCGGCGACACGTCAGCCTATCCAGCGGAGGTCCGAGAGCGTTCACATATATAATATTTCCGTTATGTATTTTCCGAACCGGCGGTCAGAGGGATGCGGCGTCCAGCATTTCGACCGCGTTGCCGGCGGGATCGTGGACGTAGCAGGATCGAGTGCCATCACGGTGAGCCTTCAGCGGGCCGAACGACTCCGCGTCGGGGTGCGAGAAGCCGAGGTGCGGCGGATGCTGCTCCGGGATCACCAGGGCGAGGCTGGCGTTGGCGAACTTCAGCAGCGCCCAGGTTTCATCCTGGTACGCGATCTCGCAGCGGAACCGCGACCGGTACCAGTCGACCGCTTCCCCGACGTTCGTGACCGGCACTGCAACGTGGTGGATGGTATCCAGCTCATTCATTAAATGGCCCTCATTAAGTTGCAAACGGGTGCCGCACGTTCCATTCTACCTGTCGTCCCATGCAGACTTATCGTCCAAGCCTTACCCGGAACCGCGAAGCCGACCTGGAACCCAAAACGTCAAAGCGCGAAGCGCTCCTTCCAACCGGAAGGCACCTCCATCTTCAGCCCCAGGAGGTACCGAAGGAGCTGGCCCTGGTGCTGGGATTCGTGGATCAGCAGCCGGAGCTTGAGATCCGTTCGCGCCTCGTCCTGGGGCGCTGCCTGGCACGCGGTTCTCACGGCTGTCGCGCTGCTCAAGAGCGCCTGGCGCATCACTTCAGGGTTCACCATGTCGCCCGCGTGGGTGATGGAACAGGAGAAGCCAGCCCAGGCACCCGCCTCCACGGCGCGCGCCCAGCTCTCTCTCGCGCCGATGACGCACCACAGTTGAGCGCCGAGCACATTCGACGGCACGGGGAGCTTCCGGCGTAAGTCGTCGCCAGTCAATGAGGCAACCAGCTCTTGATAAAGGCTGAAGGACTCGTCCAGATGCGTCTCCAGGATCGGAGTCAATGGGTCCATGCGCCACTCCTTCAGGTGATGCGTGGCCTGGGTGGGAGCGCGGTCCCACCGCGCCCGATGCCGTTCAGGTGAACGGCCGCCGTCCACTGATGCGAAAGGGGGTGGAGCAGCGTGCGCCGCTCCACCCCCTTTACGTTCACCGGATTGGGTGCAGGACCCGCTTCGGCTTAGTAGATGTTGAACTTCCGGAAGTCCGGGCTGCTGGTCCGGGTCTTCGGATCGAACGTGAACGTCTCGTTGTAGCGGTAGGCAAGCTCACCGAGGGCAATCGTGGTCTGGACGCGGACGGCCAGGTCGATGTTGCCGTTCGGCTGCTGGCCGCTGCGGACACAGTCCAGCCAGTTCTTCTGGTGAACCGGGATCGGCTCGCCATTGCCGCTCAGCGGAACGGTCTCAGCTTCCACTTCATCGGAGAAGGCGCGCTCGGGGATTATCTGGGCGGCGTCGCCGGCGAAAAGAATCGTCGCCTTGTTGCCGCGGATCATCGGCCGCATGCCCTGCTCGTTGACCGTGGTGGACATGATGATCATGGAGAAACCATCGAAGTCCGCCGTGGTGTAGGTGAAGTCCGGGACCTCGCGGTCAACCTTCTTCGTGTCCGGGTTGATCTTCTGGACCGCCAGGACGCCACCGGCGCTGACACGCGTCGGGAAGCCTTCCGTGCCGGACATGGAAATGCCCATGGCGATGAAGAGCGGGTGGAGGCGGTGCGGCATCAGGTCGCCCACCAGGCCGTTGCCATACGCCCAGTACTTCCTCCAGCGGAAGAACCGATCGGCGTCCCATTCCTGCGGGCCCTTGCCCATGGTGAAGGTCTTCCAATCGATGTGATCATCGCCGCTGGCGTTGGGGCCGGCGTTGTTGTGCGGCGCCTTGTACGGGTTGTCCCCGTAGCTGTTCCACTCCCCAATCTTGTTGTCGCCGCGATTGTAGGAGTGCTGCGCCATCACCATCTTGCCGATCTTGCCGGACTTCACGATCTTCTGGATGTTGGAGTACATCGGATCGGAGCAGCCCTGCGAGCCGACCTGCAGGATCTTGCCGGTCTTCTTCACGGCATCGTGCATCGCCCACGCTTCGCCGACGCCCTTACAGAGCGGCTTTTCCACGTAGACATGCTTGCCCGCGTTCATCGCGTCGATGGAGATCGGAGCGTGCCAGTTGTCGGCGGTGGCAATCACCACGGCGTCGACATCGTTGCGGTCCAGGATCTTCTTGTAGTCCTTGTACCAGTTGGACTCGGAGAGGCCCATCTCGGTGCCGGACTTGCGGAGGCGGCGGCCATACAGGTCGCAAACCGCAACCTGCTGGGTGTTGTTCGCGCTGGCCTTCTCCTTGAGGAGGCGGACATGCGCGCCGTAACCCTGGGAGCCAACGCCGATGTGGGCCAGGCTGATCCGGTCATTGGCGCCGATGACACGACCGGGCGCAATTGAGAAGACCGCACTCTTGGCGACGGCCGGAGTGGCCGCCACTGCCGCTACGGAAGCGGAAGTGCGGAGGAAGTCACGCCGCGAAGACTTGCGGCTTTCCTCGTTGTTATCCATGAGACCTCTGTTCCTTCAGGTATCTGCGTCTTGGCTCACGCCCCGGCGCGTATGTTGGAGGTGAATTAAAGGTTGAACCATTCCGGCTGGAAGGCGACTTTCGTCCCCTTCACAACTGCTTCGTTCGCCTTGATGGCGACGACGGTGGCGACGAAGCCTTCCTCGGCGCCAGGGACCAGCGGAGGACTTGCATTCGTGGTGCTAGGATCCTTCGCCCACGTGAGCTTTCCCTCCTGACATGACATCAGGAAGCGGGCCACGGACTGGTAGACCGCAGTCTTGGTGACATCCGTACCCACCTCGCCCGGCTGCTTGCCGAGGGCGAGCTGCTTGGATGCGTCGGCCACCAGTGCGATGCCGGTTGCAAGCTTCACGCCGCTGCCCAACTCTGGCTGGCCGATGATCATGTCATCCTTGCGTGCGAAGACTTCCCACCCCAACTGGTTGGCGTCCGCTTCCTTCACCATCCAGCCGCGCTGATCGCGCAGCATGATGGCCGCGTCGCTTCCCTGGAACAGCTCATAGGTGCTGTCAAAGGAGTTGGTGAGCGTGGCGTCATAGAGGAACCGGACGCTGTCGGGGTACTCCACCACGCACTGAATGGTGTCCGCCACCTGGCGACCGTCCGTGTAGAGCAGCACGCCGCCGAAACCGGTGACCGCGACCGGCTTCGCCTTGATGAACAGGGTGGCCAGGTCGATGGAGTGGATGCCGATCTCACCCACCAAACCAGTGGAGAGCGCGGGGTTCAAGCGCCAGTTCAGCTCGGCCGCCCGGGCGTCATCCGGGTGGGCGATCCGCCACTTGTTCTTGGCGTGCCACTGGGCGCGGCCCTGGGTGAGCTTGCCAAGGGTCCCGGCGCGAACGAAGTTGTTCACGTGCAGGCTCTGGGAGTTCATCCGCTGCTGCAGGCCGGAGACGAAGACGCTTTTGCTGCCGTTGGCGGCCTGAGCGATGGCGCGTGCATCCTCAACCGTGTGCGCCAGGGGCGTCTCGCAGAAGACGTGCTTGCCGGCGGCCAGCGCGTCCAGCACGATCTGCTTGTGCAGGTGGGTGGGCGTGGCCACGAAGACGGCCTGGACCGAGTTGTCGCTCAGGATGCTGCGGTAGTCCGGCACCAACTGCGCGTTCGGGACGATCTCCTGTGACTTGCGCACGTGGACCGGCGCCGTGAACTTGTCACAGATGTAGGCGACCTGCGCCACCGGACCCACGCGAGCCAGCGAGGTAAGGAGCTCTCGCCCGCGAGGACCGAGGCCGATTACGGCGATCTTGACCGGCGCACCCTTGAGCTGGTCGTCATCCGGACGGGGGGCGGCACCGGGCGGCGGCTCCGCTACCTTCCCCGTCGGCTTGGCGGTAGGCTTGACGGCTGCGGGCTTCGCCACAGGTTTGGCGGCTGGCTTGTTCTGGGCCTCAGCCCGAATCTCTTCCAACAGAAGACCGGCACCGACGGCGCCCACGGATGCTCCGCGGAGGAAATGCCGACGGTTAAGGTTCTCGTTCTCGCCCTTGGGGGTGTCGCCCTTGGAGCTGATGCTCTTCGGGTTGTCGTTCTTATTGTTCGCGCTCATTATGGTTTCACGATCTGGCCCCACCGGGTTTAACCAGCTGGCCGGACACGATCTTTGCCGAGTTATGTGGATCAGATCCCCTGGGACCGGGCTTCAACAACCACGTTCCAAGGGCGGCTGGAGCATCTCGCGCACGCGAAATGACACCCGGCCACTGTCGGGAGAGATACCGATAGTATACACGCGGACCCTGCCCCCGCAATAGAGAGGCAAGGGCCTTCTCCCAGCGCTTTGAGGCTGTCGCCGTAACGACGCAACAACGGACGTTGAGGACCCGCATCCGGTAACTTTCGCTGCTCTTTGGACACTCACCGGGCGGAAGAGTTCCCACCCGTGCCGCCGGAGGATGTAGCTGTTTCGTTGACCCTAAGGTCCCTCGAATGCGACTTGAATCCGTGGGTGCCCCTTTGCGCGCCAGGGCGTTTCGATTGTCGACTTCCGTCCGTCGATGATGTGGCTGTGCAACTTTGAACGGCGTAGAGGGTGCTGGGTATCGCCTTCGGTTCGTCAGCGTCAGCCCGCCTGCAGCCAAGCGCACGCGCTCACCGTTAGCGGTAGGGGACGTGTCGCCGCACCGGCCCGTCGTGTCTGGTGCTGAAGCTGTGCCCGCCCAGCGGAAGCGGTCCGTCGGCCCGGCACCTCGTGGCGGGGATGGCCCCTGAGGCGTAAACGGCGGCACGCTGCAGCGAGACGTGCCCTACCGCTAACGGTGAGCGTTACGGTCAACCGAGGTTCCCGCCGCTCCGCTCCGCCAGCTAACCAAAGGATCAGGTCGGTTCTTCGCCCAGGCGCCGACAACCGAAACGCCGTTCAAAGTTGCACAGCCGGCTGATCGCGTCGCTATGAACCACCATCGGTAATCTGAGCCTTGGATCGGCCAGGTCGAGGCGATACATCATCTGATTGTAGTCATACCGGGGCGTGGCCTCCGGGTTGCCGGAGAACTCGCGGGTGTAGGTCCCCTCGAAGTAGAGCACCCGACCCGCGTGCTGGTCGAACTCCGGATGGTGGCTCGGGTTGTAGAAGCTGTACCGGTCATGGGTGACGATCTTCCGAGGGTTGAGCCACGGACCCACGGGCTGCCGTGACTCCGCGTACCAGACCTCACCCACCTGGGACGTGCCACCGATCTCAGTGGCTATCATCACCCACCGCTTCCGATAGGCATTCCAGTTCACGGTCCCGCGATGAATCACCACCGACTTGCCGGAGTCCGGGTCGTCGATGCGCAGCAGGCCCTCGTCCCGACGGAGCTTCCCTTCCTTGATGAGCTTTGCCTGCTCCTCTGCCCCCAGCGCCGGGGTGTTCTTCTTCCAGGCATAGCGGAGACGGCCTTCGCGGTCGCGATCAAGCTCCGGCGAGCTCAGGCGGCTGCCTGCCTTGAGCGGCGTGTACGCCTCGTACTTGGTGAGGTCCTGCAGTGCTTCTGCTGTGGCTGGCACGCGGACCAGAGGGAAAGGGTCGCCGAAGAAGACGTACTTCCGGTCGTTCATCTGGCGCACAGCGGGATGGCCATGGGGAATGATGGGTGCGTCGACCGGGAACTTGCGGACGCCAACGAATTGCCCCTTCTCGTCGTCGTAGCGACAAAGGCCCCGCTCGTAGACGGCCAGGGGCGGACGGATCTTCATGTAGCCCGCGAAGAGGCGCTCCCGCCCGTCCTCCGGGAGGGCTACCAGCGCATCCAGCCAGGTGGGGCCCTCACCCGGAATGGGCGCCATCTCCCGCGTGAAGCCGTTCTCCGCCGCGAAGTACTCGAGGTCAATCCCCCGCTCTGGGTCGATCCCGCTCGGGAAGGGGCCGCCGGGAGGAGGGAGCGGCGTGGTGGCACCGGTCATATGGAAGTTGCCGAGCGGGTAGGAGAGCCGGCTGGTATCCCCCCACATCCAGAAGAGGCGCCCCTGGTAGGCGGCGTTCTGCACACTGTCCTGGCCCACCACCTGCGTGTTCAGCAGCGGCTGACGGATGGGCGCCTTCCTTCCGATCAGCAGCGAGTCGCGGTAGATGCCCGCGCCCGTCATCCGGTAAAGCCGCTCCGCGATGTTCTTCCGGCGAATCTTGACGGTAGCGGTCTTCCCCCGCTCCACCACCAACCGCACGCCGCGCAGACCGAAGCCGTCTGGCGGAAGCTCGCATCCGTGGCTGCTGACCGAGAAGAAGGTCTCGCGGCCCGCCAGCTCCGCCTCATCAATGACCGCGATGCCCGCGCTGTCGGTCACGAACCGCACGGAATGCACGGTGCGAAGCTCCACCAGCGGAACGCCCCGTCCTGTGCTCTCATCCACCACCTCAATGGCGAAGGGGTGGTCGGCGGCCATGGGAGCCGACGAGGCTCCTAGTAAGGCGCACACGGTGGCGGTGACCAGTAGCGCGAGCCTGGGTGAGAACAAAGTTGCCTCCTTGAGGACGATGGGTTCAGGGTAGCGGGATGAAGGCTGAGTATTGGATTATGGCGTGCTCAGCCCTGGTGAACGGCGGTCCGATGGAACCCAACCACGTCCCCTACGCGCGGGTTGCCTTGCCATGAGAGATCCGTCCACGGCGCGGAGCGGGCGTGGCTGGATCCCCGCATGGCACGGGCCGCTTCGCAGGAAGGGTGCCTGGCGAGGATGACATGGGGTGGCGTGGATACTGGGCCGCTATCCATGAACGGTAGGCTGTCCTGCCACAGCCACCCCCGACCGTCATCCTCGACGGCGACCGTATGGAGCGCGATATCCGTCACCTTCGGGGATCCAGCAGTATCCGCCACTTGCGTCGGCCATGCTCCGCCTCCTCCCACGATGCCGCACTGCCCCCACATACTTCTCGCGGTCAGACCCCGGCGGTCGAGGCGGAGTGGGCGTAGAATGAGGCATCGTGCACTCATCTCCCGCCGCCTGCCAGGCAACCTCCAGGCGCGAGAACCCCGGGTACCGCAATGCAGCTTCGCCGCTTACCACTCCGACTTCCGGTCGCACTGCTGGGGCTGTCTCTGGGTCTGGCGGCTACCCCTGCAGCGGCGCAATCCGTGAGCATTCATGGAAAGGGGCTAACGCTGCGGGAGGTGACCGACCGCCTTTCCTCGCAGTCCGGCTACCCGTTCTACGTGAATGGCGACGAGAAGCTCGGCGATCAGAAGCACGATGTCGACTGGAAGGCGCTTTCCCTCTCCCGTGCGCTGACTGAGTGCGGCAACCTCTACCGGTGCGACTTCTACAGCATCGACACGCGCGGGATCAACGTGATCCCGCGCCAGGCTGAGGCCGCCGTGCGGGAGACAACGCTCGGCCCCTACCGGCTGCGCGTCAGTCCCATCGTCCCGACCAGCGAGGACCCCGGGGTGATGCACCTGACGATGATTCTCTCCGCGAAGGATGACGAAGAGGTGGAATCCCTCGCCAGCCTGGAGGGAGACATCAAGGTCAAGGACAACTTCGGACGCGACCTATTGCCGCCCACGGAGCGTTTCGTCCTCGGACTGCCGCAGATCCGCGTGCGCCTCACCGAATACTGGCTGCGGCTGGCGCTGACGCCCGCAGACTCCCGCTCCGTGCGGGTGCGTTCGGTCACCGGAACGCTGCTCCGCTATCGCTCCGTGAAGCTCCTTCGCTTCGAGTTCCCGCTGAACGACCCCGCGAAGCCCGCTCAAGGGCATGTCCAGGTTCAGAACGGTGTCGAGTTTAGGATCGACCGCGCCGCGCAGGCCGGACGGCTGATGAACGTCACCACGAGCTACCAGTGGTCGAAGTCGAAGACGGTGGTCGGCCGGGGCCTGAGCCGCTCACCGGAGCCATACCTTGTGGACGACCTGGGGAAGGTGTACCGGGACACCGACCCCCGCCGCTCCACCATCGGCGACGGCAACGGCAACCTCATCACCGAGCAGGTGCTTGGCTTCGGACCGGTGGCCGGAAAGCCAGTGAAGCTGGTGTATGAGGTGTTCCTTAAGGAGGACCCGGCGCCGGCCTATCCCTTCCGGCTGGAGAACATCCCGCTCCCCACCGCGATGCGCGCCGTCAAGAAGCCACCCTTCTACGAAAAGGAGGGGGCCACGATGGTGCTGAAGGCGCTGGGCCAGGAGGGGAACCCGCTGGAAGGTGAGATGGCCCTGGCGCTCTCACGGAAGCAGGGCGCGGGGTGGTCGGGATGGCACTGGTTCGACCGCGTCACGGAGCCGGACGGTTCCCTCAAGGTGGCGAACCTGCGGCCCGGGGTCTATCGGCTTCGCCTGCAGTTCCGCCCGGACCCCTCCGCCTCACCGGCGCGCCTCGCAGAAGGACCGCCGGCAGAGATGACGCTCACCGTTGGCAAGGAGGTGATCCTCCCGCCGCTCCGGTTCGAGGGCGTAAAACAGGGACTGTAATACATCTATACATCTTGCCAACTTGGCCGATCGACTCCGCCAAGTCTTCAGCAGAAGAAGATAGATCCGGCGAAGTGGGGGTTGTAGCGCATGAGGAACCCCAAGCACCCAAAGTTGAATCGTGCACTGTCAAAGGCCTGCGGCGGTCACTTCCACCGATAAACCGTCAGAGCGTTCAGTTCCCGAATGTGGAGTTCATCTCCGGCCACGGCCAGGTGCGCCCAGGTCTCTGCGTCAGCGACCTTGCGCTGGTCGAGGATCTCCAGCTTCTCCGGATTGGCGCGCAGGAGGTAGAGGATGCCTTGCTGATCCAGGGCGAGGATGCGATCCCCTTGTACGACCATGCTCATGTATTTGCCGTAGGGCTGTTGGCTGGTCCAGCTCTCCTTGCCGGTGCGAAGGTCGATACAGGCGATCCGATTACTGCGAAGGTGGAGATACGCGTAGCCGTTAACGATCACCGGGCTGCTCATGTAGCCCTGCTGACCCGTGTCCCATCGAGGCGTTGAGATCAGCTTTCCGCCTGCCGCTTCCTTGAGGTCGAGATAGGTGGCGCGTCCCCCGTAGGTGGTGGTGAAAACGCCGTTCTCCCATACTGCGGGCGTAAGGATTGCCATGCCCCGGAATGAGGGAGTCTTGTGCTCCCAGAGGAGATCGCCGGTGACTGGGTCGAGTCCAGCCAGCTTCTCCCGACTCTGGACGATGAGCTGGCGCTTCCCGGCAACCGTCCGCAGTACCGGGCAGGAGAAGGAGCCGCTGTTCGTCATGTCGGGCGCGGTCGCCATGCTTCGCCAAAGGGTCCTTCCCGTCGCCCTATCAAGCTTGAGGGTGGAGTTGGCCGCTTGAATATAGAGGGCATTGCCATCCACCATTGGGGAGCAAACCAGGCCGAAGTCGGGAAGGGGAGTTTTGTATCGCTCCATAAAGTCGACCCGCCACCGTTCTTTGCCGGTCCTGCCGTCGAGGCAGACCAACACATCGCGCATTCCGGCGACGTAGAGGCTCTGACCATCGTAGGCGGGCGTGGCGCGGATCCAACTGCCGTTGGCAGCGGCAAAGAAGGGGACTTCGATAGCGCCCTTCCACTCGGCGCGCCAGAGGAACTTGCCGGTTGCGCGTTCGAATGCGGTGACCACCTCGAAGGCCTTGTCGCGAGTTTCCGTCGTGAAGACGCGGTCAGCGGCGACAACCTGCTC
>JANPLG010000089.1:0-4036 GCA_031426395.1 Actinomycetes bacterium
TGGACGCCGGAGTAGCCGCCTACGTCAGTTATGACGATGATCCGGCGGTGATCCTCGCTGCTATTCGCGCGTGTTCCCTAAGCCAGCCGTTCTGCTCACCCACGATGCGGGGAGCGGTTAGCCGGGTCGCAGCAGCGGCTAGAGGCGGCGGAAAGAGGCCGGATTCCGCGGCATGGGCCGCCTGGGTCTCCATCGGCGCGCGTGCGCAGGAAGTGGCGCTCGCAGCAGCGCTGACCTCGTTGAGCATCGAAAAGGTGGCGGTCCGGCTCCACTTGACTCCAGACGGCGTCAAATTCCACCTCAAGAAGGTGTACGCGAAGCTTGGGATCCGGGGACGGCGCGAGCTACGACCGTTCCTCGAATCTCTACAGGGCTTGAACTGCGAACCTTCCGCGTCGGCCCCCGCGGCTGTTACGACACCGGCGGAGTCCGACCATTTATCGCGCTCGGATGAGTAGGTAGCCGCGCCCACAAAGACTACCCGCAGCACTACCCTGACTTCTCCAAATGTCTGGGGCATACTGTCAACCAAGCAGCCGGTGGCCCTGCATGCGTGCGAACCCGGTGACCGAGTTGGGCGTGCTTCCGTTGGGAGATGACGATGGCGATTTCCAGACCGTTGAAACCGTTCCGCTGGATCTCTCCCAAGGAGTGGGGCGAGCGTGAGGCCGCGTGGGCCTGGAGGCTGGCAGGCGCCTTGCTCTCCGTGGTAGTTCTCTGCAGCCTTCCCGGCAGGGACATCCGGCTTGGGGCGAGCCAACTCCAAGGTCTGGTGGGCATCTACCTCTATGCCCGAAGAACGCAGTTGCAACCGATTCCAGGCTTTCATGTGTCGGAGGTGTATCTCCCCAAGACCATTCGCCTTCAATGGGGAAGCGGTCAGGCAGGCGAGGCATTCTTTGACGCCACCTATCACCTGACCCGAAAGGACGCCGATACTGGGGTGGTCCTGGCCACCTTCTTAACGAAGGACCAATTCTACAACGATGTGTTCGCCTTCGATTACGGAAAGGCCTATCAGTACGAGGTGTACGCTTCCAGTGATAAGGAAGCCCAGTATGGCACCCTGCCGGAAGCCCCACTTGGTGCCGACCCCGACGACATTGTGGACATTTGGACACCGAGTCCTGAGGTGACGCTCCGAGTCATGGTCCAGAAGGCGGACGTGGACGCCGATCAGACCGTCGACAGCCGCTACGACCTGCGCTACGGGAATCCGACCGCGCTCGATTTCAAGTTCGGCGGCAGGGCTTACCGGGGCGGCCTCTTCGCCGGGTATGCCCAGGACCCGAGCCGGGTGGGGCGCAGCTTCCTGAAGTGGGATCCGCTGCCGTCGCTGCCATCCAACGCCTACTTCTGGACCGGCAGCGTCAATGCCTTCCACACCCGCTCCTGGGTGCCGGGCAGCACGGTGGTCGGCTGCCAGTCGGTCACCACGTCCTGGACCGCGACGGACCTGAAGTGGACCAACGCCCCGGCGCTCACCCCCTCGGCGGCCGATGCGCGCTTCACCGTCAACTGGGACCCGAACAGCACCCCAAGCGCGACCACGGACTGGGCGCACTGGACCCTGGAGCCGGAGATCCACAGCGCCATCACCGGTAGCGGCCTCTTCGCAACGGGGCTGGCCTCCGTCAGCGAGAGCAGCGCCGGGTGGGTCTACTTCGCGAAGAAGGCATGGGAGGCGGAGACCGCTCCCTGCGTGCTCTACGCCTACGAGCCTTCCGGCTACCCCAGCATCCCCACCGGGCTGACCGCCACCGTCCATGCCTCACCGGACGAGGTTGAGCTGAACTGGACCAACGGCAGCACCGCCGGCCATCACCTGCGCATCGAGCGGAAGGTCTCCGGGGGCAGCTACTCGCTCCTGGCAGAGGTCTCGCCCACCGCGAGCAGCTACTTCGACGACACCGTGGACCCGGCCACCACCTACGTCTACCGCGTGGGCGTGTTCAAAGCCCCGCGGGTGGTCGGCCACTCCAACGAAGCAACGGCCGTGATTCCGTAGCGCCTGACTCCCGCACGCCTCCTTCCATTCTTTCGGTTCGTTCTCCCCATCCAAGACCGGCCTCCACGCCGGCAGACCGGGATCTCCCCATGATCGCCCTCTCCCCCCTGAAGAAGACCGCGGCTCCCGCTGCCCCTGCTGGGAAGCGCCGACCCCTGATGAAGCGGCTGCGGGCTCAGCGCGTCGTGCTGCGGCGCGTGGCCTGGGGCCTCCTGGTGGCGAACCTGGTCACCTTCCAGGCCCCGCCGGCGGCGGCGTTCGCGTCCGCAACCGGTGGGAAGGCGAAGAAGGCGGGAGCGGCGAAGGCAAAGCCGCAGGGGCCGGAGCGCCCCCATAGCCGGGAACTCTCCGCGAAGGAGATGGCGGACATCAAGGGCCGCGGCCCCTACCGCAACCGGGGCTTCAACGGCGTGCTTCCGTGGCAGCGCACCCTGCGGGACGTGAACCTGAGCAACGGCAACCTCTTCAAGAGCTTCACCGATATCCAGGTCTCCCCCGCGCGTGGCGCGGGTCTGGCGTGGCAGCGGACCTACAACAGCAACGATGACCGGGTCGGTCCCTTCGGCACCGGATGGACGCACGCGTACGACATCCGCGCGGAGGAAGCCGCCACCACCGACAAGGACAACGAGGGGGACGCCGTGGGCGCGGACAAGGTCGCCCGCACCGACTTCTTCGGCGGCAAGCACTTCTACAAGCGGGACGCCGACGGCCTCTACACCCCGCCCGCCTACCTGTACGACGAGCTCTCCAGTGACTACGACCAGTTCCTCGAGAATGGCCCGCAGGAAGTGCTCTCCGACGAGCAGCGGGGCATGGACGGCACCGTCAAGCACTTCACCAGCGGCGGTGCCGATCCGGACGGCAGCCCCAGCAAAGAGCGGGTCTGCAGCGCCATTGTCGACCGGCACGGCAACACGACCACGTTCACCTACAGCACCGTCACGATGCCCGACAGCAGCACCAAGAAGCTGCTCTCCAGCATCACCGACCCGAGCGGCCGCAGCCTCGCCGTGACCTGGACCAATATCGGTACGAGCATGGCCCCGGCCTACCGCATCACGCAGGTGGCGGGTCCCATTGATCCGAGCACCAGTACCGCCGTCTACACCGTCGCCTACGAGTACAACACGGACGGCAATCTGTGGAAGGTGCGCCAGGAACCTAGCGGGCTGAACCGGACCACCACCTTCGGCTACACCAGCTACAGCGGCATGGCGGGCACCGAGACCGGGCTGCTGGCCAGCATCGCCGATCCACTGGGCCACACCGTCTCATACACCCACAGCGCGGTGAGCAGCTACTACAGCGCGCCCTTCCCCACCGGCACCGTCTGGACCGAGACCGTAACCGAACCCGGCAGCGGCGGCACCGTCACCTGGAACATCGCCTCTCAGGCCAACCAGCAGACGGGCGGGACGGGCACCTGGGCCGGCACGCAGACCACCACCGGCCTGGACCGAGGGGTCCTGGCGATCAACGACAGCCAGCTCCGCAATCAGTGGCTCTCAATGGGCAGCATGTACCTCTACCTGAAGGAGTACGACGCCGCGAATAACGTGATCAAGACCACCAATCCCGCGCGGGTCTGGCGTATGGACAACTCCTACTACCTGCACCCGGCGCAGATCGTGGAGGCCACCTACGGGCCGCACGGGAACGTCCTGACCCAGTCCCTGCCCGCTTTCTCCGGGGAGACGGTCACCACCAGCTACTACAACGCCAGCAAGTACTTCCAGAAGGCGAGCGTCACCGACGCTGAAGGAAACGTCACCGCCTTCGACTACTTTGACAACGCGGACAGCAACACGGGGAACCGAGGCCAGGTGAAGTGGGTGCGGGACGCCCGGTACGCGACGACGGGCGAGCAGTTCGACTACACCTACAACGGCTACGGGCAGAAGCTCACCGAGACCAACCTGAACAACGTGGTCACGGAATACGAATACGGCGACACCTGGGGCAACCTGACGGAGGTGGTCCAGGACCCGGGCGGCACCGGCCACCTGAACCGCACCACCGCGATGG
>JANPLG010000090.1:0-16761 GCA_031426395.1 Actinomycetes bacterium
GGCTACCTGACCGACCGCGTGCTTGGAACCAAGGAGGTGCCCTGGCTCCCAGACGAAATCGCCCGGCGGGCGGGACGGCTCAACCTCGGACGCTCCTGGGGTGCGACGTAACCCGGCTGCCCCGGCCTATTGACCAGCTACCCGAAGAGGCAGTCCTGATCTACCGACGCCTTGCGGGGGCCCAACCTGACGGCTTTCTCCCCGACCTAGCTGGAAGTCTGAACAATCTGGGAAACGTGTTCAGCAACCTGGGTCGGCGTGAGGATGACCTGCTGGCGACCGAGGAAGCGCTCGCGATCTACCGGCGCCTTGCGGAGGCTCGTCCGGACGCCTTTCTTCCCGACTTGGCCATGAGTTTGAATAACCTGGGTGGCGCGCTTGCCGACCTGGGTCGGCGCAGGGAGGCACTTCGCGCGGTAGAAGAAGCTGTGAAATTACGCCGAACCCTGGCGACGGCGCGTCCGGAGGCTTTCCTTCCCAACCTCGCGAAAAGCCTCATGATCTACTCACTCATCCTCGGTGACAGCCCACGGGCCGGCGCAGCCGCTGCTCGCGAGGCGTTGGAGATCTATCTTCCCTTCGCGCGTCAGCACCCTTCGGCTTTTGCAAGTCAGTTTCTTGGAGCTTTGCAACAGACGATCCGAATGAAGAGCTTTGCCGACGACGCTCAGGGAGACGATCCGTTGATATTCGAGGCAGTGCAGACCGCTCGCGAACTTCACTTTACCCGGGGAGATTCGTGATGGGCGGTGTCAGGCCTACCTCGGCCGCTGATTGAAACTTCACGCGCCGAAGGCGGCTGCTCGCGAAGTGGACGGCCCTCCCAATACGGTTGATCGCTCTACGTGCTCCTGTTCGTCCTGAAGTGGCCTATCCGAGTTACTAGCTCGACAGCGATCTCGTCGATTCTTCGGTCATGAATCGCATGGAACAGCGGGGCCGCCCCGGCATCTGACGGCCGGGGCGGCGTCGGCTGCGAGGGTGGTGACTTTGCGCGTAACGCCGTTGCGGTTAGGATGAGGCAACCCCGCGCCCCTCTCGAGCGCACCCTGCGGAGTTGGTCCTAATGTCGTCTGTTGCGAGGCCCTTTCTCGCCCTACTCGCCCGGTACTCGGACTTTGCGTGGCATTGCTCATCACGCTGGGCAAAGTGGCCGCACCCGTGTAGGCAGCATTGAGTAATCTCAGTGCGCGTGGGTTGCCGTCGTGTTGGACAACCGCCCAGGGGCTGAGCCGGGCTGCGAAAGAGATGTCGCACCAACATGGGCAAGGCCTTGGAGCGGCCGCACTGGCTTGCACACCGTAAGAGGCCTTCCGGCAAATCAGCCTTTGCCGGTTCTCCACCCCGTTTCATCGATGCGGCGTCGCTCGGCTTGCAGGTCGTTCCCTTCGTAGAACGAGAGCCACCCGCGCAGGCGGCGCGTCTCGCCCGGCGGGCAATCCGGGAACTTGGGGTCGGAGTGGACGCAGGGGCAGGGCGGGTTGGCCCAGGGGCGGTCGCACGGGTCCCACGCGGTGATCACCCAGCGATCTCCCCCTGCGGAGCGGGCGGCGGCGTAGGGGGCGGAGAGGACCTTGTTGTCATTGGTCTGCGCCTGGAAGCCCGCCGCGCCCTTCAGCATCACGCAGTTCTGCACCCGGAGATCACTCAGGGGCCGATCCGTTCCGTTCATCAGCCAGAGCTCCATGCCCACAGAGGCCGCGGCCGGCACGACCCGTGCGCCGAACCGGATGCCGTTCGGCAGCTTCCGCTCAAAGGCCAGGGTCCCGTCCCGGTGGCGGGTCCACTCCAGGGGCTCCAACTGGATGCCCTGCCGGCTCCAGACCGTGGGGACGTGCGTGTGCGCCAGATAGGTCAGTCCCAGGTTCGACCAGATGGCCTCCGGCACGTCAGCGACCACGTAGCTGTTGCGGTCCCAGGGGGTGAAGATGCTGATCTTCGTCTCCCGCTGCGGGTCGACGGCACCGTCCAAGAAGCCGATCCGCGGATGCCGCCCGCCGGGGTACGGTAGCACCAACAGCGGCGCACCTGCCGGCCGCGGAGGCCGGTTCTCGGGCGTGATGTTGAGCCGCTTGAGCGCGGCCTCCACCTCGCCCGCTGGAAAACCCGTTGCGGCGGTGACCTCCTCGTTGGAGAAGCGATGGTGCCAGACCATGTTCTGGAGCCAGTAACGCAGCTCCGCCTCGGTGCCCGGCTTGCGAGCGTTCAGCGGCGTAAGAGGATCGCCGAAACAGGCAGTGAAGCCGGGGAAGAGACAGGAGCCGGCAATAGACGCGACGCCGGCCTGGAACAAGGACCTTCGATCCATCAGGAGGTTTCTCCAACGAACGCAGTCGAGGCGCGAGTGGGTGCAAGTTGCGGCGTCTTGACCTCGTGTCCTGCGTAGGGTGTGGGAATCACACGGTAGCCCGAATGTGAACCCCCACCGAAGCGTGCTGCATTGGCTGGTAGTACTCACGCTCCTGTCATAGCTCGCGGAGGCGCAGGCCCCCGAATAGCGGCGGTGGCGATTGCTCTGTGCTCCGCGCAGCTTTAGTGATTCTGAGTTCAAGACTCAATTGAGACTATCCCTGAGGTGGATTTCTGACCCCGCAACGCGGCGCTGGCAAAGCGTGACATCATAGTGAATAATAATCTCACTATGATGCTGGTTCGGGGAAGGTAAGGAAATGCAGAAGCTCGCAGACCGCATCCGCAAGCATGTCGTTGAGGAGTACGTTCGTCCCGCCCGTGGAACTGGGAATCGCTCCATCCGGGTGCGGGCGGGTGACGTCCACCGCGCGCTCGGCCTGAACAACCAGGTGCCTGCCGTCTGCGGTGCTCTCGACGCCCGGAAGTTCCAGGACCTGATCGGAGCCAGGTCTGTGGCCCGGAGCGGTCCCCACCAGGGGACGACCGCTGAATGGCAGATCGAACTGCCAACCGAGTCCTGCGCTCAAGCCAGTGTGACCGGAAGCCCCATCCCAGCCGTGTGGGAAGGCGGCCACTTCCGGCCGTTGGGCCCGCTGGAACTCCTCGAGGGACAACAGGTCACTCTCTTCCTCAGCGACGAGGATGCGCCGGCAGCAATCGGGGGACGGTTCGCGTCGTTCGCGGGGACCCTACTGCCCGAGGAAGCGCGCGAGATGCAGCAGGAACTCAGCCGGGAGTTCGGGAGAATCGAAGGTGAGTGGTGATTTCGCAGTGGACGCCAACGCCTACATTGCGCTCGCCGCTGGGGAACGGGAGGTGCTCTCCCTGGTCGGTCAGGCTTCCGCCGTCTACCTGCCCAGCATCGTGCTCGGTGAGTTGCTCTTCGGCGCGGAGAAGAGTGGGCGGCCGGAGCGCAATCGGGACCTGGCGCTGAGCTTCGCAGCGAAGTGCGAGTCGCTTGACGTAACCCCCGCGGTGGCCGCGCGCTACGCCACGGTGCGGATGGCCCTCCGGCGCAAGGGTCAACCCATCCCGGAGAACGACCTCTGGATCGCGGCCCTCTGCCTCGAAGCGGCTGTCCCACTGCTCACCCGAGACGAGCACTTTGCGGCCGTGGACGGGCTTGAGGTGCGAGGGTGGACTACCTAACCGCACCCAGAAACCTTCTTGGATCGATTGAAGCAAAACCACCTGAAACGTCCCGCCACGCGGTTGCACCCAATGCACTTAAATCCGTTTCAGGAGATCGTTGAGATGCGCGCGACCAGTTTTCTCGCCCTGATGCTGGGGCTTCTCTTCGCCTCGGGTCCTCCCTCACTCGCTGCCGAGAAGACGAAGGGCAAACCGGACCCTGCCGGACTACCCCTGTGGTCCTCCAAGAGCGGCACCCTGGCGAGCCGTCAGTACCTTCCTGGCCTCAACGCAACGCTGCTCCTCTCGGATGAACAGGTTGCCAAGCTGCATGCCGCCTGGCAGGAAACCGTCCACACCCCGGAGTTGAGGACGCAGAGCCGGCAGCTCAAGGAAGCGGTGAACCCGACCGAAGCGCAGCGGGCTGAGGTGCGGAAGTTGCACGAGGTCGCCGAAGGACAGCTCCAGACACGGGTTAAGGCGATCCTCAGCAGGACCCAGCAAGAGCTCATGGCGAGCATTGAGGTCGTCTACGGGCAGGCGCGTGAGGCTGTCAACGCGGATCTGACCGCTGAGTTCGGTGCCCTCAAGGCCAAAACCGAGGAAGCGCAGCGCGTCCGGAAGCTGGCGACGGAACGGCTGGCCGTGGAGTTCCAGCGGCGGCTGACGCTGACCCTGACTCCGCAACAGCTCGAAGCCCTGCGAACTGCCGCCGCTGAGGAGCAGCGACGAGAAGCCGAAGCAACGGCGAAGAAGTAGTCCTACCTCCCGTCAAAAGGCTCGCAGGGTTGTCCGATGGGTGTCATCAGCCAGGGCTTCCCAGCCTCGGGCCTATCCGGTTCACGGCCTCGACAGCAATCTCGTCAACTCTTCGACCGTGAATCGCATGGAACAGCGGGGCCGCCCCGGCATCTGATTACCGGGGTTGCATCGGCTTCGGCGTGGTGACTTTGCGCGTCACGCTGTTGCGGTTAGGATGAGGCGATCTTACGCCTCTCTCGTGCGCGTCCTGCGGAGCTGGACCTGATGTCGTCTGTAAAGAAGCCCCTTCCTCGCCCGGCGCTCGGACTGTGCGCGGCGTTGCTGGTCACGCTGCCGGGAATGGCCGCTGCTATGCAAGCCGGCAAGGCCCCCAGGGCGGGGTTGAAGCCGATCAAGACAGCCAGTGGCAAGCTGACGGGCCAGCAGGTCTACGCGCAGCAGTGCGCCGGATGCCACGGGGCCAAGGGCGAGGGGAGCAAGGCGTACAAGAAGCCGCTGATGGGCGACAAGTCAATTGGGCAGCTGGCGCGATACATCTCGCAGGCGATGCCGCCCGGCCCCGGCAAGAAGTGCTCCGTTCCCGATTCGGAGAAGGTGTCCGCCTACCTCCACGCCGAGTTCTACTCCCCCCTGGCGCAGGCGCGGAACCGACCGGCCCGCGTGGAACTCTCCCGCCTCACCGTGAAGCAGTTCCGCAACGCTACGGCGGATCTCATCGCCTCCTTCCGCCCCACCGCGCGGCCCGCCGCTGGACAAGACGAGCGCCAGGGACTGCGCGGGCGCTACTACAAGACCCGTCGCCAGCGTCCCATGGACCAGGCCCTCGACCGCGTCGACCCCCAGATCAGCTTCGACTTCGGCCAGACGGCGCCGGACCCGCAGCTTGATCCCTACCTCTTCTCCATGCGCTGGGAAGGCTCGGTGATTGCGCCGGAGTCCGGGGAGTACGAGATCATCGTGAAGACGGAGCACGCCTCGCGGCTCTGGATCAACGACATGGCGACGCCGCTCATCGATGCCCTGGTGAAGTCCGGCAGCGACAACGAGTACCGCGCCTCGCTCCACCTGCTGGCGGGCCGCGCCTATCCCCTGCGGCTGGAGTTCTCCAAGAGCACGCAGGGAGTGGATAACCCCGAAGAACTGAAGAAGAAGCCGGTCACCAAGGCGTCTCTCTTCCTTGAATGGAAGCTCCCGCATCGCGCGGCGCAGGTCATCTCGGCCCGGCACCTGCGGCCTGTCCAGGTGCCGGAGACCTATGTCGTCGCCACTCCCTTCCCGCCGGATGATCGGAGCATCGGCTATGAGCGCGGCTCATCCATCTCCAAAGAGTGGGACGAGGCCACCACGGAAGCCGCCTTCGAGACCGCCGCCTACGTCGCCTCGCACCTGCGGGAACTCTCCGGTGCGGCGGATGCTGCTCCGGACCGCCCCGCGCGCCTGAGGGAGTTCTGCCGCAAGTTCGTGGAGAGCGCCTTCCGCCGGCCCCTCACCCCGGAACTGGAGCAGGTCTTTCTGGACCGGCAGTTCGCTTCCGTGACCGATCCGGAGCTGGCGGTGCGGAAGGTCGTGCTGCTCGCATTGAAGTCGCCGCGCTTCCTCTACCGCGAGGCCGGCACCAGCGCTGCTGACCCGTACGATGTCGCCTCCCGCCTCTCCTTCGGCCTCTGGGACTCCTTGCCGGATGCGGACCTGCTGAAGGCCGCTGCTGCGGGACAGCTCTCGACCCCGGAGCAGGTGAAGGCCCAGGCGGAGCGGATGGTGGCCGATCCCCGCGCCCGCGCCAAGATGGCCGACTTCTTCGCGCAGTGGCTCCGCGTCGATCATGCGCCCGATCTGGCGAAGGACGCCAAGCGCTTCCCCGGCTTCACGCCCGAAATCCAGAACGACCTCCGCACCTCCCTGGAGTTGATGGTCGAGGAGATTGTCTGGGGCGAGAAGTCGGACTACAGGGAGCTGCTGACGGCGGAGAAGGTCCACCTGAACGGCCGGCTGGCGAAGTTCTACGGCGTTGAGCTTCCCGCCGATGCCCCGTTCCAGCCGGTGGCGCTCAACGCCCAGGAGCGGGCCGGAGTGCTGACCCACCCCTTCCTGATGGCCGGCTTCTCTTACGTGGAGTCGACCTCTCCTATCCACCGAGGCGTCCTCGTGGCGCGGAGCCTGCTGGGCCGGACGTTGCAGCCGCCGCCGGAGGCCGTCGCGCCGGCAGCCGCCGACCTGCACCCCAGTCTCACCACGCGCCAGCGGATCGCGCTGCAGACCAAGCCGGTCGCCTGCATGTCCTGCCATGACATGATCAACCCGCTCGGCTTCACGCTGGAGAAGTTCGATCCGGTGGGCCGGCTGCGCGAGCAGGAGAACGGTGCGCCGGTTGACGCGACCGGCCAGTACGAGACGCGCGACGGGAAGGTGACGAAGTTCGCCGGCGCCCGCGATCTCGCCCGCTACGTGGCCGGCAGCGAGGAAGCCCACTCCGCCTTCGTCACCCAGCTCTTCGAGCACCTGGTGAAGCAGCCGGTCCGCGCGTATGGAACGGATACGGAAACGCGACTGCGGCAGTCGTTCACTACGAATGGCTACAGCATCCGCCGCCAGATGGTCGAAACGATGGTCCTGGCAGCCCTCAAGAGCTGACGGAGAGTCAGGTGCCCGGAATAGAACGCGGATGACGCGGATTCAATCGATCTTCGCGGATCAGAGAACCTGTGCGACACATCTCGCAGTTCCGTCGTGCATGTCGGGGCGCTCGCGCCAGCCGGGTTCAAATGGATGGTAAGAAAGTCCCGCTCTCTACAAGCTTAGCCGTAAGGTTCACAACCACTTGGCGGCGACGGCTACGTGCTTTCGAGCCTTGGCCCCCCCGGCCCCCAATTCTGGGGGAGAGTGCCGTCGCCGTGAGGCATACCGCTCGGCAGATGGCACTCCAGCACCGGCTTTCATGCGTGGAGGGTGCCCGTGCCCCTGGGGGGCATGGATAGCTCCAGTGAAACTCCACGCCAGTGAAACTCAGCTCGTCCATGGCTAACGCATGGCTCCGTTGGCCGTGGCGGGGAGCACGATCAGGCGGGGTTCAAATGGGTTCCGGGAGGGCAACACTCCCTCGCCCGTGACAAGTACAGCCCGGAATGACGGCGCTTGGGGGGGCGAGATAGGAAGCGCTTCGCACCGAAGGCTGGCCTTGCGTGACGACCACAGACCAGTGCCGGAATTGCAAGCCACAGCACGCTCCGCCCCATCCCCGAACCCCGGCCCACCATCCTGCGATCCCTTGCATTCTGAATTCTGCATCCTGAATTGACGCTGCCTAGAGCGACGGCACTGAACCGCTTCGCTACGACTTCGCAAGAAACTTCCTCGTGGCCGCGCCGTCTGAGCCAGTGGATTGATCCCGCATTCCGGAGGCTACCTTTGAACCCGAGACACACCCGCCGAGAGTTTCTCCGCGACCTGGGCGTCGGCGCTGCGGCGCTCCCCTTCGTGCTGAACCTGCCGGGTCTGGCTGAGGCCGCTACCGGCACCGTGGGACGGCGCAAGCAGCGGCTGATCGTCATGTTCAGCCCTAACGGTGTGGTGCCCACCAATTTTTGGCCGGACGAGGAAGGTCCGCTTCAGACGCTCAAACCGATCGTCACCCCGCTGGAGCCGTTCAAGGACCGCTCCCTCTTCCTGCACGGCGTCTGCGACCGCGTCCGCGGGGACGGCGACAACCACATGCGCGGCATCGGCTGCCTGCTGACCGGCATCGAGCTCTTCCCCGGCAACATCCAGGGCGGCTCCCATACCCCGGCAGGCTGGGCCAGCGGCATCTCCATCGACCAGGAGATCAAGAACTTCCTGCAGAAGGACCCGGCGACCCGCACTCGGTTCGGGTCGCTGGAATTGGGCGTGATGGTGCCGGAGCGCGCGGACACCTGGACCCGAATATCCTACACCGCCGGAAATAAGCCCGTCTCCCCCATCGACAATCCCTACCAGCTCTTCAACAAACTGTACGGACGGGCGCAGGACCAGGAGACGCTGAAGAGCGTCCTGGACGACCTTCGCGCTGACCTTGAGAAGGTGAAGGCGAAGGTCGGCACCCAGGACCGGCAGATCCTGGAAGAGCACGCCACCCTGGTGCGGGAGATGGAGAAGCAGCTTGAGGCTTCCCAAAAGCAAGCCGGTCATGCGGTTCCGAAGCTGGAGCCGGGGGTGCGCGAGGACAACGACAACCTGCCCACCCTGAGCAAGCTGCAGATCGACCTGCTGGTGAACAGCTTCGCCGCGGACTTCGCTCGCGTGGCCACATACCAGATCACCAACTCCGTGGGCGGTGCCCGGATGCGCTGGCTGGGCGTGGAGGAAGGCCATCACGACCTCTCCCACCACCCGGACACGCAGCTTGAGAGCCAGGAGAAGCTGACCAAGATCAACCGCTGGTACTGCGAGCAGATGGCCTACATGGCGAAGCGCCTCGCGGAGACGCCGGAGCCGGGCGGCAAGGGCAGCCTGCTGGACAACACGGTCATTGTCTGGACCAACGAGCTGGGCAAGGGCAACAGCCACACCCTGGACAACATCCCGTTCGTCCTTGTTGGCAACGGCCTCGACTTCAAGATGGACCGCTCCCTGAAGTACCCGCGCGTGCCGCACAACCGGCTCCTGCTTTCCCTGGCCCACGGCTTCGGCCACCGCATCGACCGCTTCGGCAACCCGGACTTCTGCGGGGACGGCCCGCTCAGCCTCACCTAACCCCGAGGCTGGCACGGAGTTTCAGGCGAGGCGGTGCAAGTCACCGCCTCGTTGTCGTTTCTGGGCTACGGTGCCGGCTGTCCGGTCCCCACCGCACCCACCTGAGCTGATCGCTGGGCACACCCTGCGGCAGGACTACGACCACTCATGGAGCACTTCGCTCAGGATGCGGATTCCCGCCTCGATCCGTTCCTCGGGGGCGCTAACGAAATTCAGCCGCAGCGTATCGGAGCCTGATCCGTCGGGGTGGAACGCCGCGCCCGGCACGAAGACCAGCCCGCGCTCCATCGCCCGCGCCAGTAGGTCGGCGGCGTCCAGCGGCGTGCCAGCCGCCCGTGGCTTGATCCTCGCGAAGATGAACATCCCTCCGGCGGGCCGGTTCCAGGTCAGCCACGGGGAGCAGTGCGTCTCCAGGGCGGCCAGCATCACGTCCCGGCGGCGGGCATAGGCGGTGCGGAACCGCTCCAGCCCCGGCTCCAGGTGGCCCGCCTGCAGGTAGGCCTGCACCACGCGCTGCGTCAGCGACCCCGCATGCAGGTCCGTGATCTGCTTGAGCTGCGCCAGCCGCTCCACCAACGCCGGCTGCGCCCAGAGGTAGCCGACCCGCACCCCTGGCGCGATCACCTTGCTGAAGGTTCCGGTGTAGATGGCGTGGGCGTTCTCCGCCAACGCTGCGACGGGCGGCAACGCCTCGCCCTCGTAGCGAAGGTCGTGGTAGGCGTCGTCTTCCAGCACTGGCACCCCAGCCGCCGCAGCCTTTCCCGCAACCTCGCGCCGTCGCTGCAGCGTCATCGTGGCTCCGGAAGGGTTCTGGAAGTTCGGGAGGGTGTAGAGGAGGCGGGAACCATTAAGGACGCTGGGGGTGAGGGCGTCGGAGCGCATCCCGTCTGCGTCCATCGGGACCACCCGGTACTCCGCTTCCAGGCTCTCTAAGACCTGCAGCGCCGCCAGGTAGGTCGGCGACTCGACAATGACCCGGTCGCCGGGGTTGAGCAGCGCCCGCGCTGCGAGGTCGAGCGCCTGCTGCGACCCAGTGGTGATCAGGACGTGGTCCGCCGTCGCCTGCAGCCCGCGCCGCCGCAGGATGGCGGCGACCGACTGCCGCAGGGGCGCGTACCCCTCGGCCGCTCCGTACTGGAGAGCGCCCACGCCATCCGTCCGCAGCACCTCGTCTGTGACGGAACGCAGTTCCTCCAGGGGAAAGAGCGCCGGATCCGGCAGGCCGCTGGCAAAGGAGAGGTAGTTCCCTCCGGATGTTGTCTTGATCAACTCCATGATCGGCGAGGCGCGCACCCGCCGCATGCGTTCTGCCAGCATGGAAACTCCTCATCGCCACTTGTCCAACGTCGTGCCAAGGGGTCAAACGGTTAGGATCGGAGCGATTTGACGCACGCCATCCCCCCTCACTCTATCTCGTCCCCTGATCCTCTCTGATGAGACCGCGCCCCCGCAGCCACGCCAGTGCCCGCAACGGCCAATCGGTCGGGCCGGTGGCTCCTGGGCGCGGCCGCATCCCGAAGCCGCGCCCGCTAGCGCCATCCGAATCAAGACGGAAAACGACCTTTACTGATGATCACGCTGTGCTCCCTTGCTCACCCACGCCTCACCAATCAGCAAGCCGATCCAGATCAGCATCAACGTCGACGATACAAGCACCAGAGCAATAAGTGCAGCGACGGGCATAGGTAGTATCCCTGCCAAGGAAAGTAACATTACGCTTGACGAGAAGATCACTTGCATCCTGCTGTGAATGCGCCTGAATATAGGCCAAGTCGGGTCATACCGCTTGAGCTCTCGCCAGTTTGCCCACGGCACGGCGAACATCACCGTCCAGGTGAGAAGTACTCGGAGATCCATGATGCCTTTTGATTTCAAATCCGATAATTCTTAAAACTCGGCCATTTTGATTTGGAGACGGAATGCACTGAATCGGAACGTCATGCCAAGGGACAGGTGGCCCGCCGGTGGGGCTGCGCCCAGGCTGGTAAACCCCGCTGCCAGGACACTGGGTCCCAGTCTGGGAGTGATTCGACGCGCGTCATCGCCTCTCTATCTCTCCCTCTCATCTTCTCTGATGAGACCTCGCCCCCGCAGCCATGCCAGAGCGCGCAGCGGCCAGTCGGTTGGGCCGGTGGCTCCTGGGCGCGGCCGCATCCCGAAACCGTGGCCGCCCTTCTCGTAGAGGTGCAACTCTGCGGGGACCTTGCGATTGGCCAACTCCAGGTAGAGCAGCGCGCTCCCCTGCGGCAGGGATGCGGTGTCGTCGGAAGCCTGCGCGATGAACGATGGCGGCAGCCCCGCGTCGAGGCGGATGTCCATGCGCAGCGCCTTCGTGGCCGGGTCGTAGATCCGGTACGGGTAGACGAGGAGCATGAAGTCCGGCTTGTGGGATAGCGCTTCCGCATCGAGCGGAAAGCCGGGAGGGTTGGTCGCCGCGATCAGCGCCACCTGCCCTCCGGCGGAGAAGCCGAGCACCCCAACTTTCCCCCGCTCCACGCCATGCTCCGGGGCCAGGCGACGGACTTCCTGAACCGCCCGCTGCAAGTCCTGCACCGGACCCTTGTGCGACTCCGGGTGCATGTTCGTCGGGGTGCGGTAGGCGAGTTGGAACGCGATTACTCCCTGGCCGGCGAGCCATTTGCAGGCATCGGAGCCTTCGTGCTCGTCCGCCAGCCGCCCGAACCCGCCGCCGGGAACTACGATGACGCCCGCGCCGGTCGGCTTCACGCCTCGCGGTGGCCGGTGCACGAAAAGCCGCGGCCGCGAGACGTTGCTCCGACGGGAGATCCCGTCCGGCCCCTTCTCCACCCGCTCCGGCGGATCAGCAGCCACCACCGGTGCAGGCATCCCGACCGGCCAAAGCACGATCTCCGTCAGCTCCGCCGCACCCGGGCCAACACTCGGCACTATTGAGAGGCAACTCGCGGCAACGATTCCTACAAGGGCCGCCCGCCGTCCGTCCCCGCCCGCAACCCAAAATCCGAAACTCGAAACTCGCATTCTCAAGAGAGGATCTCCTTCACCACTCGTGCATGCTCCACCCCTGTCAGGCGGAAGTCGAGGCCCTGGTGACGGTAGGTCAGCCGCTCATGGTCCATCCCCAGCAGGTGGAGCACGGTGGCGTGGAGATCCCGGACGTGGACCGGGTTCTCGGCGACGTTGTAGCTGAAGTCGTCCGTCTTCCCGTAGGTGAGGCCGGCCTTCACGCCCCCGCCTGCCAGCCACATGGTGAAGCAGCGTGGGTGGTGATCGCGGCCCGCTTCCGGGCTGTCCCACTGCCCTTGCCCCGCCACCCCCCGGCCGAACTCCCCGCCCCAGATCACAAGCGTCTCATCCAGGAGGCCACGCTGCTTCAGGTCGCGGATGAGGGCCGCTGTCGGCTGATCCGTGTCCCGGCACCGCGCTACGCACCAGGACGGGAGGCGGCTGTGATGGTCCCAGTCCGGGTGGAAGAGCTGGATGAAGCGCACCCCGCGCTCCGCCAATCGCCGCGCCAGAATGCAGTTAGCCGCATAGCTCCCTGGCCGGCGGGAGTCCGGGCCATACAGATCAAAGACCGACTCTGGCTCCCGGCTCATGTCGGTGAGCTCCGGGATGCTCGCCTGCATGCGGTAGGCCATCTCATACTGGCGAATGCGAGTCGCGATTTCGGGGTCGCCCGTTTCCTGATGCCGCATCAGGTTGAGATCGCCCAATCCGTCCAGCATCCCGCGCCTGACCTCGCGGGGCAGCCCGTCGGGATCGCGCAGGTAGAGCACCGGGTCCTTCGCGCTGCGGAGCTTCACCCCCTGATAGCGGGACGGGAGGAAGCCGCTGCCCCAATAATGGTCGTAGAGCGGCTGGTCACTGGGGCGCTGCATCCGCGAGATCATCACCAGGTATTCCGGAAGGCTCCGGTTCTCGCTTCCCAGCCCGTAGCTGGCCCACCCGCCCATGCTCGGTCGGCCGGGTATCTGGTGGCCGGTGAGGAACTGCGTCATCGCCGGCGCGTGGTTGATCTGGTCGGTGTGCATCGACTTGATGAAGCAGAGTTCATCCGCCACTCCGGCAAGGTGCGGCAGCCACTCTCCCACCGTTGCGCCGCTCTGGCCGAACCGCTGGAACCGGACCCGGGCCGGCATCACCAGTTGCTTCTGGCTCGCCGTCATGGTCGTCAGCCGCTGCCCCTGCCGCACCGATTCCGGCAGCTCCTGCCCCGCCCACTTCTCCAGCCCCGGCTTCTGGTCGAACAGCTCCAACTGCGAAGGACCGCCGGACTGCGTCAGGAAGATCACCGACCGCACCCGCGACGGGAAGTGCGCCACCGAACCCGCAGGCAGGGACGCGGCCTCCGCACGACCGGCCAGCGCTTCCAGCGCAATAGCGCCCAGCCCAATCCCGGCACCCCGCCCGAGGAAGTAGCGACGCGTCATCGACAGGGGGCTTTCACGCTCACTCATGGGTAATCGCCTCATCCAGGTTCAGGATCATGCTGGCCGTCACGGTGTAGGCCGCCCAATCTCCCAGATCAGGAACGGATGCTCCCTTTCCTGGCTGGACCAGCTTCGTGGCAGCAGCCGCATCTTTACGGTAGTGGGCCTGCGCCCTTCGGAACTCCCGCTCCAGCACGGCCAGCTCCCGCTCGCCGGGCGCGCGGAGGAGCACGCGGCGGAACTGGCCCGCAAGCCGGGTTCGCGGGTCATGCGTTGATCGGGCGGCCTCGGCGCCCATTGCTCGCGAGGCTTCCAAGTAGGTCTCATCGTTCAGCAAGGTGAGCGCCTGGAGCGGGGTGTTCGTGCGGGACTGCCGCACCTCGCAGACCCGCCGTTGCGCGGAGTCGAAGAGGAAGGTCGGAGCGATGGAGCGCCGCCAGAAGGCGTAGAGCGAGCGACGGTGCTGCGCCCGGCCCTCGCTCGGCTCGTAGCGAAAGCGGCCCATGAAGATCTCTTCCCACACGCCTTCCGGCTGATACGGCCGTACCGGCGGCCCGCCGACCGCTGGATTCAGAGCGCCACCATGCACCAGGGCCGCATCGCGCAGCATCCATGCCGGGAGCCGGAACCGCGCCCCCCGCGCCAGCAGCCGGTTCTCGGGGTCCCGCCGAAGCAATTCGGGGGTGAGGTTCGAACTCTGCCGGTAGGTCTCACTGGTCACCAGGAGCCGCATCAGCGCCTTCACATCCCACGGGCCATGTTTCCCGTTCCCAGTTCCCGGTTTCCTGTTTGGTTGGGCGGAGGGTGAACCGGAAACCGGGAACGGGGAACCGGGAACATGGTTTGAGGCGAAGCGAATAGCCAGCCAATCGAGCAGTTCCGGGTGCGTGGGAGGCTCCCCCTGGAGGCCGAAGTCGTCCGGGGTGCGGACCAGCCCCGCGCCGAAGAGGAGTTGCCAGAGGTGGTTCACCGCGACCCGCGCCGTCAGCGGGTTCTCCGGCGAGACCAGCCAGCGCGCCAGCCCCGCACGGTCACGCGGCTGCCCTGTCGGCCACGGCGCGATGGCCGCCGGCACATCCCGCTCCACCCGCTCCCCCTTCTTGTCCCAGACGCCTCGAAGCAAGACATGGCTCTCCCGCTCTTTCGGGCGCTCCGAGAGGACCATCACGTCGACGTTTCCCGCAGCCTTCTTGACCTCTGCAAGCTGCCGCGCGGCGCGGTCGAGAGCGGCCTTCTCCGCCACGTAGCCGGGGAGACCCGTAAGGAACTGCTCGAAGAGCCGGGCGCGCAGTGCGGGAGGCACCGCTTCGGCAGAGGCTACCTGCGAGGCTGCGAGTTGCTCCAATGCGGTGGCACCGGCGCCCTGGACCGCGCCTCCGGGCTCCTCGGTCACCAGCAGTCGGAAGCGACCCAAGTTCGCGTCCCCCAGCGTCGACCGGTGCCGCAGCTCAACCACCATCTCCTCGTCCGGCGCAACCAGGAGCGGCTCCGAAAAGGCGAACACGGCGGCGTGCGGTCCAGGCGGTCCGCCCTTGGTGGTCCAGCCGTTGCGCGGGTCGTCGTCCAGCGTGTCCCGGATATCGCCGTAGTTCCCGTTCTTCGCCTTGTCCGTGGAGAAGGTGGCCGTGGCACCTGAGATGGCGATGTCCCTCACCTGGGTGCTTCCGGCCCGTCGGACCTGGACTTTGATGTCGGTCAGGATGAACTCTCCCGTCGATCCACGGGAGTAGCGGCCATTCGCCAGTGGTTCGACCTCCAGCCGAAGCCCAGTCAACCGCCCCGACCGAGGCGCGGCTGCGATCCGGTAGTCGTCCTGGCGCGGGTTCGGTCCGTCTGCCGCAATCGTCCCGTCCGCCGCCTGCGCCAGAGCGGTGCCTTCCACGGCACGAAGCTCGGTGGCGCGGATCGGTTGCCAGGCGCGGTAGCCGTTGCGGGTCTCGCGCCAGCGCTCGGCCAGCCAGCCAGCGAATGGTGATTCCATCTCACGGCGAGCCGCGAGTTCCCGAACCGCACGGGCATTCACCAGTTCCTGCGCCTCCGCGACCGCCCGTGCTGCGTACGGTGAGCGGTACGGGAGGTATGGTTTGGCCGCCCGGCCCGCCTGGCCGTTCTCGTCAATGCTGTTGAAGAAGGCGAAGAGCTGGTAGTACTCCCGGTGCGAGATCGGATCGAACTTGTGCGTGTGGCATTGCGCGCAGCCGACGGTGAGGCCCATCCAGACGGAGCCTACCGTGTTCACCCGGTCGATGACGTAGTCGATGCGCGACTCTTCCGGGTCGCGCCCGCCCTCCCCGTTGGTCATGTGGTTGCGATGGAAGCAGGTGGCGAGGCGCTGCTCCGGGGTGGCGTTGGGCAGCAGGTCTCCGGCGAACTGCTCAACCGTGAACTGGTCGAACGGCATGTTCCGGTTGAACGCGTCCACCACCCAATCCCGCCACGGCCAGTTGGTCCGCGTCTCATCCGACTGGTAGCCGTCCGTATCGGCGTAGCGGGCCAGGTCGAGCCACCACATCGCCATCCGCTCTCCGAAGTGGGGCGAAGCCAGCAGACGGTCCACCACCTTCTCGTAGGCGTCCGGCGAGCGGTCGGCGAGGAACGCCCGCGCTTCCCCAGGAGTGGGCGGAAGGCCGGTCAGGTCGAACGTCGCCCGGCGCAGCAGTGTCTCCCGCGCGGCGGGCGGAGAAGGCTTCAACCCCTCCGCTGCCAGCCGCTGCCGGATGAATGCGTCAACTGGATGTGCCGCGCCCGGCGGCACCGGCGCAGCGATGGGCCGCTCGAACGACCAGTGCCTGCCCCAGGGCGCACCGGCCGCGATCCATTGGCGGAGGAGTTCGACCTGTCTTGCCGTTAGCCTTGGCTTGTGGCTGTCCGCAGGAGGCATGCGCTCGCCCACCGTCGTGGCCATGACCCGACGGAGCAACTCGCTCTTCGCCGGGTTGCCGGGCGTCACTGCGGGCGAGCCGGAGTCCGCAGGGCGGGTGACGCTCTCACGCAGATCGAGCCGCAGCCCGCCCTTTGCCTGCTTCGCGTCCGGTCCGTGGCAGGCGAAGCAGTTGTCCGCGAGGATCGGCAGGATGTCCCGACTGAATGAAGGGACGTGCTTTGGGGTGGCAACCGGAGGCTTCGGTGCTGCACCCAGCCCGGCAAGCGGCGCCACGAGGCCGAGCAGCGCAAACACCCCGCACCCAATGATGGCTCGCCTCAAGTCGGATCTCCCCGCACATCGCCTATGAGGAGGGTGAGACACCCCGTCTTTAGCCCGGTTTCGCCACACAACCCCGACGAACCCCGCGAGGAACGTGGGGAATCCGTGTCC
>JANPLG010000091.1:0-3930 GCA_031426395.1 Actinomycetes bacterium
CCAAGGAACTGCTGGCGATGTTCTACAAGGTCTTCACCCTGATGGCGACCCTCCTCATCGGCATCACCAGCATCTCCCTGGTGGTGGGGGGCATCGGCATCATGAACGTCATGCTGGTCACCGTGACGGAGCGCACGCGCGAGATCGGCATCCGGAAGACGGTCGGCGCGCGGAAGCGGGACATCTTCTACCAGTTCCTCACGGAGGCGGTGACCCTCTCCGCGATGGGCGGCGTGGCGGGGATCGGGCTGGCGCTGCTGGTGTGTGCTGTGTCGATGAACTATTCGCCGCTGAAGCCGATCATCACGGCCGAGTCCGTTGCCCTAGGGTTCTCCGTCTGCGTGGCGGTCGGCATCCTCTCCGGCGTCCTCCCGGCCATGGCCGCCGCGCGCCTTGATCCAATCGTAGCGATCCGGCACGAGTGAGGGCGAGGTACGAATGGCGCGACGAGCGCGGTGAGTTAACCGGCTTTCATCGTCTCATGAAACTGTATGGGCGAGGACGAGTCACCGCAAGCGCCCTTCAGGAGTTCAAGCCGATAGAACCAATCAGTAGGGCGTCCCCGCTCAACGGTTCCCACCGTGAAAGGAAGGCGCGGATGGGCCAGGTGACATACTCCGCGCGCGCGGGATCCATCACCACGATCTCGCCCGCTCTCACATCGCAGACAACGACGGCATGTGAAGTGAAATCATCCGTGGCAATAATGGCGATGGGCGCAAAACCATCGTCAATTGCTGCTGCAATGTCATCCACTGACGCGATCTGGTGAAGTGCAACATCCAGTCCGGAATCACGAAGGCCTTGGACTGCGAGATCGCCATCGCAACCGGTGATCCGTAGATGGCACCAACGCGCTACTTCTTCGAAGCAGACGTCGAGCCCTTGCCACCTGAGGACAGATACGCAGCAGGCTGGCAGGCACGACCGGTTGTCAGGCTGCCGGACTAACGGCACTCTCAGCACCGAGGGCCTCCCAAAGCTGTCGCTGGGAGGTCGATCGATCAGCAATCAGGCCGCCGTTCGCATCGAAAACCAGTTGGCCCTGAGCCTCGGGGAAGTCGCGGACCCAGAGGTGCACGACCCATTCCGTGCCGGTCCATTCAGGTGCACGAACCCCAACTGAGGTTCCGAGCTTGCGCCAAGCGTGACGCAAAGCTGCAGCCTGAATCTCGTCGGCACCCGGAGCTGGCCCTACCTCGAGCACGACTCGTTCACCGAATCGCGCACCAAGCTCCCGCATTGCAAAGGCATCCAAATGAATGCCGTCTCTCGTCACCACGCCACTAAGTCGCGCCATTGCTGCCTCCGGTCGGCCCCGTCATGTATAGGGTACTCGGAACAAAAGGTGGTGCAAACTGCCTTTCATTTCGCCGGAGCAGGGGCACTCGCGGTGATGACGAGCGGAGTGCTTGCAAGTTGAATGCCCTCGCCTTCACGGCCGGTGATGACGGCGATCTGGAACTGCTGCGGGCCGTCCTGTGCCGCGCGGGCGAAGATCCCTTGGTTACTCGGGCGAAGGGTGAAGGTGGTCTCGTTGCTGCCTTTGCGGAAAAGGATGGAGCCGGGGGCCTGCACTCCTGACGGCGTCCCGACGATGGCGAACGGCATATCCCGACCCTCGCCCTTGCGGTTGAAGCGGACAGTTACCTCCAGCGGGCCGGTGTCCATTCCGAGGCGGGGCTCCTTGACCGAGAGCGTCACGGTCCACGCCGGCTCCGGTCCCACGCTGACCACCATGTTGCCCGCTGGCCGGATCATCCGGTTGTTGTTGATCAGGTAGATCTCGAGAGGCTGGATCTCGCGCTCCACGGTCTGGCCGCTGACAACGGCTTTAGCAACCGGTCGCGTCAGGGTGTAGGAGCCGAGCTTCGCATCCGGCGCGGCGGTGAGGATCACGAAGCCTTGATTCTGGTCGGGTCGGATCACCGCCTTGCTGGCGGTGATGCCCGTTGGAAGGTTGTTGAGCGTGACCTCAATGTCACTGGTGACGCCCACGCGGCGGCGGATCTGCACCGGCAGGAAGATGGAACCACCGGGACCGAGCGAGGGATTGTCGGGACCGATGGTGGCCTCGAAGTCGGGGAGGGCGGGACCGGCGGTGATCCGGTAGAGGTCGGACGGGCCGGACTTGCCATCGAGATCATTGATCTCCAGTGTGTAGTCACCGGGACGGCTCAGGGTGACGTCCAGCCGTGGGTCGCGGCCGTTGGTGCCAGCGGCTACGGTATTCAACGCGCGGCCCTGGGCGTCTCGCAAGGTGAGCTGGGCCAGCACGGGAGAGCCGACGCGGTCTGCGAAGACCTCGAAGCTGTAGGCGCCCGCGTTCTCTTTGGTGATGGAGAATGCGTAACGGTCGGTCTCGTCAGCGGTGACGAGGCGTCCGTTGAGGCTTGCGGGCAGGGCGATCGCGGTGGGTGCTGCCGAAGGGTTGGCGTCTGACTTCTCTACGTGCTCCGGGAACTCGCCGACCATGAACGGGAATGCACCGTGACCGGTGACTACCTGTCGGGACCCGAGCGCCGCGTCCGCAGCCAGTGGGATCGGAACCGTGGCGGGTGCCATGTTCTCGCCCATGAGGGCGGCCTGTACCGTCTCCCCGCGACGTCCGCCGGCAGGGTAGAGCGCGGCGCGGTAGGGCAGGCTGCCCATCGAAAGGCGATAGATGCTGGCGGGGGAGCCCCGGTAGAGCATGTCGCGGATCAGAACGGTGTAGCTGCCATCCGCCGGTGCGGTCCAGTCGATGAGCGGGTCGAAGCTGAAGTATCCGGTGTTCTTCGCCAACTCCTTGCCCTTCTCATCGTAGAGATAGAGGACGGGCATGAAGAAGACCTGACTCGATTCGTTCAGACGGTAGGCATTGCAGTTGAAGACGAGGCGCTGGCCCTTCTTCGCTTCAAAGCGATAGCGGTCCACATCGCCCGACCCCACCTGCCCGCTCACGGTCAACGGGAGTGTGACGGCCTGCGGCGCTTCCAGCTTATCGTTCGGTTCTAGCTCAATGCTCTCTGGCTGTGCGGTGACCTCGAACGGGAAACCCGTGGAGGTGCCGTTGAAGCCGACCACCCGGATCTCCCGTCGGCCGGGCGCGGCGTTGGGTGCCACGGTGATCTTGGCAGTCAGGCCGGCAGAAGCGCGTGCCGCCGCCGAGAGGTAGGAAACAATCTTGGCCCGCTCCGCCTGCTCAATGGGTGCCTGCCGGTCACGGATCATGCGGTCGACCGTCTGCGTCCATTGCTCCGCCGTCCGCGTCATGCTAGCCGGTCCGCGCAGTTCATGGCAGAGTGCGCACTTGGCGCTGAAGACGCGTTGCTCCGCCGCATCGATCTTGACGTCGATGCTGTTCAGCGTCGCGGAGAGCCCGTCACCCTTTACGAGGACCTCCTTCGCGCCTTCCATGCCTCCCCCGCGAATGGCGACCTCCACCGTGGTCCCCTGCCTAGCGCCCGGCGGATAGAGCGCCTGTATACGCGGAAGCCCCTGCGCCTGCGCAGACCCTGCGACTCCGATAAGCGTGAATGCGGTGAGTAGTGCGTATTTCATTGGGGTTGCCGGGTGGGGGAATAGAACGCGGATGACGCGGATTGAGCGGATCAGCGCGGATCAGATAAGTTTTGGATTGACGGCCTGCCGTGCTTCCAGCGGGAGAGCGCCTTGCGAGAGAACTGCGGCTTCGGTCCGAAGTTGAAGAGAATACCGACCGTTATCCTTGTTGCCTTAAGGTAGTTGATGAGCTGCGCCTCATGGGCTTCAGTAAGACGGTCAACCGCCTTGATCTCGAGGATCACACATCCGTTCACGAGGATGTCGGCGAAGTACTCACCCACCGGTTGACCGTCATAGTAAACCGTGATTGGGACTTGTGTCTCAGCGTTGAGGCCCAACTTCCGAAGCGTGAGCACCAGGGCATTCTCGTAAACTTTCTCCAAG
>JANPLG010000092.1:0-2280 GCA_031426395.1 Actinomycetes bacterium
GCGGGCGCGGTGTTCGTGGCCGCCATTCTTTCCGGACTGCCGTATCTGGTGAAGGTGCAGTCGTTCGCCGGGATCAAGGTGGCGACCGTCGTCCCCATCGCCATCGTCGGACTGGTCTACCTGACCGGGATGAGCGGCGACTTCGACTCCTGGGACGAGGAGCGGCATGCGATCATCCTCCGCCTGCGCTCATTCTTTGACGAGCCGCTGCGCATCTGGCACTTGGCAGCATTCCTGATTGGCGCGGTGGCGCTGGTGCTCCTGGTCGCCCGCTCCGGCAACGACTCCGGCGTCGGGGTCTCGGAGCTGGAGTTGCGCTTCCGCTCGCTGCTGGACCGGGTGGTCGGCATCCGGCCCCGCACCAAGGAGTTCATGGTCGGCCACCCGGCGCTGATCCTCGGCCTGGTGATGGCGCTGCACCCCCGGGGTCGGCGCTGGGCATTGCCGCTGCTGCTGATCGGTGCCATTGGTCAGGTGGGGATGCTGAACTCCTTCTGCCACCTGCACAGCCCACTCAAAGTGACGCTGATGCGGACCTGGAACGGCCTCTGGACCGGCTCGCTCTTGGGCTTCGTGGTCGCATTCGCCTGGCTCTCCATGCAGCCCAGGATGAAGCGTGTGCCGCGCAGGCCGACGCGCCGGGAACTGGAAGAGTACGTCGATGAGGACGACGAGTGATGAGTCGAACCCGACGGCGGGGCGTCCTCTTTTGCGGCTACTACGGCCTCGGCAACGCAGGCGATGAGGCGGTGCTGGCAGCCAGCGTGGAGCTGCTGCGGAAGCGGTCGCCCGCGCTTTCCATTACGGCGATGAGCGCGACTCCCGCCGCCACCGCAGCCGCGCTGAACATCCGGAGCGTGCCCCGGATGCAGCCGTCCGCGCTGCTGGCGGAGCTTCGGCGCAAGCCGCTCTTCCTGAGCGGCGGCGGCAGCCTGCTTCAGGACACCACCAGCCTAAAGTCGCTGCTCTACTACCTCGGGACGCTCCGGCTGGCGCAGCTTGCGGGGTGCCCGACTATGATCTGGTCCCAGGGCATCGGGCCGCTGATCCGCCCGAAGGCCCGCAACTGGACCGCGTCCGTGCTCCGCCGGTGCCATGCGATCACCGTTCGCGACGCCGAATCGGCAGAACTGCTGGCGGAGATCGGCGTGACCGGGAAGGGCGCACCGGAAGTGAAGGTGGCGGCTGACCCGGTCTTCGCGCTCGACCCGCAGCCATCGCCGCGCGTTGCCGCCCTCACGGCGGGTAAGTCATCGGGGAAGACGGTCGTGGCGGTGGCGCTGCGGGACTGGCCGGGCGCTGCAGCACTGGTCGACCCGATAGTCGAGGCGCTGGGACGGCTACCGGAATCGGTTGCCGTCCAGGCGTGGCCGCTGCAGCCAGAACGGGACCTGGCCTTGGCAGAGGCGCTTGCAAGCCGGTTGCCGCGCACCACTGTCGTTCGGGAGTCGCTCACGCCGGGCGAGTGGATGGCGCTCGCCGGCGAGGCGGAGGTCGTGATCGCCATGCGGCTCCATGCCCTAATCTTCGCTGCGGCACGAGGCGTGCCGGTCCTAGGGATCAGCTACGACCCGAAGGTCGACTCCCTCCTCAGCCGCTTGAAATCACGGCCAGTGATGCGGTTGGGAGGGAAAGAAGCTGCCGCCCGAGGGGGTTTGAACCAAGAAAGGTTGGAAACGGGTGCCTTGTGGGAAACACTGAATGACGTACTTAGCGCAAATCCACGGACCCGTAGTGATGCCCAACGTGACCGGTGGGCACGGGCGGCGCACCTCCGGGAGGCGGCTGGACGCAGCGCCGAGATTGCGGTTCAATTACTCGGGTGATAGGGAAGCGCAACGCGTTTCTGGAACCGTGAAGGAACCCTCCGCGACGGCTCCTTGATAGCTTCCTTTCGCAAAGCGGCGACGCCTTGCATCCCGTCTCGTTCCACCAGGAGAAGCCCAGATGAGCAGCCGAAACCATGGCCGCGAAAGCGGGAGACCAAGCAGGGTGATCGGCTCCCGGTGCCGCACCGGGGCACTGGTCGCGGCGCTCTCCCTGGGTGCGGTAACCGCAGAGCATGTTTCCCCCGGTCTGGTCGCCGCATCGGCGCACGCCCAAACGGCGGCCCCTCGACCCAAGGAGACCAAGCCGGCCACCGATCCGTTCACGCGAGGAGTGGAACTCTATCGCCAGGGCAAGTACCCGGAGGCGCTCACGGCGCTCCGCGAGGCGGACGCGAAGGACCCGCGGGACCCGGTGACCCTGAGCTGGATCGGCTTCGTCACGCTCAAGATG
>JANPLG010000093.1:0-2978 GCA_031426395.1 Actinomycetes bacterium
CGTCACCGGGCTGGTGAAGGTAGCAGTCACCTTCAGCGTCTTGTCGGTTGTTTCCGCCTTGTAGGCGTCGGGATCGAAGCCGGTGAGGATCTGAGACTTCTCCAGGTGCTCCCGGATGCGGGCCTGGTCGGTCGGGGTGACGTCGGTCGCCTCAAGGTTGACCGTGGTCCACGTCGCCTGCGACTTACCGATCCGCACCACCGCGTCACGGACGCCCGCGCCTTCGAGCGCAGTCACGACCTGCTCCCGGGTCACGGCGGGGTCACGGAAGGCGGCTTCAATCACTGACCCGCCGGTGAAGTCGATGCCTGGCTTCAAGCCCATCCCGAACGGGCTGAGGAAGATGAACACCACCGAGATGGTTGCCAGGACACCGCTGATGGTGAAGTAGAGTTTGCGCTTCTCATAGATGCGGAGCACCGCGCCCTGACGCCACTGCGGGAAGACCAGCGCCAGCCAGCTATTGTTGATGGCGTACAGCTTGATGTTCCGCGCGAAGGGGGCGAACTCTACTAGAAGCAGCAGGAGCGCGCGGGTCACCGTGATGGCGGTGAACATCGCAACCGCATTACCAAGCGCCAGCGTGATGGCGAAGCCCTTGACCATCGGTGAGCCGAGCATCACCAGGATCAGGGCGATGATCCACACCGTGACGTTGGAGTCGAGGATCGCACCGAAGGCACGGGTGAAGCCGGTCTGGATCGCCTGGCTCAGCGGCTTACCGGCAGCCAGCTCTTCCTTCATCCGCTCAAAGATCAGGATATTGCCGTCCACGGCCATACCGATGGAGAGGATGAAACCGGTGATACCCGGTAGGTCCAGCACCAGCCCGATCGCCTTGAAGAGCGCGAAGGTGAGAGCCGCGTACATCACCAGCGCGATACAGGCTACGAAGCCCGGCAGCCAGTAATACAGTAGCATGAAGAGCGCAACGATCGCGATGCCCACGAGACCGGCCATGATGCTCCGGTTGATCGACTCCTGCCCGAGGGTGGCACCGACCACCTGCGTTTCCGCAGCCTTCATCGGGATGGGGAGTGCGCCGGAGTTCAGCAGGTTGGAGAGGACCTTCGCCTCGGCCATCACGGAGGAGCCGCTGATCTGGCCATTCCCTTCGGTGATGGGGGTGTCGATGGAAGGAGCGGAGATCACCTCATCGTCGAGGATGATGGCGAGGATCTCTCCCTGATTCTTGATCGTGAAGTCCGCGAAGACCCGTGCCGCCTCAGGCCGAAGCTCGAAGGTGACGATCGGTTTGCCAGCGGTTGGATCGATCACCGCGCGGGAGGTGGGCTTGAGGTCGTTGCCCTTGACGATGAGCGGCGCCCCAGCGATCACTTCCTTGGCGTCCGCCGGCTTGCCGCTGACCGCGTCACGGAACGTGTACTTGTCCGGCTCGCCTGCCTGCGCATTCCCCGCCGCCATCGACATTTCGTAGCGTGCGGTCATGTTCCTGGGGCCACGCACGTTCACAAAGTGGCGCAACTCCAACTGGGCGACCTTGCTGATCTGCGCCAGCGCTTCTTCCGGGTTTTTGGCCCCGGGAAGCTGCACCAGGATCTGGTCGCTTCCTTTGACCCGCAGTTCCGCGCCGGAGAGGCCGAAGCTGTTGACGCGGTTCTCAAGAACCCCCCGGACCTGCTCCATCACCTCCGCGTTGAGCACCTGTCCTGGCGGCATCTTGGCCCGGTCGGGCTCCAGAGTCACCCGCATACCCCCCTGCAGGTCCAGGCCCAGCTTGACGGGGTACTGTGGGGAGACGCTATAGAAGATCGCCGCGCCGGCCAGCGCCAGCAGCGCGATGAAGGTGAGAAGCTGTCTCAACGTGTCCTCCTGAAGGAGACGGGAATGCGCAAACGAGGGGGGAGCCACCTGGCTGGGTATAGACCAGGTTGGGTGTCACCGTTCTCAGAGCTGACTCTGTGGCCGGTGGGTGGCGTATGCAAAGCTTGCCGCTTGCCGGCCAGGACATGTTCCGCACCGGAGCCTCAGAATGCTCCAGTCCTGCACGACCGTGGACCCGGGGGCGACCCTATCAGGCGAGGCACCGGAGCTGGCGCCGAGCGGAACCCAGGTGCTATCCGCGGAAGTCCACGATGTGAATGGCGGTTCGCTCCTGTTTCCAGCCAGGGGGAGAATCTCTTCGCAAGCTGGCCCAAATTCGTGAGATTATACGGGCGGCTGAAAATGAGTGTCAAGGAAGCCAGCAAGGGTTCAGGGTTCAGGGTTCGGGGTTCAGGGTTCGGTCTGTGGCGTGAGGCTGCGACCGCTGACCCTCGAACAATTTTCAATTTTCAATTTGCAGTTTTCAATTTGCAATCCGATTCATTTCCCAAAGCCTCGCAGGGGCAGCAGTGCCCACGAATCGAAGCACTTCCGATAAGCACAGACCTAATCTGACTGACCACTAGCGAATTGATAGAGAAAGCAGAGCGTGGTTCAACTTTGCGTGACCAGGGTTCTACAAGTCGTCGTGGAAGAGAACGCCCATTGAACGGAGGACCGGGGCCGGATTCTCCCCTTGAGCGGCGGTTGGCGGCGGTGCTCGGCTGGCGGCTGACGGGCGTGGCGCTCGGATGCGCGCTTGGCTTCGACATCATGGCAACGGTCACCACCATCAATGGCGTTGGCGGGCCGCAGCTTCTTGCGGGAATCTTAGCTCAGGCCGGTGGGTGGCTCTTCCTGGGGCTCGCGCTCTATGGCGTCTGGCGTCAAACCCGGTGGGGCCTCTGGCTCAATGGCATCCTTGCGGTGGTGGCCATTCCTCTCCTGGTTCAATCCACTCTCGCGCCAACGCTCGGCGGCGCGGAGCTCGACAACTCGCCGGCCCAGGTGGCGCTCACCTGGCTGGAGGTGCTCGCCCTCGCCGTCTCGCTCATCGGGATCGTGATGGTCTTCCGCTCCCGCCCTCGCTGACCATGTCAACATCGGGAAGTGGAATCCGGAAACGGGAAACCGGAAACCAGGAACCAGAAACC
>JANPLG010000094.1:0-3618 GCA_031426395.1 Actinomycetes bacterium
CTCGAAGAACTCCGTGAAGAGATCGCTCTCCTCAATCAGGCTGATCATCTGCGCTTGGCTGACGTCGGTCATGGAAGGTGACGGCCGTTTCTGTTGTGCGTCGGGAGCGGTCGAGTAGGTGCGGATGCGGCTACAGGGAGTGGGTCGTCTTGCTACTGGGCGTCGCCATAGGCCGGCTTGTGCTCGTCATGGCAGGCGGGCATGCAGAAGCGCTCGGCGACCTTCTTCTGCTTCGCCATCGAGTCGAGGACGCCGGCGCGGTCCTTCGTCTTGAGCTCCCCGGTCTCAAACAGCGCCTCGTGGCTGTCGACAAAGAGCTTGAGTACAGCGTCTGGGCGCGCTCCCTTCGCAGTCGGAACGTGGCAGCCCAGGCAGGAATCGGTCATCGTGATCCGCTGGACCGTCGACTTATCCACCTCGACCTCCGCCTTCTGGACCGGCTTCTGCCCTTCGTGGTCGGGATGGCAGGCGGCGCAGGACAACGCCACCGTCTGGCGTGACTCCGGATCGACGCGCAGCCCCTTGTCGGTTTCCGGTGCGCCCGGTGGCGGGTTCAGGTGGCCGGTTCGCACCAGCCGCGTGCCCTGCACCGTGCCGAGGTAGGAGTCCGGGTCCTTGTCATTCACTTTGTGGCAGCGCGTGCAAGCAGCGGTGTCCACCGGAGCCAGGGGCCGAATGAGGTTCTGGACCCAGTCACGCGGCGTGTGGCAGATGGTGCATTCGGTGAGGCGCTTACCGACGGGAACGCGCCCGTTCAGGTCCTTCAGGCTCTCCGCATACCAGTCGCCCTGATGCGCCTCATGCAGGGTTTTGACAAAACGACCGTTGTCCTTGGGAGCTGCCGCGACGGCGCACCAGCCAAAGAGAACCGTCGAGATGCCGCCCACGAGAATCGACCGGCGGTAGATGTGGAGACGGGAAGGCAATGCGGGGGCCTGGGGGTGGGCGGACCAGGGAAGGCCGCGACCGAAAGGTAATGGTCGGGCAGGAGGCAACCCGAACCAGGAGACGGTTCGCGTTGGACCGCTCATCTCCCTGCCCCGGCAGGCGGTAGTTCGCAACCGGTTTGCATTGCCGGCAGGCAAGCCCTCAAGTCGGTCGCCGCAGCAACCGAGCAATAGGGCAGGAATTCCCCGCGCGGTACGCCAACGTGCGAGTGCGGTTGATCCACGCAGGCGCAACCCAACCACGGCCCTCTACTAGTCCTCGCGGTATCCTCGCCGTCAGGCCCGAGTCGTTTGAATGCCCTCCTCCTCACGCGCCCTCCTTGCCGCGCTCATCGGCTTCGGTCTTGGACCTACCGCCGGTGTGCCTGCCGCAGCGGATCCGCCCGCCACTTCAGCCATGCCAGGCGCGGACCAGGCACTGATCGAGCAAGCTCAGCCGCCCGTTCCGGAGAAGGCTGCGGAAAAGCCTGCCGACCCGAAGCCGGAGGAGAAACCGGAAGAGAAGAAGGACGAGCCGAAGCCCGAAGAGCCGAAGAAAGAGGAGCCGAAGAAGCCGCTGCAACGGCTGCCGGTGCTCCCTCCGCTTGGCGCGGCGGGGCCGCCCACGGTCAAAGGGCGGGATGTGCAGTCGGACGACCACTTCGTGCCGATCCCGGATCGGTGGCGGGTGGGATTCCCGGACTGGCCGCGCTACCGCTCCGGGCTGGGCGCACCCTCCACGCGCGGACGCTGGCTGAACCCCTACACCCAGAACGTCCTGAAGGGCGACTACCCGATCCGCGGAAACCGGACCTTCCTCGATCTCTCCCTGTCGAGCGAGACGTTGGTCGATTACCGCCAGGTCGCGGTTCCCAGCAACGTGAGTTCCTCCGGACCGGGCCGGTACCCCTTCTTCGGAGACGGCGACATCCTCATTGCGGACGAGACGCTGCTGCTCTCCGCAGAAATCTTCAGCGGCCAGACCTCGTTTCGCCCGAAGGACTGGTCCGTTCGGGTCACGCCCGTCTTCAACGTCAACCACCTGCGCGGTCGGGAGACGGGTCTGCCCGCCGTGGACGTCCGCGAGGGGACCTCACGGACCAACACCTGGATCGGCTTCCAGGAGTTCTTCGGCGAGTACAAGATCGCCGACCTCAGCCCGAACTTCGACTTCCTCTCCGTCCGTGCCGGCATCCAGGGGTTCACGTCGGACTTCCGAGGCTTCCTGTTCGTCGACAACCAGCCCGGCATCCGCTTCTTCGGGAACGCGGACAGCAACCGGTACCAGTACAACCTCGCCTATTTCCGGCCGCTGGAGAAGGACACCTTCAGCCGCCTCAATCGGAGCTTCAAGGTCCGCGAGCAGAACATCTTCATCGCGAACCTATTCCGGCAGGACTTCCCGCGCCCCGGATACACCAGCCAGCTCCTCTTCGCGCACAACCATGACCAGCCCAGCCGCCACTACAACCGGCTCGGGTTCCAGACGCGGCCCTCGCTGGTGGGCACGGCCCAGGAGCATGCGATCCACTCCAGCTACATTGGGACCACAGGCGACGGCCACTTCGGCCGCATCAACGTCTCCCACGCCTTCATCCAGGCGTTCGGGTATGACACGCGCAACCCGATCTCACGGCGGTCGCAGCGGATCAACGCGCAGATGGGCGCCCTGGAACTCTCCTACGACAAGGACTGGCAGCGATTCCGGACCTCGTTCTTCTACGCCTCGGGAGACGGCAACCCGCTGGATGGCCGTGCGCGGGGCTTCGACGCCATCACCGATAACCCGATCTTCGCTGGCGGCGGCTTCAGCTTCTGGCAGGCGTCCCGCATCCCCCTCACCGGCGCCGGCCTCGACCTGGTCAGCGACAGCAGCCTCCTCCCCAGCCTACGCAGCGGCAAGTTCGAGGGGCAGAGCAACTTCGTCAATCCCGGCGTGATGATCGTGAACATGGGCTACGACGCCGACCTGACGCCCAAATGGCGGATGTCGCTCAACGCCAATTGGCTCCAGTTCCACAAGACGCAGGCATTGGAGCTGATCCTCAACCAGGGCAAGATCAACCGCGGCATCGGGATGGACTACTCCCTCGGCTTCCGCCACCGCCCCTTCCTGAACGACAACGTGATCTTCACCTTCGGCACCTCGGCCCTCGTGCCCCACAACGGCCTGAAGGACATCCTGGACGGCCGAACCCTCTTCTCCGGCTTCGCCAAGCTCACCCTGCAGTACTAGACGTGAGGCTGCGTGTTGGGGAATGGAACGCGGATGACGCGGATTGGACGGATTAGCGCGGATCAAGCGGGGGAGATGGAACACGAACTTCACGGATAGGACGGAGGCTCACGGATCGGATCAGAGCCAGGAATGACAGGGCGATACGGTGATCGCGACTTGCCTTGCGGTTCTTCCAAGCCCCGGAGGGGCGAAAGCACGTAGCCAGGGTCGCGAGACCTTGGACCAAGGTGACCCAAGATACCCAAGCCCTGGAAGGGCGAAAGCATGTAGCCAGGGTCGCGAGACCCTGGACCCACGTGACCCAAGATACCCAAGCCCTGGAAGGGCGAAAGCACGTAGCCAGGGTCGCGAGACCTTGGACCAAGGTGGCTAGAGACAACCAAGCCCTGGATGGGCGAAAGCATGTAGCCAGGGTCGCGAGACCCTGGACCCACGTGACCCAAGATACCCAAG
>JANPLG010000095.1:0-9581 GCA_031426395.1 Actinomycetes bacterium
TCCGTGCGGTAGCCGAACTTCTCCAGCGTCTTCTGGATGGCAGCCACGCGCTCGTTGGGGTAGGGGTGACTGCCATAGATGCCCACGTCTGGGTTGCCGCGCAGGCTGTAGTCCCGCGAGAGCTTCTGCATGAAGGTGAGCATCCCCACCGGGTTGTAGCTCGTGTCACGCAGCGTCATGATGCCGATCCGGTCCGCTTCCGCCTCCAGGTCCCGCCCGAAGCCGGTGAGCGTGGCGGTGTTCACCAGATTGCCCGCCAGTGCCAACGGCAGGACGTTCGCGGCACCGGGACCCCCAGCGACGGCCGCGGCCATCGCGGCCAGGAAGGTGAGGAGCTGGGTGGTCTGCAGCTTCTTCGCCTTCTTCATCATCTGTTCCACATGGTGGAACATTGAATGGGAAACCTCGTGCGCCAGCACCGCGGCCAGTTCGTGATCGCTCGGCGTGTAGTCGAGGAGCCCCTTGGTGACGTAGATCGCTCCGCTGGAGAGCGCGAAGGCGTTGGGATCAGGAATGTCCACCACCTTGAAGGAGAACTCGAACGGGACGCGGCGGGAGTCATCTTTCGCCTTGGGTAGCCGATAGACCCGCTTGTACTCGCTGATGATCTCCTGCCGCTGGATCGCCTCCACCACCTCTCGTGAAACGCGCTGGACGCGGTCGTGATACGGCCCGGACGTGATCACCTTGAGCGCCTGCTCCACCTCGGCGGCGCTCCGGCGGCCGATCTTGATCTCGTTCTCGGTGGGAAGGTGAGCGTTCTCGGAGGTGGTCGGCACGCCCGGCGGCACCGGTGCAATGACCGGCGGCTTCTTCTCCTCCGGCTTCGGCGGGACGCCACGGAACTGCGCCTGGGCGCTCGGCGCGGTCAAGAAGCCGGCCACCATGAACACCGCCACGCCAAGGAGACCCGAGTGGCCCCTGCGGCGTGAGGGGCCATGCAGTCGATTGGGCTTCGGCGGGGGGCTGCTCGGTCGGAGATTCATCACTCGCCTCGTGTCGGAACTGCTGCGGCGGACCCTGCCGCTGACCCACCGGATGGAGGCCGCTTGTGGATGAGTATACCAGTGGCTCTTCGTTGGAGCATCGGCGCGGCAACCTCAACAGTTGAGACGCTCTAGAGTTCCTCTCGACAACGCTGATCTCTCCCCGGAAGGGAGCACGTCTGCCGTCATCCGGCGAGAGATGAGCCGTCCGGTGTCTGTTTGCAGCGGCACCGGATTGCGCGAATTCTGTGGGTACGATCGAGTTCTGGCCGTGAGTTTCTAGGAAGCGCGATTCTTGGGTCAGGAAGTCCTCTACTCCGTGAAGAACTCGAACACTTGCCATCCAGTATGATGACCCGCAGACCACCCGGCAGTTTACTCTCGCTCTGCAGTATCGAAAGACTGCCACCATAGCAAGGAGTCCATCCCATGCCTGAGACGATGAGCCACGTAGCGATGCTCGCTGTTGCCCTGGAAGAGGCGCGCATCGGCCTGGCGGAGGGAGGTATCCCCATCGGCGCAGCGCTCTTCGACCGCACCGGACGCTGCCTTGGTCGTGGCCACAACCGACGCGTCCAAGAGGATGATCCGTCTGTGCACGGGGAGACGGATGCCTTCCGCAAATCGGGCCGCCAGCGCAGCTACCGGGACACGATCATGGTCACCACGCTCGCGCCTTGCTGGTACTGCAGCGGGCTGGTTCGCCAGTTCGGCATCGGGACCGTGCTCGTGGGCGAGAGCGTCAACTTCACCGGCGGCGTGGAGTGGCTTCGGGAGTGCGGCGTCACCGTGATCGACCTGAACAGCCAGGAATGCGTTCAGCTGCTCCGGGAGTACATCACCGCTCACCCGGAGGTGTGGAACGAAGACATCGGCGAGGCCTAGGGCAAGCCGACGACGTCGGAATGAATTCAGTCCGGCTCGCCCAGGTAGGCCTTGATGACCTTGGGGTCGCGTCGGATCTCTGCCGGCAGCCCGTGTGCGATCACCTCGCCGTAATCGAGAACGTAGATTCGCTCGCAGATGCCCATCACAACCTGCATGTCGTGCTCAATGAGGAGCACTGCCACGTTGAACTCATCCCGCACACGGCGGATGAGGCGCATCAGCTCATCCTTTTCCTGCGGGTTCATGCCTGCGGCCGGCTCGTCCAGGAGCAGGACGCGCGGCTTCGTCGCCAGCGCGCGGGCAATCTCCAGGCGCCGCTGATCGCCGTAAGCCAGGCTCGTCGACCGCCAGTCCGCGAAGTCCTGCAGATCGAATAGCTCCAGGAGGCCCATCGCCTGATCGTGGACATCGGCCTCGGAGCGGTAATGCCGGCCGGTGCGGAACACTGCGTCCCAGATCCCCGCAGAGGCGCGGAGCTGACACGCGATGCGCACGTTCTCCAGCGCGGTCAGGTTGCTGAAGAGCCGGATGTTCTGAAAGGTCCGCGCAATGCCGCGCTCCGCAATCTGGGACGGCTGGCGGCCGGATACCAGCGCGCCGTCCAGCTTCACCTGCCCTTCCGTGGGTGTGTAGACGCCCGTGATCAGGTTGAAGACGGTCGTCTTACCCGCGCCGTTCGGGCCGATGAGGCCCACCATCTCGCGGTCCTCAACGTCCAGGCACACGCCGCCGACAGCCTTGAGGCCCCCGAATACCTTAGTGCAGTCGCGCAACTCCAGCAGCGGCATATTTCGGACCCCAGCGAGCATCTAGGAGAAAGCGGTGAATGGGAGAAGGGGCGAGCGGGTGTGTGGGTGTGTGGGTGGGTGGGTGAGTGGCGGTCGCTTCGCTCCATCGCTCCCTCGCTCACTCGCTCTCTCATTCAATCTGTCAGAACATCCTTGACGCGGGACGAGAATGGGTCAGGATTGCGGCGCGCTCTGCGGCTTCGGCTTGCGCTTGAAGAGGCCGAGGATGGTGACTTCGCGGTGCCCGAAAATGCCCTGGGGGCGGGTCAGCATCAGGATGATCAGCAGCAGCGCGTAGAGTAACTGGCGCACCAGGTCCGGCGAGAGGCCGGGCGGCAGCGCCTTCTTCTGCGCAAGCTGGCTCATTCCCAGTCGCAGGAGTTCCGGCGTGCCCGCAAGGATGATCGCGCCGACCACCGCGCCGGAAATGCTTCCCATGCCGCCCAGCACCACCATCGTCACAATCTCGATGGAGCGGAGGAAGTCGAAGGTCTGCGGCGCGAGGTAGCAGTCGTAGTGCGCGAAGAGGCAGCCTGCCATTCCGGCGAAGAACGCGCTCATCACGAACGCCGTCACCTTCAGCCGGGTGGTGGGAACGCCCATCGCCTCCGCAGCGATCTCATCCTCCCGCACGGAGAAGAGCTCCAGCCCGGAGGTGGAGCGAAGAAGGTTGCGCGAGAAGAGGATCACCACCACCACCACCAAGTAGACCCAGAAGAAGTTGGTGAGCGGTGGGATCCCGATGAAGCCGCTGGGTCCCGAGATGCCGCGGAAGCCGGATGATCCACCCACCGCTTCCGTGTTCTGGATGCAGACCCGGATGATCTCGCCGAAGCCGAGGGTGACAATTGCGAGGTAATCACCGCGCAGGCGAAGGGAGGGCAGTCCGACCAGCAAACCGGCCAATGCCGCTACAATGCCCGCCACCAGGAGCGCCGCAAGAAGCACCATCTGGCCGGTGAGGAGGTCGGCCTTCTGCAGATGCGGGAGGAAGCGGTGCTGGCCGTAGACGGTGAACGCGGAGCCGGCGTACGCACCGAGCGCGAGAAAGCCCGCGTGCCCGATGGAGAACTGACCGGTGACGCCGTTCACCAGATTGAGGCTGACCGACAGGATGATGGAGATGCCGATCAGCATCACGATCCGCTGGTAGAACGCCCCGATGATGGCGCGGTCGGACATCGGCCCGTTGAGGGCGGCCAGCGCAAGAACGAGGATGACCGCAAGCGCGACCTTTCCCGGCAGGGTCCGGAGGAGCGCCATGCCTACACCTTCTCCGTTGTGGCGCGACCCAGGATGCCCGCCGGGCGGAAGATGAGGATGAGGATCAGCAACCCGAACGCCACCGCGTCCCGCCAGTTGCTGTACTGGCTGCCCGCGACAAACGACTCAGCGATTCCCATGGTCATCGCGCCGACCAGCGCCCCAGGAATGTTGCCAATCCCGCCCAGCACGGCGGCCACGAACGCCTTGAGTCCGGGCATCACCCCCACGTAGGGATCGATCTTCACGTTGTTGACTGCGGAGACGAGCAGGCCGGCTGCCGCCGCCAGACCGGAACCGACCGCGAAGGTGAAGCTGATCACCTGGTTGACGTTGATCCCCATCAGCGCAGCCGCCTCGCGGTCGTGGGACGTGGCCCGCATCGCCTTGCCGATCCGGGTCCGCGTGACCACGTAGGCCAGAGCGCCCATCAGCACCACCGAAGCACCCAGGATTACCAGGTACTTCTGGTTAATGTCGATCGGGCCAATCTTGACGGTCGAAAGCTCGAAGAGGGTCGGGAAGAACTTGGGGTCCGCGCCGAAAACCAACTGCGCCAGTGCCTGAAGCAATAGCGAGATCCCGATGGCGGTGATGAGCGCCGTGATGCGGGGCGCTCCCCGGAGCGGGCGGTAGGCCAGCCGCTCAATCAGCATCCCCATCAGGGCGCAGAGGGTGACGGTCAGCAGGAGCACCACGGTGAAGCCGGCGGGAGAACCGGAGAACTTCATACCGAAGCGTGACGCCAGCGTGAGGCCCACGAAGGAACCAATCATGTAGACATCGCCGTGGGCGAAGTTGATCAGGCGAAGGACGCCGTAGACCATCGTGTAACCCAGGGCAATCAGCGCATAGACGGCGCCAAGCTGGATCCCGATGATCAGGTTCTGCAGGATGGTCTCCATGGGGGAAGAGGTCGGCTCCGGTCACTGAACGGTGGACGATCAGATCAGGCGGTAAGCGAGGGATGGACGCCGCCGGACGGCACGGCCATCCCCCGCCTCTCTCTATAGCTAGGGGTTCACCGTTTCTACGTACTTGAACTCTTTCCCTTTGATCCGCATCACCACAGCCGCCTTGTTGGCGTTCCGCTTATCATCCAGCGTGATCTTGCCGGTGACGCCGGAGTAGTCCTTGGTCTGTCCGATGGCGTCCCGCAGCTTCTCCGAATCCGTGCCGCCCGCGCGGGTTATCGCATCCGCCAGGATTTTGGCGGCGTCGAAGCCTAGAGCGGCCATCGCATCGGGTACCTTCCCGCCGAACTTGGCCTTGTAGGCGGCAATGAAGGTTTGGACCTCCGGAGCGTCGCTCTCAGCGCTGTAGTGATTGCTCATGTAGCACCCTTCCAGCGCATTCCCCGCTCCCTCGAAGAGCTTTGGGGAGTCCCAGCCGTCTCCACCCAACAGTGGAATGGTAATGCCCTGGTCGCGGGCCTGCCGCGCGATGGTGCCGACCTCCGTGTAGTAGCCGGGGACGAAGATCACGTCCGGCTTTGCCTGTTTGATGGTGTTGAGCTGGGCATCAAAATTGGTGTCGCCTTCGGAGAAAGACGGCTCCGAAACGACTTGGCCGCCGCCGGCGGTGAAGGTCTCCTTGAAGAACTGCTGCAGCCCCTTGCTGTAGTCGTTTTTCACGTCCCAGAGGATGGCGGCGCGCTTCGCCTTGAGCGTGCCCAGCGCAAACTTCGCCATCACGCTACCCTGGAACGGGTCGATGAAGCAGATCCGGAAGATGTAGTCACCCACCCGCGTGACTTCGGGATTGGTGGAGGCCGGCGTGATCATCGGGATCTTCGCGTTCTGGCAGGTGGGCGCGGCCGCGAGACTGCGGGAACTGGCGACCTCTCCCAGGACTGCGACCACCTGGTCCTGGCTCGTCAGCTTGTTCACCGCTGTGGTCGCATTCTGGGGCTTGCCCTGATCGTCCTCTGAAATCAACTCCAGGGGACGGCCCAGCGGGGGCTGCTTGTTGATCTCCTCCAGCGCCAGTTCGATCCCTTCCTGGCTGCTCTTCCCGAAGGTGGCTGTGCTGCCGGTAAGGTCGCCGTAGAAGCCAACCTTGATGGGGCCGGTGTCCGAAGCGCCGCCACCACCGCCCGCGCCCTTATCTCCGCAGCCGGCCAGCAGGGTGAGCGAACACATGACTGAGCATGCGACGGTGCCGAAGAGAGCTAGTCTCGAGAGAGGATTGCGCTGCACGGTAGGTGGCCTCCAGAAGGGGATCATGCATCGGGGGATCATGGATCCCGGGGATCAGGGCTGGGAGAGCTTGCGAAGCGCGGCATCGGCGGCGCGGAGGTGTTCCGGCGTCGTTCCGCAGCAACCGCCAAAGAACTTAACGCCCACCTCCTGAAACTGTATCGCGGCTCGCGCGAAGGCGTCCGGCTTGAGTGAGTATCGGGCCATTCCGTCCAGGAGCTGAGGCAGCCCCGCATTCGGCATCGCGAGGACCGGGGCGATTCCCATCCGGACAAGCCGCCCCGCCGCCGGCAGCATCAATTCCGGACCGTAGCCGCAATTCACGCCGATCCCCGCCGCCCCCGCCGCCACGAGGCGCTCGGTCATCTGCTCCAGCGGGGTGCCGTCCAACGCGTTGCCCTCCCAGTCCGGCGTGAAACTCGCCCATACCGGTCCTTGCCCCATCGCGGCGGCGGCTCTGACAGCGGCTTCGCCCTCGCCGATGGATACGACCGTTTCGACGATGTAGCCATCCGGTCCTTCCAGCCCAAGCGCGGCCACCTGCTCCTGGTAGACGCGCTCCCACTCTGCCGTCGTGGTTGCGCCTGTGGGGCCGACGCTGGCCACTACCGGCCGTCCCGCAGCCCTCGCAAGGACAATTCCTGCACGGTTGACCGCTTCGAGGTGGGTCTCAAGCCCTGCCAGGGTCAAGCGAGTGCGGTTGCCACCAAAGGTGTTCGTCCGCACCCAACTCGCTCCGCACTGGGCTGCCTCCTGGTGGACCGCCGATACCCGGAGCGGATGCTGGAGATTCCATGCCTCTGGAGCCGCCCCGAGTGCAAGTCCAGCCCCCTGGAGCATCGTGCCCATCGCGCAATCGCCAAGCATCGGTCTTCCTCGTGGCCTGTCGAAGACGCTCTGACATGTTGAAAGGGGGAATGGGAGAATAGGGAATCGGGGAAATCACGGCCGGAGTTCCTCCCATTCACCCTTTCACCCACTCTCCCATTCCGCTGGAAGAGCGCAATCTTGTCTTGGCGAAAGGTTAGCGCGGCGACCTGCCGAAGATGGCCAGCGTCGCGCTGCCGCGGAAGCGCCGATCCAGCCCCAGGAAGCTTGTCTGCAGCGCGCCGGCTCCATCGAATACTTTCACCACGGGTCGTGAGTTCACGGGCACGGTCACGATTTCCGCTTCAGGATCATCATCCAGGTTGGCGACCGCTACCGAGACGCCACCCCGGAATGCGGTGTCGTACGCTGGGAAGCTGGCCGTCCGGGTGAACGAGAGCCCGTCGGTCCGCGGCATCGGGTCGGAGAAGATCCTGATGTTGGGTGCGAGCCCCGGACCCGGCGAGGTGATGATCTCCGCAACGCCGTCGTTGTTCACATCACCTACCGCCACGCGGATACCGCCGCGGTAGCTGGCGCGGTAGGCATCGAAGCTGGTGATGAAGAGGCCGGTCCGTCCATCGAACACCTTAACCTTCGGTCCCCCGCCCTGACCGCTTCCCGTGACGACTTCCGCCTTGCCGTCGCCGTCCAGGTCACCTGCGGCCACGAAGACGCCCCCTCGGGTGCTCGAACCGTAAGCCCGCGCTTCAGCAATGACTTCGTTGGTCAGGCTATCCAGCACCTGGACCAGCGGCTCCGGCCCGCCGCCCGTACCCACGATGACCTCGGCGCGGCCGTCGCCATCCACATCGCCGGCGGCCACGTAGAGGCCGTGTCGGATCTCGCCGTCGAACGCGGTCACGGACTGCCTGCCACGGCGTGGCGGTTCCAGCGTCTCGCCGTCCAGGAACTCCACAATGGGGGTGGAGGGTGCGCCGCGAGTTAGCAGCATGTCCGGGTAACCGTCACCGGTCACATCGCCCACCGCTACCTGCACGCCGCCCTGGAAAGTTCGGTTGAAGGGCGAGAGCGTCCGAATGCGCGTTCCGTCAGATCCCAGCAGTCGTACCGCAGGCGGGGTGCCCTTTCCAGGGCTGACCACCAGGGTCCCTTCGCTGAAGGCGTTGCCGCCCACCGCCGGAAGTGTCGCCACGGCCTGGACCGCCAGCAGCGACGTGAGGCAGACGGCGTATCTGTTCACGCGGAATTGAGTGCTTTGCATGGCCTGCGGAATCCTTGATCTGCGTTGTGACGGTAGGAACCAGGCACGGGGGAATCACCCGCGCACCGAAGAGCTTACTTCCTTGCCCACCCATCGGATGAGGTGAGAGCCATTTCGCTTCATCCGTTGGATTGGCGAGGAAATTGCATCGCTCTTGGAACGACCCTTCGGACACCGGCCGAGCTTGCATTCGTCGGATTGGGGCAGGGGCAACGGGAATCAAATTGAACCCAGTCGTCGGCCGAATCCTCCTAGTGGGGAATGATCCGCAGCACGTCGCGACCGTTCGCGGGCACCTCGCCTCGTCTCGGGGCGGGCGCTTTAGCCTGGAGCACTCGGCCACGCTGGCGGACGCGCTCTGGCGGATTGAGTCGGGCGAATTCGACCTCGTGCTGCTGGATTTGGACCTGCCGGATAGCGCAGGACTTGAGTCCGTCCGCCGCACCAGGATCCACTTCCCGCACGTCCCGGTGGTGGTCCTCACCGCGCGGCGGGACGACGACCTCTCGCTGCGCGCGCTTCAGGCGGGTGCGCAGGACTACCTTCTAACGGACCAAATTGACCCGGAGCTCCTCACGCGTTCCATTCGCTATGCCATTGAGCGGCAGCGGATGCTGGCGGAACTGGAGCAGGCACGTCAGCACGAGCATTACACGGCGACCCACGACCTCCTCACCGGCCTCCCCAATCGGATGCTGTTCGAGGACCGGCTGGAGCGTGCGCTTGAGGATTCCCGGCGGAGTGGGCAGTCGATCGCCGTGCTCTTCCTCGACTTAAACCGGTTCAAAGCCGCCAACGACACCCTGGGGCATAGCGCTGGCGACCGGCTGATCCGCATGGTGGCGCAGCGACTGGCCGCGTGCGTCCGTAGCTCCGACACGCTGGCGAGGCGGGGTGGCGATGAGTTCACCGTAGTGATCACCCGTGTCACGCGCCCGCAGGATGTCACCCGCGTGGCTCAGAAAATGCTGGACGCGCTGGAGAAGCCGTTCGTTGTGGACGGCTTCGAGTTGCGGCTGGGGATGAGCGTGGGGATCAGCCTGTCGCCCACGGACGGGAAAGACTCGGAGACGCTCATCAAGCACGCGGACCTGGCGATGTATCGTGCGAAAGCGCGTCGTGCCAGCGGGTACGAGTTCTTTCGAGCCTCAATGAACCACCGGACTGCGGAGCGTGCGGAACTGGAGGCAAGCCTGCGCAAGGGCCTGGAGCGCGGAGAGTTCACCGTCCGGTATCAGCCGCAGATCGACTCGCGCTCCGGCGACGTGGCCTGCATGGAGGCGCTGGTGCGTTGGAAGCATCCGCGCCTGGGCACGCTGCGTCCCAGCCAGTTCATGAACCTGGCGAACGAGACGGGCGTGGTGGT
>JANPLG010000096.1:0-6049 GCA_031426395.1 Actinomycetes bacterium
CCGGCCAGCGCGAAGTTCGGAAGCGCACTGGACCGGCGCTCGATCTCCCCCACCCTGTCCAGGTGGCCGACTCGATACTGCGGCATCCACCGCTTGCCTGCGGAGACCTGCACATCCAGCGGCGGCGTGCTCATGCCCAGCAAGCGGCTAAGGTCTCGCCGCGTAACCTCAACGAGCCCGTCGCGGTCTAGGGTCGTAGCTTCACGGTTCCCGAGAAACGCGCGAAGAATGACGGTGCCCTCGGGGGCACGGTTGGGCCACTTCTGATGGGTGAAGGTGCAGCCGAGAATGGACAATCCTTCCCGCTTGGGTGCCACGAATCCGAAGCCGTCCAGAGGATGCGGCACGTCCTCCCGGCGGTAGATCAGGGCTACAGTCGCGGCCCCCGCGTATGGGATCTCGCTTAGCATCCGCCCCAACTCCAGGTCGAGCGGCGACACCAATTCCCCGGCAGCACATGCCGGAAGCGCCACGACTACCCCATCCGCCTGCCATTCGTTACCACTCCCGGTAGTCACCTTCCAGCCAGCACCAAGCGGTGAGAGCGACGCGGCCGGGTCCCCCAACTGGACGCAGTTTTCTGGAAGCGTTGCCAACACGCCATCGATAAGCGACTGCATTCCTTTGCGGAAGGAGACGAAGAGGCCGTAGCGCGCGCCGGAAACTCCCTGCTGCGATCCACCGGGTGCGCCTCCGTTTCCCGCGCTGGAAACCGCAGCCTTGCTCCGCGCCCACATGCCCCGGATGACGCTGCCGTGCGCGCGCTCCATCTCTCGGAACCGGGGCAGGGTGGCCTGGAGGCTTAGCTCCATCGGGTCCGCGCCGTAGATCCCCGCAATCATCGGCTGCGCCATGCGGTCGAGCGCCTCGCGGCCGAGGCGCCGCAGCACGAACGCGCCCAGGCTCTCGTCCTCCTCGCCCTTGCGAGGGGGGATGACCAGTTCCATCGCCATCCGCACCTTACCGGGCCAGGAGAAGATCGGCGTGGCTGCGAGGGGGCCGAACTTCGCCGGTGCCAGGAGCTGGAATCCCTCCGGGACCGGCATCAGCTTGCCGCCGCGCACTACGAAGCTGCGGCGGTGCTCGTCGTTCGTCCCAACAATCTCCGCCTCCAGCCCCACGCGCTTGGCAAGGGCGAGGCCCCACGACTTGTCCGTGATCATCGAGTCAGGGCCGCACTCGAGCACCATCCCATCGCGCCGCACCGTGCCGATGACGCCGCCTGGCCGCGAGCTGCCCTCAAAGAGCCGAATGTCCAATTGCAGGCCGCGCTCACGGCCCAGCTCCATCACGCGGTGGGCAGCGGCCAGCCCCGTGATCCCCCCACCCACGATGACAATCCGATTTGGTTCCGGCACGTTCCCACCTGATCCCGCCCCACGCTGCGTGCTTTCATTCTATGCCGTCGCGAGGGTGGGAGCTGCCCGCTTCAGGTGGGACGGCCAAAAGCAGTTGGAAGCGGCACATCGTGTGCCGGGCACCCGGAGGTGCCGGCGGTGAGGGTCAGGGGCGGTTACCCGCCACCTGCCCTCCCGAACCGTACGTGCAGTTTTCCCGCATACGGCTCTCCACCAGGTCAGCCCTTCCGGGCGAGTGCAATCGCTCCACTCCACGGGTCCCGCCGGCAACCCTCGTTGAGTTCCTTGAGCGAGATCAGGCCCCAATCGGGACAGCACGCTCCCGTCAGCGATTTCTTTGTTGAGGGTGTCGAGCAGTAGCTCGTGATCCACCGTGTCGAAAAAGCTCTGGAGGTCGCCGTGCCACAGTGCCTACAGAGGCGTTGTCTGCACAGGTACCTCCGATGGTACTTGAACCCATTAGTCGCGTGCGCTGCCGGGCGCGCTAGCGTTCAGTCACAGCGCTAATGATAAGTATAAAGTGGCTTTCCAGGCACGAGCACACTTATCAGTAGAGCGCTGACGGACCACTAGGGAACGCTCGCCGCAGCGCGCCGTCGCCATCGCCATCCGCTTTACCCTTTGCAAAACCGTCAGCACGTTCGTCGACGGCGGGCCGGAACGGCGTCCGTGTCCGCAGGCCGTCTGCGTTGACGCCTACCCCCCTCACCCCTACAATCGGGGAGCCGATGTCCACGCCGCCCCCGAAACCTCGCCCTTTCCCCTGTTGGGCGCTGATGGGCGGACTGGTGCTCCTCACCCTCGCGATGCGATTCGCCTTCCTGGCGGCCACGGGCATCACCTACGAAGACTCGCTCATCTCGCTCCGCTATGCGCGGAACTTGGCGGAGGGCGCCGGCCTTGTCTTCAACCCGGGCGAGCGGGTGTTCGGCGCTTCCACGCCGCTCTGGGTCCTGATCCTAGCGGCGTTGCAGCGGTTGGCGCTCCCGTTGGATGCCGCCAAGTGGCTCTCGACGGCGGCGGATGGCGTTACCTGCCTACTCTGGATGAGCTGGCTGCGCCAGCGGACCGGTGCTCCGGTTGGGCCAGCCGCTTTCGGACTGATCTTCGCGCTCTCCCCGCTGGTGGTGCCTGTTACCGTGAGCGGGATGGAAACCGGGCTGGCCCTGCTCTTCCTGACCCTCGCCCTCATTGCGGACCAGGACGACCGCCCCTGGCTAACCGGGCTCGGGCTGGGACTGCTGATGCTCACCCGGCCGGACGGTGCCATTGCGGCCGTGGTGCTACTCGCGCTCCGATGGCACCGCACCCGGGAGCTACCGTGGAGGACCGCGCTGGTGGCAGGTGCGCTGGTGCTGCCGTGGATCGCCATCGCCACCGCCTACTACGGCACGCCAATCCCGAACAGCATTCCCGCCAAGGCGGCGGCCTACAACTTCCATCGGCCCAGCCTGCTCCCCAACCTCTTCGACACCATCGCACAGGTGAGCCCGACCCGCGGTCCCTGGGGCCGCGTGATAACCAATCTCGTGATGCTGCCGGTGCTGCTGCTGGGCCTGGGCCGCTCGCTCACCAATGCCCGCCTTCGCCCGCTGGGGGTGCTGCTCCTGACCTGGTGGCTCTACCTAGTGGTCCCGAAGACGCTGCTCTTTGTCTGGTACTATCCGCTGCTAGTCATGCCGGCCTTCGTCCTGGCGGCCCTCGGTGCGGACCACCTCCTGCGCGAACGGATGCCCTTGCCGCGACGCGCTCCCGCCACCGTAGCGCTCTTTGCGGTTCTGGCCATTGGGTTGGCGGGGTGGCTTCTTTGGACCACGGAGAAGGTTGCCAGCGTGCAACAGGCCGAAGGCTCGGTGCGACGTTCTATCGGGGAGTGGCTGCGAGACAATACGCCGGAGAACGCCCGCATCGCGGTGGAGCCGCTGGGATACATCGGGTACTACTCGCGCCGCCGGCTGCTGGATGAGGTGGGGCTCGTTTCGCCGGAGATGGTGCCGCTCAACCGCGCCGGTGCCGGGTGGTTCACCGATATGCTCACGCGCTTTCAGCCGGACTACATCGTGGAGCGGCCCGGCTACCTGCTTCGAAACCTGACCATCAACAGCCGCGTGCCGATGTACCGCACTGCAGCAGAGCGGGATGCGTTCATCGCGGCGTATGCCCCCGTGAAGCTCTACCTGCGCACCGACGTTCCCGGAAACCTGATCAACGACTACCGCTTCGTCATCTTCCGGCGCAGGTCGGCGGAGGAGCGGCGCGCGTGGGAACAGCAATGGCTGGGCCTCACCCCAAATGAACGGTTTACCTTGGCGCAGGAGACGATTGCCGGAGCGTCCTTGTCAGCCTCGTCTCCGAAGGTGAACTAGACGCGCTGCGGCACCAGGGCTGCTTCTTCCCGCGTGAGGCAGCGGCAGGCCCACGCGGTGCCCGGTGCTCCGGTTGCGGCGGCCATCTCCTCGGCATGGCGCTGGTCCCGCGCCAGCCCAAAAACCACGCTCCCGCTGCCCGTCATCATCACCCCAACCGCCCCCTGCGATTGGAGCCACTTCCGCGTGGCTTCGATCTCCGGCAGGCCAGCGGCGACTCCGAGTTCCAGGTCGTTGCGTAGCGCGCCCGCTACCTGGACCGGATCGCCGGAGGCCAGGGCGGCGGTGAACGCTTCGATGGTGGAGCCGCCTTCGGTGGGGATCCACTGGCGGTAGGCCCAGCCGGTGTTCACGCCCACGGGCGGCCGGACGAGCGTCAGCCACAGCGGAGCGGTGGGCAGCGGGGAAAGCTCCTCGCCGCGTCCGCCGCCCAAGGCCGTGCCGCCTTCCAGGAAGAACGGCACGTCCGAGCCAAGCTGCGCCGCCATCTGGGCCAGCTCTTCGCCGTCTGGCTCCAGAGCCCAGAGCTCTGTGAGCAGTCGGAGCGCCGCGGCCCCGTTCACGCTGCCGCCGCCCATCCCCGCCCCGACCGGCGTCCGCTTCTCCAGGTGGAATGCCGCGCCCTGCATTGCCACTTCCGGGTAGCGCTCCTGGAAGAGGCGCGCGGCCTTCAGCACCAGGTTGCTCTCATCGGTCGGGACTCCTTCCGCATCGCAGGTGAGGATGAGCTCATCTGCCTCGGTGGCGTAGAGGATGTCGCCGCCGGAGACGGATTGGAAGACTGTCGCTAGCTCATGGTAGCCATCGTCACGGCGCCGGACGATGCGGAGGTAGAGGTTGATCTTGGGCGGGCAGGCGATCCGCAAGGATCGAGGTGGGGGAACGTAGGACATCAGATCCGAATTGAAAATTGCAAATTGCAAATTGCAAATTGCAAATTGGTCAGATGGAGGTCCAGCCGCCGTCGATGGTGAGGATGGCGCCGGTGGTGAAGCTGGCGGCGTCCGAGGCGAGGTAGACGACCGCGCCGACCAGTTCCTTCGGGACGCCCCAGCGGCCCATGGGAATGCGGCGGGTGAAGTCCTCACGGACGGGACCCTGGACCAGGCCCTGGGTGAGCGGGGTGTCAAACGGACCGGGGCAGATGCAGTTCACGGTGATGTTGTGCGGCGCGAGTTCCACGGCGTAACCACGCGTGAGGTTGACCAAAGCACCCTTGCTGGCGCAGTAGGGGCCGCGCTTGGCATAGCCAATGAGGCCCATGATGCTGGCGATGTTGATGATCCGCCCGCTGCCGCGCGGGATCATGTGGCGGGTGGCGGCGCGGGTGCAGAGCATCGGGCCGGTGAGATCGACTTTGAGGACGGTGTTCCAGTCTTCCAGGGACTGCTCATGAACGAAGGCGTGTTTGTTGATGCCCGCGTTGTTCACCAGGATATCGAGCTGACCCAACTCCTCCAGCGCCTGCGCCATCATCGCATCGACCTGTTCTTCCTCGCCTGCGTCGGCCTGGATGCCGAGGACGCGGCGGCCGGTCTCGGCGGCGATGGTTTCGGCAGCGGCGGTAACCTCGGCCTGGTTGCGGGAGGAGATCGCAACGTTCGCGCCGGCACCGGCCAGTGCCAGTGCCATCTCGTAGCCGAGGCCCTTGCTGGCCCCGGTGACCAGCGCGACCTTACCTTCTAGGGAGAACAGTTGAAGACTCATGTTCGTGTCGATAGCTCGTGGTGTCGATAGTGGGTAGTGGATGCGCCCGCAACGGAGGCTCGCCGTGCGCCGAGGGGTGTTCGACCCTTGTCCGGTAGCGCCCTTCAAGCGAAAGTGTCGCGAGTGTATCGTTTGCAACGATACCCGTCCGACCCCCGGGGGAGAGAGACAGAGAGACATGTCTTTCGAGGAGTCTGCGTTCAATCGGTGGGCGCTCATGTGCTATCACGTTGAAGCGGCAGGCCTGTCTCTGTTTCTCTGATGGCGGCTCCCTTAGCCGGTCAGATTAAGAGTGCGTCAAAGGCAGCGGTATGAGGTGCGACGGGGTTGCTGTTGGCATCGCCCGGCATCGGCTGAACCCGATGCCTACTCATAGGAACCCCGCCCTGCGGGCTACCAGCGCCAGGCGGGACCGGCCCTGGACGCTGGCACGGTTTCCTCGTCGATGACCGTTCCTTCACCGAATGCGGGGCGGGCAGGGACCGCCTCCGCCCTACCGTCGGCTGACCGGTGGACCCGGGTGGGGTTCAGGCGGGTATGTCCGGGTACTCGCTGGGGGTGTTGAGCACCCGGTAATCCAGCACCACAGCGCCGTTTGCGGATCGCTCTGTGCCGCAC
>JANPLG010000097.1:0-7537 GCA_031426395.1 Actinomycetes bacterium
CTAGCGTTCATTGTTTTTATGGGGGGGGGGGGGACTACACCAACACCATAGAGTGCGGTGGAAGTCAAAGGCTAAAAGGCAAGTGATCGCAGGTTGGGGGGCTGTGGGCGGGACAGATTCGAGCGTGCAGAGCAGGGTGCAGGGTTCAGTCTTGGGCGGGTGGCCGGTTGCGGTGAGTGCCGGCGCGGTCCTCAACTGCTTAGCGCATCATCCGAGGGTTCTGTCTGAATGCGTGCGCGAGGCTCTTCAGACACAGCACTCCCGACAGGCGGAGGTGTCTGCGTCTGCCGAGCCTCCACCAACCCAGACGGTGAATCCCAACCCGCGCGTCGGACCCTCTTCACGTCCGCATTAGGGAAAGTGATAACAGAGTTTCACGCCTCGAGCGGCACTGTGGGGAGTTCGCTTGGTTAGCGGATCGAAGGGATGAGCCGATGGCGCAGACTCTCGAAGCGTACTATGACGGGCAGGTGTTCCGGCCACACGTCCCACTCAACATCACAGGTTCACCCCACCCGCGTCCCGGATCGGGTCCCGGCTGATGAAACGCCCCACGCTGGAGTCGTAGTACCGCGCGCCCAGCAGCATCAGTCCGCTGTCGCCGTCCTGCCGGTACCCCTGCCTTCCCACGAACCCGAACGGCCCCGCCAGCGTCCCCGTGCTGGCCACCACATTGCCCCAGGCGTCCCGCTCCCGGCTGGCTGTCACCACCTCGCTGCTGTTCGTCTAGCCGCGCGTGCTCCCGATCTGGTCGCCGTGGTTGTAGGTGGTTGTAGAGGCTGGTCCCGCTGGCCCGCTCGCTCAGCAGTCCGCTCACGCTGCCATGCGTGTAGTCCGCTTCAGCTGGTTACCTCCTGGATCCCATCCGATGATCCAGTGTTCCACAAGGTGGCAGAATCTTTTTAATCGATCTCGCAGTCCGCCACAATGAACCGATGATTACACCTTGCGCAATGTCCTGCGATCCAGATCCAACTCAAGCACTTGAATTCATCATGAATCGAGACGATTCCGCCTTCCTGATCGCACCACTGGATTCCGACAGGAAAGCGCAATTGCTTGCTGAAGCATTTCGAACAACTGACTGAATATCTCTCCGCCAACCAACCGCAATGGCCTCTAATGATGCAGTATAGCTTGCACGTAGTGCACACGACGGACGATGGCAGATTAGGCTGTTCTGCCGCTAACCTGACCTGCGGAATCGATTTGCAATTCTGGCAGATAAGAACATGGATCTCATCCAGGGATGAGACCATCGAGGAAAATGTCTCGGCCGACTCTCCTTCTTCAACACCCCCAAAGAATTGATAAAGAGAGCATTCCTTGTATGTCGCAGGTGTAGAAGCTCTCGATGCTTTGGATTTGTCTGGAGTTAATGATGCAATCTGGATGGCCCCAATCGGTGAAGCTCCAATGTCGATGGCATACTCCTGTCCAATTTCGAGTGGTGGAGCAAGTTCACGGTATCGAAACGTTCCAACGATTGAATGCCGTTGATCCGGCTTTTTAGGATCGGATTCTGCAAATGCAACGTGCAACTGCTTCCGCGGCTCCGTTGCGATGAAGCCCTGCCACTCGTCTCTGTAGGTAATCGCTAGATGAGCGAAGGCAACGCCAAAGGACATGGTCCCTTGAAAGTGATCAATGTCGGGATGCCACCAAGGTGGTCGGATGAAGTGATCCACGGCACTTTTTGATCTAGTCATAGCTTGAAGTTCTCCCAGCCGGGTCTGTTTTGATCCAGCCACCCTGTCTTCATGAAGCTTGGCTGCGCGGTGTCAGTCACTTCTATGGTGTGAAGGATATGGCTTTTGTCTGGCGAGTAGATCGTAAGGTCTGGTCGGAATGGGTTTCCGCGATTAACCTGAACAGGATAGCCGTTGGAAAGCGCGTCATCCGCGAGGCCTAAAATTGCTTCGAAGTGAGCATCTCCTCCGTGCTGCTTCAGACTATAGACATCACTGGGTTTTTCAAGGATCCCCGGCGGCCCATAGTTGGCGTTGTGAACCAACCAACCACGTTTCGCCACGTAGTACGTATGGTTAGTCGATACACGGAAGTTATAGACCAGGAAAGCTCCTCGTCTAATGGAGGTCCAAGCCACAACTCCCGTGGCCCTGTCCTTGGTGCTCAGGCGATCGCCCGCCCGTAGCAGCTTCGCCTCTACAAACCCCTTCCCGTCCACCCAGAATGGGTGTTCCGGAGTGGCCTCGATCTTTTCTCCGTCACGGAGAGAGATAGTGACCATCTCCTTAGACTGCCGCGTGAACTTCTTCTCCACCGACTGATAGCTGTTGCGCCCGGTGTCCGTGTTCCGGCTCAAGACGGTGTCGCCCGCTTTGATTTGCTCAATAGGCTTCAGCCCCAGTTTAGTGTGAACAAGGGTGCCAGCAGGGAAGCACTTACCTGGACCTGTCGGGAGCACGTGCGTTAGCGCGTTCCCAATTTCTGCCCCAGTGTATGCGCAAACCGCTACCTCCGCACCTTGCAGCACCGTGTTGGCCGGATCGGTTCGGTCAAGCACGGCCGAGCCAAACATCCCACCGAGGACCGCCACCCCCACGGCCACTGGTACTGTGACTGGCGCCCCTCCAACCAGGATGCTGACTGTCGCGAGCGCGACTACGGCTCCCAGGACCGTGCCCCAGCCCAGCGCCATCCCGAGGGGGTCGGTGAACCTGGTTGGAGCATTGGAGCAGTATCGGTAGATGTTTGGGTCGCCACCACAGTACCGCAGAGGATCACGGCTTATGAATCGGCCAACACTGGGATCGTAGTAACGCGCGCCCAAGAGTACTAAGCCGCTGTCGGTGTCCTGACGGTAGGTAGCTCCACCCGCGTAACCGAAGGGACCAGCGAGCGTCTCCGTGCTCGCGACCACGTTGCCCCACGCGTCGCGCTCTCGGCTGGCCGTGACGGACTCAGCGCTGTTGGTCTGACCCCGCGTGCTCCCCAACTGGTCGCCGTGGTTGTACAGCGTGGTGCCCGACGCACGCTCGCTAATCAGCCCCGTGAGACCGCCCGTGGTGTAGTCGGCGCGGCTGTCGGCCAGCACGCGGGAGCCGTTGAACAGCGTGGCGCTGGTGCCGCCGCTGTCCGTCTTGCTAGTGCGCTGCCCCAGATCGTTGTAGTTGAAGCTGTTGGTCGCCGTGCTGGGGTAGGTGATCCCCGACAGCCGGCCCGCGTAGTCCCATGCAAGGGTCGTGGTGTTCCCGCCGACCGTCACGCTGGTCAGGTTGCCCGCGTTGTCGTAGCCGTAGCTCTTGCTGCCGGCAGCGGTAAGCTTGTCCGCGTCGTCGTAGGTGTAGCTCTCGGTGGTGGTGCCGTCGTACTTGGTCAGGCGGTTGCCCACCGCGTCATAGGTGTAGTCGTAGTCGTACGCCGCCGTGCCGGTGCGGGTCTCGCTCGTGAGCTGGTAGGCGTTGTCGTAGCCGTAGCTGACGCTGTAGAGGCTCGCCTGGCTCTCGGCAGTGATGATCCCGGCGTTGTTCCGGCTGTAGCTGTAGTCCGCCAGGACGGTGTTGTCGCTCTTCTTGTGCGTCAGCCCCGTCAGCCAGCCGCGGTCCGCGTCGTAGCTGGGGATCACCTTCGTGCCGTTGCCGTGCGTCTGCAGCGTCACCCGGCCGTCGTTGTCCAGGGTGTAGCTCGTCGTCTCACTGAACGGGTTGCTCTGGCCGGTCAGCCGGCCTGCGTCGTCGTAGCTGTACGACCAGTTCCCGCTGAGGCCGCTGCGACCCATGGAGGCCCGCTGGCCGGTGGAGAGGTAGGTGTAGCTGACGGTGCCGTTCGGCTGGGCCCTGTCAGCTCGCCGCAAGACCCACGCTGCGGGCCGACGATGCGATCGTATCCGTGATCAAGTTGTCAAGGTAGCGTTGACCGGAAGCGATTCACCGCTTCGCATGCAACTTCCAGACACGGTGGTCAGGGTCCTTCCCAATTCCAGTGCGCAAAGGACAACCGCATTCCGGCACGTGCTTTGACGGCGGTGAAGCGGCTGGGGCCAGCTCCCGGACGCCGCAGCGATGCCTACGCCACCGGCACGGCCCTCGCAACGCTGCGGGAAGTGGGCGGCGTCCCAGCGGAGAGTGCGACGTTCCGCAAGGGCCTCCAATACCTCCTCGCGACCCAGCTACCGGACGGCACCTGGAAGGTCACCAGCCGGAGCAAGCCGTTCCAGCCCTACTTCGAGAGCGGCTTCCCGCACGGCAAGGAACAGTGGATCTCGATGGCCGCCTCAGGTTGGGCGGTGGTTGCCCTCTCCCACGCGCTCCCGGAGAAGTGAAGCCGCAGGTGGCGAAGTTCGCCCCGAACCTGTGCTGCCACACCTTCCGGCTACCTGCATCATCGCTCTCACCAACGGCGGGTAGCTGGAGCACGCCCAGAAGATCGCGGCGCGTGGGTCGGCCCGTGCCACCAAGCTCTACGACCGCCGGGGGGAGCAGGTCAGCCTGGATGAGATCGAGCGCATCGTGCCTTGAGGCAATGGACGTATCAGCTTTGCTCGTGGGTAGCGCATCTGCGAACAAATTCGACGCCCCACGCGATCACTCCATGAGGGGACATGTCGCTCGCGCATTGCGGGAACATTGTCCCATCACGATCGACCTCCCAAAACGTCTCTGTCTCTCTCCCCCCGGGGGGGGTAGCCGAGAGGTCCGAATCTTTCAATCCCGCGAACCAATGCCCGGAGCGCACACAGTGACCCTGCAAGCTCACCCTCCTAACACCGAACACGGCACCATCTGGACCGAAGAATCGGTGCGCGCCCTCCTCTCGCAATCGCTCTCCGAACCGCTGCCGGAGGACGACCTGGCGGAGTTGCTCAGCCGGTTGCAGGCACTCCCCTCGCAGCTTGCGGTGCTGCACTCCCTGCCCCTGGAGGATGACGAGCCGGGACTGTCACCGTGGACAACCCTTCCATGAGCAAGGTCCAACCCACGCGCACGAACTTAACCCAGCTCTCGCTGTGCGAAGTCTCGGAGCGGATTCGACGACGAGAAGTCTCTCCGGTAACCGTCACCCAGGCGTGCCTGGCCGAGATCGACCGCCGCAACCCGGAGCTGAACGCGTTTCTCACCGTAACCGCAGATGCCGCCCTGGAGCAGGCCGCAGCCATGGAGCAGGAACTGGCGGCAGGCCGATGGCGTGGCCCGCTGCATGGGGTGCCGGTCGGCATCAAGGACCTGATCCAGACCGCCGGTGTCCGTACGACCGGAGGCTCCGAACTTCTCCGCGACTGGGTTCCCGAGCGCGATGCCACGGTTGTCCGCCACTTGAAGGAAGCGGGCGCCGTGATCCTGGGCAAGACGCAGACGCACGAGTTCGCTTTCGGCCCCACCAGCGAGAACCCGCACCACGGTCCTTCGCGGAACCCGCATGATCCCGCTCGGATGACCGGCGGCTCCAGCGGCGGGAGTGCTGCGGCCGTGACGGCGGGACTCTGCTACGCCGCGCTCGGCACCGATACCGGCGGCTCCATCCGCATCCCGGCGGCTCTCTGCGGCATCGTCGGGCTGAAGCCGACCTATGGCCGCGTTTCCCGCTCCGGGGTGCTGCCGCTTGCGTGGAGCCTGGACCACGTGGGGCCGCTGACCCGCACCGTGACGGACGCCGCGCTGATGCTCGAGGCCCTGGCCGGCTCTAATCCGGACGATGCCACTTGCGCGCGCAGGCCCGTCCCGCCCTACCGCCGCGACCTTTCCTTGGCCGCGGCAAACGACCTCCGCGGCGTGCGCATCGGGGTGCCGCAGGGTTACTTCTGGTCACCCGCAGATCCAGGTGTTGTTCAGAACGTCCAGGCCGCCATTGAGCATCTGCGCGAACTCGGTGCCGAGGTGCGCGAGGTCTCGCTTCCGTGCCTGGAATGGATCGGGATACCGCAGGCGGTCATCGTTCACGCCGAGGCGCTTGCCTACCATCGACCGCACCTCGCGCGCTCCGCAGACCGCTATGGCAGCGAGACACGGCTTCGGCTGGCCCAAGGGTTCTTCTATTCCGCCACCGACTACCTCCAGGCCCGTCGCGCCCAGCAAGCCGCCCGCCGCGAGTTCCTCCGGTGTCTGGAAGCGGTCGATGTACTGGTCACGCCCACCGTACCGATGACGGCTCCCCTGATTGGACAGCGGACCCTGAGGGTGGAGCGCGTCACCGCTCCCACCAACAACTACCTCTTGCGCAACACCCTGCCATTCAACCTGACCGGGCTTCCCGCGCTGAGCGTCCCGTGCGGCCCGGTGAACGGCTTGCCCACCGGCATCCAGATTGCCGGTCGGCCGTGGGAAGAGAGCATGGTGTTGCAAGTTGGTGCTGCGCTGGAGTCGCGGGTTTGCAGCGCGGGACAATCCGGGCAAGGTGAGCGGTGAGTGAACCTGGAGGAGGGGGAGGCAGCATCGTGTCGAGTAAAGATGGTAGATCGATGGAAGACGACCTCGACCGGATTGCGCACCCGGTCCTTCAGCGCGAGGACCTGACTGCGGTCGCCCGCGAACCTTTGGAAGAGACCGCGGGTGCAGGCTTCGGGAGCTACTACGAAGGGCCGCAGGTCGACCGCGAGGACGCGACGGTTCTTTCGCCAGAACGGATGTCGAAGGTAGATGGCGAGATGGAACCCGTACGGGCCACCTACCCCACCAGTGAGACCGGATGGGAGAGCCACGAGAGCCGCGACTTCCGGCGGGAGGACTCCAACGAGGATTACGAGCGGTCCACGTCCGGAGCGGCGGCTGGCAGCGAGTAGCACCCAGCACTGGAAATCCATAAGAGCCACAGTCGACGCGTCCTGACCACTCTCGGTCTCAGAGCGTAACTCGTCTGCCCTTCTGCTGTTCAGAGGAGGATGCTTCTCGTCCAGTGGCCCATCGGCGTCCTCGTAGTTACGGCGCTGCTCCTTTGGGCAGTCATTTCGATGTTGCGCCATCGGAGAGCAGCATTCGTCCATCCACTAACCGCGGAGTGTTTACTGAAGGCGCAAGCCCGCGAGCCAACTCTCCCCCAGCTCACCCAGATCTCCAACGTCCGGGCCGCCGCCGCCGACGCTCCGACCCGGCGGATGCGTACGGCGGCCTGGATGCAGGCGGTGATGGTCTCCTGATCACGGTCAGCCGGTTGTAGGGGCGTCTCTGAGCGTGCGTCTCTGCCCGCCCGGTCTCCAATGAAGCATCCGTCATCGACGAGGAAGCCGCGCCGCCGTCAAGGGCTGGTCCCGCCTGACACGAGGGGAACCGCCACGAGGACAGGGCGGCGGCGGAGCTCCCGCTCTACGCTCCGTGACCGACACGGTGCCCGATCTGCCGTCCGACCGGTCATCTGCCACCGCTCATAGCCAGCAGCCTCAGCGCTGCGTTCGATCACGGTAGCCGAATTGTGACCCTAGCTCACTCTCGCGACCGCAATCCGGGTGTGATTACGTGGTACGGTAGCCGCATCATGGACGTACTGGGCTCCGGTGCGATTCACTTCCGGTAACTGCGCGCGGCGTCCCTTCGGGCGCCGCCCCCATCCGGAGGACGTCCATGAACCCCGAAGAGCGACAACG
>JANPLG010000098.1:0-11266 GCA_031426395.1 Actinomycetes bacterium
TCAACCTGCTCCAGAACGCGAGCAAGTATATGGATTCCGGGGGGCGGATGTGGCTCTCGCTGGAGAAGGAGACGAGCGGGACGGGAGGCGGGCCGGCCGGTATGGGCATCGCCGTGATCCGGGTGCGCGACGCGGGCATCGGGATCAGCCCGGAGGCCCTGCTGCACATCTTTGACCTTTTCACGCAGGTGGGTCCTACCCTGGCCCGCTCCGAAGGTGGCCTGGGGATCGGGCTGACGCTGGTCAAACGCCTGGTGGAGATGCACGATGGCCGGGTGGACGCGCAGAGCGCCGGCCTCGGTCGGGGCAGCGAGTTTCGCGTGCAGCTTCCGCTGCTGGAGATGGCCCCAACTTCACCCAGGGCGGGGCAACTCCCGCAGGACCCGTCCGCTCACCCGTCCTCTGCCGGCGGCCACGGTGTGAGGATCCTTGTCGTCGAGGATAACGTGGATGCCGCCGCTACGTTGGGAGAAGTCCTGGAGCTGTGGGGTTACGATGCGCGGCTGGTCCACAGCGGAGAAAAAGCCCTGGAAGCCGCTACCGCCACTTGCCCCGATGTGGTGCTGCTGGACCTCGGGCTGCCGGTGATGGACGGCTACGAGGTCGCCCGGCGCTTGCGTGCCGAGCCGGGGCTGCGCCGGATGCTGCTGGTAGCTCAGACGGGCTACGGTCAGGCGGAGGACCGAAAGCGCACCCAGGAAGCGGGCTTTGATCATCATCTCATCAAGCCCATCGATCTGGACGAACTGCACCGGATCATTGCTGCTAATGAGAGTCTGTTAGTTCATTAGCAAGCACGGTTAACATGCGAGCCGGGAAACGGCGAGGACAGCCTCAGAACCGGTGCTTCCGCGCGGGCGGGCGCGGGTCCGCTCACTCGCCGCCACCAAGACCAAAGTGACGGTGCCGTGAATCACCTGAAAACCCATTCCGAGTGCCGAGTGGAGGCTACTTCTTGAAGGCCGCCGTGAACATGTCGAGCCGGCCCAGCAGGCCCGTGGCAATCTGACCCGCCCCATACAGCAGCCCGATTCCAAACTGCCCCAGTGCTACCAGCCCCAGCGCGAACTGACCCACGGCAATGGGCGCGATCACGAACTGGCCCAGTCCGAACACCGCCCCCACACCAAACTGCGCGATAGTGAACACCCCCAGCGCGAACTGCCCGATGGCGATGATTCCTTTCGCCACGCGCATCTTCCCCTTTTCATCCCTCCCAAAGGCCACGTGAACCAGCGGAAGTCCCAGAACGCGCTGCTTCGATTTGTACTCGTAGCCCCAGCCGCGCCATCCCTGCCGTCCCGGCCACGGTGCGCCGCACTTGGGGCAGGACATCGCCTCCCGGCTCACCTCCCGGAAGCACGCACGGCACGCGACCAGTCGGCCTTCCGGCTCAACCTTGGATGGCGGCGTTTCCAGGGAGCGGAGCCGCTGCGCCAGCACGTCCGGGGTGCCCAGCCGGTCCAGAACGCGCGTGACCTCGGACGCCTCCCAGGGATCCACATGCTCCAGCTCCAGGGCCAGGTCCACCCGCGCCCGAGCCTGCCCCAGCAGGTAGTCGCGCTCCTCCCTCGGCACCCCGTCCAGGTGCGCCTGTACGCCTTCCAGATAACTCCTCACCGTAGCGGGAGTCCCCACCGATGCCTGCAAGAGTTGCTGCGTCATAGTACCCTACCCTTCGCTCCCACGGGAGAGAGCACCTACCTCAATCAACGGTAGGTTCGACGCGAACGGTTCGCCCGCTCAGCCACGGCGCGTTCGCCATTCCGGCCGACGCCTTCTCCGCGTCCTCTCCGCTCTCCGCGGTTCCAACTCTGCTAAACTTCCGCTTGGCCTCCCAGCCCCAGCCCGCATTCCTTGCCGTGCTACAGGCAAGACACCTGAACAAACAGTGGCGTTCACGAGGATAGCTCATGAGGCTTCTTCAAGGTGCCGAGACCGTCCAGAATCTGGGTGTCTCTCTGTCTCTCCCCCCGGGGGGTGCCACCCAGAAGCCAGAATCTCCTGACCGAGCGACGGTTAGATCCCACTCCCTCCCGTCCCATCTGATTGAAACGACGAACCGACAGGTCCCCGCATGAGTGCCATTTCCCCCACCTCCGCCGCCCTCATTGAGGAGCGCGTCTCCTGGCTCGATGTCGAGATGGAGGCCGCCTTCGCCAGCGCCTCCCCGGACCTCGATCTCTACCAATGGAGCCGCTACCACCTCGGCTGGCTCAGCGAGGGGCTGGAGACGCTCTCACCGGTGGATCGACGCAAGCACGGTGGTAAGCGGCTGCGCGGCGTGCTCACCCTCCTCGCCTGCGAGGCCCTGGGCGGCTCCGGCATCAATGCGGCACCCGGCGGCGCGGCCGTTGAGCTGATCCACAACTTCTCCCTCGTCCATGACGATGTGGAGGACAACGACCAGGAGCGCCGCCACCGCCCCACCGTCTGGAAGCTCTGGGGCGTGCCGCACGCTATCAACGTCGGCTCCAACATGCAGTCAATGGTCAACGTCGCCGCGCTCCGGCTGGCGAAGCGCTACCCTGCGGACACCGTGGTCAGCGCCCTCGGCGTTCTCACGGACGGCATCGTCCGTATGACCGAGGGGCAGTTCCTCGACATGGCCGGCGAGGACGCCGCCGAGATCTCCCGCGAGCGCTACTTCCGCATGACCGGCGGCAAGACTGCCGCCCTAACGGAAGTGGCCCTCCGCCTAGGCGCCCTTCTCGGCTGTGACGACGAGGCACGGATTGAGGCGATGGCCCGCTTCGGGCGCGACTTCGGCCTGGCGTTCCAATGCCGCGATGACTTCCTCGGCATCTGGGGCGATCCCGCCCTCACCGGCAAGCCCGCCGGCAACGACCTGATCCAGGGCAAGCGCAGCCTCCCCGTCGTCGAGGCCATGGCCGCAGCACCCGCCGGCACGGAGGCAGGGGGCCGACTGCGCGCGGTCCTGGAAGCCCGAGACGTTGCCGCCTCGCTTTTGGAAATGGAAGCCCTGGGGACGCTTGAGGCAGTCCGCGTCCAGGTTGAGCACTACACGCACTCCGCGCTCAACGCCCTCCACCAAGCCCTCAATGGCGCCGCCGGCAATCCGGCCAGCGGAGTCGCCATCCGGCAGATAGCGGAGTACGCGCTCGGCCGGGAGCATTGAGGCGAAGGGCTTGCTAGTTGCTTGGCTGGGTCTGGGCGCGAGTCGCGCGCTCCTTTCGCTGGTAGGCGTAGCTCACGGCCAGCAGCATGGCGGCAAGTACCATGAACGAGAGCACCCGGTAGCCCAGCGCGAGGAAGCTCAGATCGAATAGATACACCTTGGCGACCGTCAGCAGCAACAGCGCCATCCCGCCCCAGCGCACTTCCCGTTGGCTGCGGGCGAAACCCCAGGCCAGTGCGGCCCCCGCGTACAGCAGCCACCCCGCCGAAAGTCCGAATTGTGCGGCGGCCGCGCTCCAAGCAGCCGGCCCAAGTCGTGGCGAGACATCCATCGCTTCCAAGCTGACCCATCCCAGCGCTAGCAGGTTGGCCAGCCCCCAGGCAACCGGCTGCAGCGCCCGCTCGTCCTCCCCGGCATCGTCCCGCTTCACGGCAAGGGCGATCAGGATCCACGCTGCCACCGCCGATAGGAGCGCTGCTGACCGATGGTGGAAGAGTGGCGAGGTCCCGCCAGGAAGTCCGAGCTGACGCGCCAGGGCCTCCAGCGTCAGGCAGGCTGCCAACGCAATCGCAAGAGCGCGGATGGTGGGCGCACTCGTGGCGCGCGCCGCCCAAACCAGGGACGCGACCCCCGTAAGCCACGCTACGGAGAGCCAGCCGCCCGGGAGCGCCATCCAGCTTCCGGCGCTGAGCACTGCGGCGGTCGCGGCCGCCGCAATGGGGAGAGCGACATCGCGCTCCGGAGCTTCCACCCGGCCGGGTCGCGCGTACTTCCAGGCAGCACCCAGCCCGAAGGTAGCGGCGGCGAGCAGCGCCGGCATCCTGGGAAGGAGGTCGGCGAAGGCCAACGGCCCCGAACCCTGCAGTGCCCACAGCGACACCTGCCCTACGGAGAGCCCTCCGAAGAGCAGTCCGGCGGCTCGCAGCCCCATGCTCCGGAGCTGCCATCCAAATGCCAGCACCAACCCGGCCACCGCGCTCCAACCGATGGGAGCGTTCAGACTGGTCAGCTCCTGCCCAATCCAGAAGTCGGCCAGCCCGGCCGCCACGACGGCAGCGCTGATCAGATAGACCTCCTCGTCGGCCGTTCCGTGACGCCACGCTCGCGCCGCCACGCCTGCGGCGATGCCGCATCCAAGAATGACCGCTGCGAAAGCGAGTGACCGCTCATCGAGGAAGGGCATAGGCCCTGCGGTGCCAAGCAGCACGTCCCAGAACACCAACCTTCCCGTAGATAGCGCTAGCACTCCAAGACCCCAGGTGCGCGTCCGTAGTGACTGGGTTCCGTACCCCGCAACCACGAGGACCGTGCCGAGGATGGCCCACGCAGGCGTGATGGCGCGAGCTCCGAAAGACCACAGAACGGCGAGCACCACGAATGCAACGGACGCCGCGAACCAGAGCTGCTCCAGAAAGTCCGGAGTTTCGTCGTCGCCCGTCCTTCGGCGGAGCAGCCGGGAGAGCGCCCAATAGACCACCGCGGAAACTCCGGCCACCCACCCCAGTGCGTGGACAGTACCGGACTGCGCCGTTCCAGGAGGGAAGAGGCCCGCGAAGGCTACGGTTGTCAGGACCGGGTTGAGAGCCGCTGCGACAAGGTCGATCTCGCGGCTCCGTTCTCCGGTGCGCAGCGTAAAGGCAGCCACCGCTGCGACCAAAAGCCCAGAGTTGATCGCGAGGAAAGCTGCGGCCCCGCCCAGGACACCCGGAATGTGTGCGGAGAGACTCCAGACCCAGTAGAGCGCCGCCGTCGCGAACAGAGCTGCTAGGCGAAACGACGACCAAGGTCGCAGAACGCTCAGGGCTAGGACCGCCACGTTGAGGCCGGTCACGTAGAGGAAAAGCTCCGCATAGCCCGCACCCTTCATCCCCAATAGCAGCGGCCCAATGTAAGCCGAAGCGACTCCGAGCCAGGCCAGGGAGGGTTCATCGTTGCGCCATGCAAGCCCAAGAGCGAGTAGTCCCGCCACGGCCATCGCGGGGATGGCCGCCTGGAACGAGAGCACACCATAAAAAAGGCCGGTGTAGGTTGCCACATAGAGAATGGCAACACCAGTTCCCGTCAGGGCCTGCCCGTACACCAGCAGCGACCGGCGCATCCGTAGGCCCGCAGCAACCAGTCCGCCGCCCGCTATCCACCCCAGGATCACCCAGGTGATGCGCGGCAAGTTGAGCAACGGCGCGAGCAGGCCGAGGTCGTAAACCCACTTCAACAGCAGTCCAACAGCCACAACCAGCGTGATCGCACCCAGCCAATTCAGCCATTGGCCTCCAATGCGCTCTTCCCAAGAGGGATCTGAAGGAGCGTTCGTGCGCTGCGCGGTTACCGGGGCAGGAGTAGCTTGCGATACCGGGGTGAGCGAAGGCAGCGCGAAGTCGGAGAGGGCCTGCGCGGGGGCCTGAGCGAGCAACAGTGCAGTGGGCGGAGGAGCCGAGGGGGCACGTGCCAGAGTCGGCGCTGCCGGAGCGGGGACCGCTGGAGTGGGGGCTGCGACAATGGGAGACGCGGGAGAGAGGTGACGCGTCATGGGAGTGGTAACGGCTGCTTCCCTCCGCAGGCTTTGCTCCACCATGAGCAGGCGGCTGGCTAACGCCCGATGCTCCTCTTCCAGTCGGTCGAGCCGTAAGGCGTGGCCCGTTCCCCGCATGACCGCCGTGCCAACGGCGATAGCCACCGCGATAATCAGCCCCACGCACCCAAAACCGAAGAAAAACTCCATTGCTGCGCCTCCCTCCCCGAGTATCCGGTGGTCGGCGTCGGCCCACTCGGGCCGAAGGGTTCAACCTCCGGCTAGAGAAGTCCCGACCTTTGTAGGCCCACCTCAGGGTTGGAGGTGGGTCCATTTGAGGTGCAGTTGGCCGGGGCATGAAGAAAGCCCTCGCCGGGTGGGCGAGGGCTTCCAGTTCAGGCGGCCTCTAACGGCTAGCCGAACGGCCGCAGATCCTGCCCGTAGTCCAGCGGGCGCGGCATGTCGGTGCTGCCCATCAGGAACTCATCGGCGGCGGCGGCGGCATGCCGGCCCTCCGCGATGGCCCAGACAATCAGGCTCTGGCCCCGCGTGATATCGCCCGCGGCGAAGACGCCCGGCACGCTGGTCGTCCGGTTCTGATCCGACTTCACGTTGCCGCGCGAGTCAAGCTCCACGCTGAGTTGCTCGAGCAGCCCGCCCTTCTCCGGACCCACGAAGCCCATTGCGAGTAGCACCAGCTCTGCCGGCCACTCCTGCTCCGATCCGGGGATATCGACGAACTGCATCCGGCCATCCACAAGCTGCATCTCGGCGCGGACGGTGCGCAGCGCGCGGACATTGCCGTCATCATCGCCCAGGAACTCCTGGGTGTTGATCTGGTATTCGCGCTCGCCGCCCTCTTCATGAGCGCTGCCGACCCGGAAGATGTTGTCCCACTGCGGCCACGGATTGCTGCCGTTGCGGCTGTCTGGCGGCCGAGGCACGATCTCGAACTGCGAGACGCTGGCCGCCTTCTGGCGGTGCGCCGTCCCGAGGCAGTCCGCGCCCGTGTCCCCACCGCCGATGATGATGACGTTCTTCCCCTCGGCAGAGATCAGCGGTACTTCCTGCCCGTTCTGCTGATACGGGGGGGTCTGCCGCACCAGGACGTGCCCCTGCTTGTGGCGCGCCTCGCCCACCGAGAAGCGGTTGGCCATCGGGAGGAAATGCATCGCCTGGTAGATGCCCTTCAAATTGCGGCCAGGAATCGGCAGCTCGCGCGCCTGGGTGGCACCTCCCGCCAGGATCACCGCGTCGAAGTCCCGCCGCAGCGTGGCGCCGTCGAGCGACTTGCCGACGTCAACGCTGCTCTTGAACACAACGCCTTCTGCTTCCATCTGCGCCAGACGGCGGTCCAGGAAGCGCTTCTCCATCTTGAACTGCGGGATGCCATAGCGCAGCAATCCACCGATCTTGTCCGCTCGCTCGAAGACGGTCACCTCGTGGCCCGCGCGCCGGAGCTGCTGGGCGGCGGCCAGTCCGGCCGGGCCGGAACCGATGACCGCCACCTTCTTGCTGGTCAGCTTTGCTGGTGGCTCCGCAACGACCCAGCCCTCGTCCCAGGCGCGGTCGATGATCGACACCTCGATCTGCTTGATCGTGACCGCAGGCTGGTTCAGCCCCAGCACGCAGCTCGACTCGCAGGGGGCCGGGCAGAGGCGGCCGGTGAACTCCGGGAAGTTGTTAGTGGCGTGGAGGCGGTCGATGGCATCCTTCCACCGCCCTTTGTAGACCAGGTCGTTCCAGTCCGGAATCATGTTCCCGAGCGGGCAGCCCTGGTGGCAGAACGGGATGCCGCAGTCCATGCAGCGGGCGCCCTGGTGCTGCAGGTTGAGGATGGGGAACGGGTTGTAGACCTCGTTCCAGTCGTGGACGCGCTGCTCCACGGGCCGGCGGGTGGGCGTCTCCCGCTTGTATTCCAGAAATCCGGTGGGCTTTCCCATTTGATTGTTTCCCGTGGGTTAGATCTCGTTCCAGCGCTTGGCGGTAACAAAGAGAGATAGGTGGAGTGGATTCTCGGTCGCGACCACCACCTCGTGGCCCTCCCGCTGCCGCAACAGCGCTTGGGAGGCCAAGATGACGTCCACGTCCAGGGCGTCAGGACTGGCCGTGGGGCGGCCTTGCTTTCTGACTGCAGCCCAATGGTTGGCGGCCATCATCAGCACCTCGCTCGTAAATGGGCTCCGTGGGGAAGGTTGAGCGGATCATGTCCAAACGTTGCACCCCTACCCTGCTCCCGATCCGAACCAACTCACGCCGAACCTCGTAGTCGATGATGTCTGAAACGACCACTCGTACTCCCTGTGAGGCGAGTGCGGTTGCCCAACGCTCCACTCCTTCCCCAAGGCGAGGGTGCGCAAGCAACCCTAGTGGACCAGAGTCAAGGTAAACAACGTCAGCCACGGAACAACTTCCGGAAGTCGCCCGCGTCCCGGCGATTCTCTTCCAAGCCTTCCTTCAGCCGAGGCCACGTCTCCTCGTCATAGCCCGTCTCGTCGGCCATCCATTCGGCGAAAGTCTCTCGCATTCGGGCGGCTCTCACCCGCATCTGTTCCGCCGATGGAAGCGGGGGAAGGGAAGATCCGCCATCGTGTGGCCGAGCTGTGGGCGCGAGTCCGGTGAACTCTACTTCCACCTCGGCATGGCCCCTGACCGTGACCGGCTCATTCAGGATCACAACCTCGCCGTCGTAATGTCCGCGCACCTTCATCGCATTCACCTCACAACCCTGAGTCACAATAGCAGTCCCATAGAGTTAAGGAGCCGACGGGGGGCGTCTCCGGCTTGACCAGTCCGGAGCTATCGACGAACTTTCGCGGCATCAGTCCAAGTCTCGCTGCCGACAGATCTCGTCCGAGACCTGGATGGTTAGGTGCGCGAGACGCGCCCTCGATTCTTCCCAGATGCGGATTCTCTCCTCTACCACGACCGGGCGCACGGACCCAGGCAGGCTGTCTCCCGCTTCCGAGGGAAACTCGACTCGGACTTCAACTGGATGACGCACAGGCGCAGGCTCATCAAGGACCACCACCGCTCCGTTGTAGTGTCCGCGCACTTTCATGGCTACCACCTCACTACCCTGGGCCCCAGCAGCGTTGCCGAATGCTGGCGGCCGAAGCGCCGTTGCTCCAACCACCAGTTCTTGGCAGCCTACTCGGCTCCCGCCAACGTGCCGCCCTTTTGGGCCTCGAGCTGGCGCTGCTTCTGCTCCTGCATCACGCGCTTGAAGTCAACCGGCATCACCTTGCGGAAGCTGCCCTTCAGGCTATCCCACTCCGCCAGCACCCGCTGAGCCACCGTGCTGCCGGTGGTGTGGTAATGCTCCTGCACCAGCTCGCGGACCAGCGCCTGGTCCTCGGGATCGTCGAACGCCTCCAGTTCCACCATCTCGGTGTTGAGCCGGACCGCGAAGTCGCCGACTTCATCCAGCACGAAGGCGATGCCGCCACTCATCCCCGCGCCGAAGTTGCGCCCCGTTCGCCCGAGGCTCACCACGATGCCGCCGGTCATGTACTCGCAGCAGTGGTCGCCGGTCCCTTCGACCACGGTGTGCGCGCCGGAGTTGCGCACCGCGAACCGCTCGCCCGCCTTGCCGCGGAAGAACGCTCGGCCCGCCGTGGCTCCATAGAGTGCCACGTTGCCGATGAGGACGTTCTCCTCCGGAACGAAGGTGGAGACCTTGGGCGGGTAGATGATCACCTTGCCGCCGGAGAGGCCCTTGCCGCTGTAGTCCTGCGCGTCGCCTTCCAGCTCCAGCGTCATCCCCTTCGGCACGAAGCCGCCGAAGCTCTGGCCTGCGGAACCGTGGAACTTCAGGCGGATGGTGTCCTCGGGAAGGCCCTCGGGACCCCACTTGCGCGTCACCTCGCTGCCCAAGATCGCGCCGACGGTGCGGTCGACGTTCTTGATCGGCATCTCCAGTTCCACGCGCGGGATCGCGACGCCGAGCAGTTCCACCTCATGGGCGCTAGCAACCAGCTGCTCGCCCCGGTCTTCCTGGACGGCGGGGCACCACTCCACCCGATAGGGGAGATCGAGGATCTGCCGCACTCCCGGCTCCCGCAGCAGGCGCTGATCCAGCACCTCCTCAATCCCGTGATCCTGCGCCACGATCTGGCGGACCGCAACATCAGCACCCATGTCGGGCCGGTAGAAGATCTTACTGAAGTCGAGGCCTTTCGCCTTGTAGTGCTCCACGGCGCTCTTCATGTCGAGGAGGTCGCTGCGGCCAACCATCTCGTTGAGCGTCCGGAACCCGAGGCGGGCCATGATCTCCCGCAGCTCTTCCGCGATGAAGCGGAAGAAGTTGACCACGTGGTCCGCCTGGCCCGTGAACCGGCTGCGGAGCTCCGGGTTCTGGGTAGCCACGCCGACCGGACAGGTGTCGAGGTGGCAGACGCGCATCATGATGCAGCCCATCACCACCAGCGGCGCAGTGGCGAACCCGTACTCCTCCGCCCCCAGCAACGCCGCGATGGCCACGTCGCGCCCCGTCTTGAGCTGGCCGTCGGTCTGGACGATGATCCGGTCCCGCAACTTGTTCAGCACCAGGGTCTGCTGCGTTTCCGCCAGTCCCAGTTCCCACGGGATGCCGGCGTACTTGATGGACGTGAGCGGGCTGGCGCCGGTGCCTCCGTCGTGTCCGCTGATCAGCACCACGTCCGCATGCGCCTTGGAGACGCCTGCGGCCACCGTGCCGACTCCCACCTCGGAGACTAGCTTCACGCAGATGCGGCTGCGCGGATTGCTGTTCTTCAGGTCCCAGATGAGTTGGGAGAGGTCCTCAATGGAATAGATGTCGTGGTGCGGCGGCGGGCTGATGAGGCCGACCCCCGGCGTGGTGCCGCGCACCTTCGCCACCCACGGGTAGACCTTGTGACCGGGAAGCTCCCCTCCCTCGCCCGGCTTGGCGCCTTGCGCCATCTTGATCTGAAGCTCGTCCGCACTCACCAGGTAGCTGCTGGTCACGCCGAAGCGGCCGCTCGCCACCTGCTTGATGCGGCTGCGGCGATCGATGACCCTGCCGTCCTCGCCCACCTGGGGAAGCCACCGGGAGGAGTCCTCGCCGCCTTCACCCGTGTTGCTCCACCCGCCCAGCCGGTTCATGGCGATGGCGAGCGTCTCATGGGCCTCGGCGCTGATGGAGCCATAGCTCATCGCGCCGGTGCAGAAGCGGCGGGCGATGCTCTCCGCAGACTCGACCTCATCCAGCGGCACCGGCATGGCCTGATCCCACTTGAAGTCCATCAGCCCGCGAAGCGTGCAGAGCCGCTTGCTCTGATCATCGACGCGCTCAGTGTAGCTCTTGAAGATCTCGAACTTGCCGCTGCGGGTGGCGTGCTGGAGGCGGAAGACGGTTTCCGGATTGAAGAGGTGGTACTCGCCGTCCCGCCGCCATTGGTACTGTCCGCCCCACTGCAGGTGGACAGGGCCGACCGGTCGCTCCGGGAAGGCGCAGCGGTGATGGGAGAGCAGTTCCCGAGTTACTTCCTTGACCCCGATGCCGCCGACGCGAGAGGGAGTCTTGGGGAAGTAGCGGTTGATGAACTCGGAGTTCAACCCAATCGCCTCGAAGATCTGGGCACCGCGGTAGCTCTGGACGGTGGAGATGCCCATCT
>JANPLG010000099.1:0-5034 GCA_031426395.1 Actinomycetes bacterium
AAGCAGTTGCATCGGGGCCACCAACCACGAAGCCAAGAGGAGAGGCTCGCGGGTAACCTTCTCCTCGGCGCAGCCGAACCCCTTATGGTTCTGGCTCCGCCAGGTTAGGAGTAGGAGTAAGATTAGGATTAGGACGAGGAAGCGGGACAGAGAGGACGGCTGAGACGCACGGCTCCATGAGGGAGTTCGCCGCCGTGGAATCAGCCAGGGCGGCGCTCTCAATGGGGAGCCACGTCATGGACCTGACCCGAACCTTCATCGCCCTGCTGCGCCGTCACCTGGGAGAAGGCGACCTTGCCACCGCCGCGGTGCGCGAAGGCATCCGCCGCCGCTGGGAGCGCGAGATTCCCCGCATCGCGCGGGAGATGCGCCGGAGGCACGTCACGCTGGACGCTTCCGCCCCGCCGGTGGTGGTGCGCGACGCCCTCTTCCGGCTCTGGCGCTCCGTCATCCCCAGCGGTGATGTCGCCGACTTCGTGCGTGACGCCCAGGACGACGCCATCCTCGCGACGGTGCTTCCGCAGTTGACGCCGGAGACGCCCGTGCGCGTAGTACTGGAGAAGACCGCAACTGCCGCCCTCGAGCTTGCGTTCTGAGTGGGAGCCGTAGTGCACGCTCGACGGGGGCCGCCTGTCCCTCGTCGAGCGCGCCGAGGCCACACGTAGGTACTCCATGCGCGTCCTATTCGATCTTCTGGCGATGAGCTTGGCGGTCATCAGCATCGCCTTCGCGTTCCGCGCCTACCGCCGGCTGCCGGAGCGGATCCCCGTCCACTTCGGCTTCTCCGGCCATCCGGACGGCTGGGGGCCGCGCGCGATGCTGTGGCTGCTCCCCGTCCTGGGCGTGGTGGGGCTGATGGGCCTGGGCGTTGCTCAGTCGCTGGCTCCGGTTCTCAGCCACTCAGCGGCCCTTTCGTTGCTGGAGCTGGAGCAGCAGGCGCTCTTCCTGTACATCCTCTGGGCACAGGTGGAGATCGGTATGCGGCGGGCGGAGCGGATCGGCCCCGCCATCTGGGTCATCCTCGCCCTGCTGATCGGGACCTCGTTCTTCATTGCGACTTGAGCGTTCTGAGCGATCTTGGCCGTGCAGCGCGAAGAGCGTGGCGAGAAGCACCGCCGGTGCCACGTGAAGCCAGAGGCGGTCGAGGGAGCGGTCGAGGTGCAGCGCGGGATTGGCGGGGGTCACCAGGTAGGCGGCTGCCGCCCCCGCGAAGTGGGTCGCCGCCAGCAGCCAGCAGGGGAACGTCTCCCGCGCGCGGCGGATCAGCGACAGCACAAGCGCCCCCGCAGCGATGGGCCAGAGGAGGCCCCATCCGGGATACCACGGCCCCACCTTGAACGCCTGCGCCACGAAGCCGGAGAGGACGACCTGGATGCGGCCAGGCAGCTCCGCCGCCAGATTGCCGTGCCAGTAGCCTGGATCGAGCAGGTCGCTTGGCACTCCCCAGGACCGTTTGATGGCCGACCACGCAGCGAACGGGAGCAGACCGATGGCCCCCACCACCAGCGCACTCCTGCCGTGCGTGATAGGGGCTGTCCCGCGACAGAGCAGCGTGATGAGAACAGCAGCCGCCAGCGTGAAAACCCCCTCGTTCTTGGTAAGCACCGCTCCGGCCAGGAGCGGCAGGCTGGCCCGGAGGTCGCCGCGCGGGAGGAAGATCACCGTTCCCAGCGCGTAGGCCGCCAGCGGCAGATCCGCGAAACCAGACACGGCGTGCTTCATCACCAGCGGCCACGAAAGGATCACCGCCAGCCCGGCCCAGACCCACGTCCGTGGCAGCCGCTCTGACGCGGCGTAGCGGAACAGCACCAGGAGGTCGAGCAGGAAGAGCAGCCCTCCCGTTTGCGTTGCCTTCTCCCGGAATACGCCCGTGACCCAGGCACCGGAGAGCCAGACGGAGTGGAGCGGGGTCAGCAGCGGGTAGTCCTGGTGGCTCCAGACATAGGCGGGGTCCGTCAGCAAATGCTGAAGCGACCCATCCACCAGCGCCTTCGCCTTGAGCTGCCAGATGGCCCAGCCGTCCCAATCCAGGGGGAGCAAGAGCGCCCTTGCGAGCACGGTGACGATGCCGACCGTCACCATCCCCAGCAGCAGGCGATCTAGTTTCGGATCACGGATCAAGTGCCCTCTGGGCGATTGCGAAGTGAGGACAGAACTAGCGGCTGCCCATTCAACGGATTGCCGCCGTGACCCAAAGGTCCAAGCCGTCATCACTACCGCCAGGAGCATGAGCGCTAGTTGAGGGGCACGGGGGGAGATGGGCAGGAGAAGGGTGGCGAGGAGCGCCGCGATGGCAGTCCCGGCAAGGTGGGCGAGCGCGAGCCGAACCCAGAAGGGCCGGCCCTCGCCCACGAGCATCCATCCGGCCCACGTCAGTAGCGCCAGTGCAACCAATCCGAGAAGAGCATTCAAGGCAAGCCGGCCTCGCGGGCCAGAAGCCACCCGTTGCCCGCGGCCAGCCTTTGCGGGGACCCGGCAAGTACCGAGGAGAGCGCGATAGTGGGGGGCGTGACCCGAAAGAGGAGCTGGTAGCGCGGCGCGGTCGGCGATCCGGGGTAGCGAGGATCGGGGACTCGTCGTCCTTCCCGGGTGATGCGCGTCACCTGGATGCGGCGTGGGTGGAGGAGCCACTTGAAGCGGTAGTCGGCCCAGATATCCCCGTCCAGTTCCCGAAGCGTGCCTGGCTCCAGCTTGTCGCCGTCGAAGACCACCAACTCCAGCGGCTCTCCGGCTGAAACGTGCCGGCGGACGGCGGCAGCGGCTGCATCCGCTTCCCGGTAGTGGTTGCGGGCCAGCTCCGCCCGCTCCACCAGCGGACGGCGCACTCCAGACGCCATGTTCAACGCCGCTCCCAGCATGAGAGCGACCAGGGCCATGTCTCGAAACGGCGGCAAGGGACGGACTCCGGTTCTCTACTCGCGCTAGCGGGGAGGGTCCATGCGCTGGTGATCGAGATCCAGGACGGAACGGAACATTCCGTCCCGGCCGACGCGCCACCAGCTCAGGGCGATCCGGTTCGGGGAGAGGTAGCGGTAGAAGTACCGGCAGGTCCGCGGCTCCCCGCTGACGGGATGAGGCAGGTTCCCGATCAGCTCAAGCTCACCCATGCCGCCGTTGTGCGAGGTTGAGCGGCCCGTGAGCATCGCCCGCCTGCCGGAGGTTGCGAGATGGAACGTGAACTGCTTCCGGTAGCTATCGTAGCTCCAGACCTGCTGCAGCGCCACGCGCCCGCTCGGTTCCGTGTAAGTGATCCGCATCACGCGGTCGGGCACCAGCCACTCCCCTCGCGCCGTCATCTGATGGACCGACGGTGGCGATTGCATGCCCACCGCCGTCACTTTCCATTCACCCAGGAAGGCATGCATGCGGCCATCGGGCGGGAGGGCGGAGCGGCTCTCGGCTTCCAGGTCGCCGGGCACCCAGGCGGCGAGCAGCAGCGGCACGAGCAGCAGAAGCGGCGACAGGGTCTGCGGCACCGGCTTGATGGCCAGGCCCTGTTCTTCAAATCCCAGGGGCCGCGGGATCGTGCTCGCGTTCAAGGCGGTACCTGCGCAACGGGGAGACGATGGATTCGAGCCTCAGTAGGCACCTAGTTCGTGGAGGCGGGCGTCGCTGATGCCGAAGAAGTGGGCAATCTCGTGGCGGACCGTGTGCTGTACCTGCTGCTTCATGGAGACCTCGTCCGGGAAGTAGCGCGTCAAGGGTCCTCGGAAGAGCGTCACCGTGTCCGGGAAGAGCGGCGGTGCCCCGCCCCGGCGCGTCAGCGGCACCCCGTGGTAGAGGCCGAAGAGCGTGTGCCCGGCCGGAACCCTCGCGCTGACGAGCTGCTCACGGCTTGGCTCCTGCTCCACCACCACCTGCACGTTCCGCAGCCGGTCCCGGAAATCCCTCGGCATCGTATCGAGCGCTTCCCGCACCCAGTCCTCGAACCGCCAGTCCAACTCTTCGTGATCCATACCCCGTGATACCCCTGACTCCACGCGGGCGACAACAATCCGACCCGAGCGCCCCAATCCGCACCCTCAGTAGTGCGGATTGGTGCCTGGATTAGCCAGCATGAAGGAGAGTGTGACCACAACCATAATCAGTAGCCACGAGAAGGAGAGAATCACGCGCGCCATCCGGTGCAGTCGCTCCGCGCGCGCATCAATCTTCTCGGCCAGGGCCTCATCCTCGTCTGCGCGGGCATGATCTGCGGCGTGCGCTTGGCCGAAGGCCCAGACGGAGAGGCAGACCATCACCGCGACAAAGGCGTACGAGCCGAGGTGCCATGCGTCCACCAGCGTCATGGACGAGCTGGGAGGCAGCGAGCTGGCCAGTGAGATCTGACTCCCCACCACCGCGAAGAGGGCACCCACGGTCAGGCCGGCCCGGACTTCCAGCTCACGCGCCGGCACCCAGAGCGCCAGCCACGCAATGAACAGCGAGACCATCACCCCGGTGAAGACTTCGATGAAAAGGCCCAGGCCGGCAAAGAGTCGGTCACGGCGGTTGATCTTGAAGGCCACCTGCAGCCGGGAGCGCTCCGTTTGAGTGGCGCCTGAGAGTGCACCGAGGCTGGTAGGCCAGATCTTACGCTCAGCAGTGAGGGTCAGGGGCGATACGTCCCATCCGGGTATGTTCAGCCCAGGCGTCATCCCGCTGGGAGCGGTGTCCGGCACGTACTCGAGGCCACCGGTGTCCTCTAGATAGAGGCGAACCGTGTGATCGTCGAAGGGGTAGTCAGCGACGGTCCAGTTCTTCTTCACGGTGGCGGTGCACCGGATCAACTGCCGCCGAAGGGAACCCCTCGCCTCGGTCTCCCGCCGTTCCATCGCGAATTCGGTCGCGTTAACCAAACGAAAGGTGGCAGCAGGGTCGCACTTGCTGCCCGGCGCCTCGGAGAAGACGAACCAGGCGTAAAAGTCGACCCTGACCTGGTGCTCCCCAAAGTTCACGCCGGAGACATCGAGAACGTACACCCCCACCCGGACCACGTCTGACTTCGGTGCCGGTGAAGCCCAAGTCCTGACCGATCACGCCGCTGAGCGTGAG
>JANPLG010000100.1:0-4009 GCA_031426395.1 Actinomycetes bacterium
ATGCGCGCCCCGGCGGCAGCGGCTCCCGCCGCCTGTTCGACCCCGGCGCAGTGCGCAAACAGAGCCGGGAACTGCTCCATCGGACCGCACACCGATCTATTTGAGGACAGGCTCCTAGGGGTTGGGGGTTGGGGAGGCCCGTCAGGTGGCGGGCAGCCGATGGGCCTGGGTAGGGGCCGGACGCCGCTCCGGCCCGTCGGCCACGAAGGCGGCGTCCGCTCTGCAAAGACCACAACGGTTGGCGTGAACGATGGAACGCTGCAGCCATTGTGCCCTACAGCCCTACAAGGGTCTCTAGCTTGAATGCTGCGCCTGGGGCTGGCTGTGCATCGCTATGCTTCCTCGCCTGGCTCCCAGCCGAGGCCTGGTAGTTGGTGGTCGACGCGGAGTAGATCGCGCTCCTGGGAGAAGGGCCTGCCGGTCGCTTCCAGGCCGATGAGCATGTGAGAGTCGAGGTCGAGGAACTGGAAGGCGCCGGTGCCGCAGGCCAGGTGGATGCTGGCACCGATCCCCGGGAGGCTCTCCATCATGCAGCCGAGCATCAGCTTCAGCCCCGCAGCCTGAGCGATGGCGATGATCTGGCGCGCACCGATCAGCCCCGCCTTGGCCACCTTGATGTTGATACCGTGGGCGGCACCCGCAGAGGCGACCCGCAGTGCGGCGGCGGCGTCGACCACCGCCTCGTCTGCGATGACGGGGACGGGGCAGCTCCGCGTGCAGGCGGCGAGGGCTTCTAGATCCGTGGCGGGGACGGGCTGCTCCATCATCTCCACGGGAACGCCCGCGTCCAGGCAGCGCCGGACGAAGGCGACCGCCTCATCCGGCGCGTAGGCCTGGTTCGCGTCAAGGCGGATCCCGGCTCCCGGCGCCGCGCGGGAGACGGCCAGCGTCCGGGCGAAGTCGTCCTCCCGGTCAGGGCCGCCGACCTTGATCTTCAGCGACCGAAACCCCGCGCGCGCTGCGTCGGCGGCGGTCTGGCCTGCGACTTCCGGCGAGGAGATTGGCACGGTCAGGTCGGTCCTGACCTCGTCCGTGGCACCGCCAAAGTAGACCCAGAGCGGAACGCCCCACGCACGGGTGAGGGCATCCAGAACCGCCATCTCCACGGCGCTGCGGGCGGTGTAGGCGCCGGGCAGCGCTTCGTGGAGGGCGGACGCCCAGTGCTCCACGCGGTCGGCGCGGAGTCCCCGGAGCGCGGCAGCGGCGGTGGGTCCTGTGGCGAGCACCGATTCCGGGGTTTCGCCCGTGACATAATGGGCGGGAGAAGCCTCGCCGTAGCCCCTGATGCCGGACTCCAGCACCACGGTGACCCGCGCGTTCTCGGCCACCGTCTGCCGCCGCTTCGCCGTCTCGAAGGGACTCTTCAGCGGGATCAGGATCGGCTCAAAGGTCAGCTCTACGATTCTCATTGCTCGCTCCCCATCTCGTCCATCGCCATGAAGCTGTCTCGCCGATTTCTACCGCTGCTCGTGGTCCCGGCCGCTCTCGCGTGGTGCGAGCTTGGCGGACCCTTGCTTCTCGGCCCGGCGCAGGCGCAGGAGTTCACCCTCTCCGACCGTATCAACGCGGCACTGCTCCGACTAGGTCCCTACGCCACATGCGCGGTGAGGGTGGTTGCTCTGGACGGAGGACCGGGAGAGGGCGGGCGCCCCGGAGAGGTTCTCTATGAGCGGAACCCGGACCTGTCGCTCAGCCCGGCTTCCAATATGAAGCTGGTCACCACCGCCGCCGCCCTGGCGAAGCTGGGACCCGACTACCGCTTCACCACGGAAGTGCTCTCCGCCGGGAAACGGGACGAAAGCAGCCTCAATGGCGACCTGGTGCTGCGCGGCGGAGGGGACTCCTCGCTGGAGACTCCGGGCCTTGCGGATCTGGCCGACCAGGTACGCAAGGCCGGGATTCGCACGATCCGTGGCGACCTGCTGGCGGATGACTACCGCTACGATGCGGAGCGGCTGGGCAACGGCTGGAACAGCGATGATGAGCCGTTCTATTACAGCGCCCAGATCAGCGCCCTTTCTGTGAACCGCAACGTGCTGCAGTTCGATGTGGCTCCCGCAATGGAGGTGGGTCAACCAGCGCGGGTCACGCTCAAGCCCCTCTCCGACTACCTTCAGATCCTGGAACGCCCGACTAGCGTTGCCGCCACTGAGACCACCCGCGTCTCGGTCACGCGGGAACGGGCCCGCAACGAGATCCGCGTTCGCGGCCGGATAGCAGTTGGCGGCGAGCTGATCCGCAACCGGGATGTGAGTGTGGAGGAGCCGGAGCTATTCACAGCAGCCCTCTTCCGGAAGCTGCTTGAGGAGCGAGGCGTTCAGGTGAAGGGGAAGATTCGCCGCGCGCGAACTCCGGAAGGCGCGGAAGTGCTTGCCAGCAGGAAGTCGCCGCAACTCTCGGAGATGGCGGCGCTGCTGAACAAGCCGAGCGACAATCTGATGGCCGAGATGCTCCTGAAGGAGCTGGGGACCACGGTGCGCCTGCCGGGCACCGCCAGTAACGGCGGCGACGTGGCGGAGGCATGGCTGAAGTCGGAAGGGATCGAGACGGGCGGCGTGGCGATCAACGACGGCAGCGGCCTCAGCCGCCAGGACCTGCTGACCGCCCGCGTGGTAACCGAGCTGCTGGCGCGGGCCGACCGCGCCCCGTGGAAGCCTGCCTTCGTGGCGTCCCTGCCGGTGATGGGCGTGGACGGCACCCTCCGCAACCGGATGAAAGCGACCCGAGCGGAGGGCGCAATCGTGGCGAAGACCGGGAGCCTGGCCTACGTGAGCGCACTGGGAGGCTACACCACAACGGCGGGAGGTCGGCGGGTAGCGTTCAGCGTGCTGATCAACAACTACCGGGGCGCCCTGAGCGCCAAGCGCGTCGAAGACACGATCGCACTGGCGCTAGTTGAGGCGCGGTAGGGGGAGAGAGAGCGAGGGAGATTGAGGGATGGGGAGATTGAGGGATGGAGCGAAGCGACCGTCACTCACCCACTCACCCACTCACCCACTCACCCACTCACCCACTCACCCACTCACCCACTCACCCACTCACCCACTCACTCCGACAACTACGGCTTCTTCTTGGGGCCAAAGCCGGGGCGCTTGGGACCGGGCCGAGGGGGGCCGTAGCTCCGCTCTCCGCCGGAGGGCCGGTCGCCGCGCGGGCCGAAGGAGCGCTCGCCGCCGGGACGATCACCGCCGGGGCGCGCACCTTGGGGTCGCTGGCCGCCGGGGCCGTCACGACGCGGGCCACGGGGAGGACCGGAGGGCCGGTAGGCGCCCTGGAAGACTTCCGGCTCGTCCCGCCGCGCGAAGTCATTCTGCCGATCGTCGGGCCGGTTGTCCTGCCGGTTGTCCTGCCGGTTGTCCGGGCGCATCGGGCGGGGGCCGTCCTCTCCCGGACGAGGCGGGACATCCTCGAAGCCTGCGGGCGCTTTCTCCACGCGCACCTTGTGGCCGCGCAACGTGGTGCGGCTCAGCGCCTTGACCACGCGGTCCGCCGCTTCCTGCGGCACTTCCACGAAGGCGCACCGCTCCATGATGTCGATAGCGCCGATAGCGTTGCCCGGCACGCCCGCCTCGTTGGCGATGGCGCCGACCAAGTCCGTGGGGCGCAGGCCGTGCTCCCGGCCCACCGGCACGAAGAGGCGGACCATGCCGTCTTCGGCGCGGACGCCGTCCGTGGGGCGGAGCTCATGCGCGGAAACCTGGTTCCCCTGGGCCTGCCAGAGCAGCTTGAGCGCCGCCGCGGCGATCTGCGCCGGCTCGAACTCCTCCGAGATCTCCTCAACGGTCACGAGGAAATCGTCCAGTTCCCCCACCGCCAGGGCATCCCGCACGGACTGCTGGAAGTTCTCCCGGCGCCGGGAGGCGATGTCCGCCAGGCTAGGAAGGCGCACCGGCTGGATCGGCTGACCGATGGAGCGCTCGATCTGCTTGATGAGCCGCCGTTCCCGGGGGGCCACCAGGGTGATGGCGTCTCCCTCCCGCCCGGCGCGTCCGGTACGGCCGATGCGGTG
>JANPLG010000101.1:0-5151 GCA_031426395.1 Actinomycetes bacterium
GCTCCTTCCGCGCCAGCACCCGCCGCGACCATCTGGTCGACTACGTGGAGCAGGGGCGCAAGAGCTACGAGATCGCGGCCACCTTTGACTACGGTGACTACAGTCACGAAGCGCCCATCCTCCGTCGCCTGGCAACGGAGGATGGGCGCTTCGTGACTGTAGTCACCGTAGTCAAAGGTGGCCGCGATCTCGTAGCTCTTGCGCCCCTGCTCCACGTAGTCGACCAGATGGTCGCGGCGGGTGCTGGCGCGGAAGGAGCAGAGCATCTCCGGATAGACACCCGACCAGAAGAGGGTGAAATCGCCGATATGCTTGTGGACCTGGCGCTCCCGTTCAAAGGAGGTGGCGTTCAGGGAGATATCCCCTTCCATGAGCATCTCGCCCACCTCTTCCAGCCGCTTGCCTTGCGCATCCCGCAGATGGAAGATCTGATCCCGGTGAACGAAGTTGACCAACAGATCGGAGACGTAGCCGGTGATCTCCGGCTCGGTCCAGCCAAGATCGCGCTCGAAGGAGCGGGCCACCACGCAAGAGAAGACCTCGCGCAGGGGGTGCCCAGGGGAGACGTGAGCAGACATGGTTCAAATCCTCCCGGCCGGCCGGATCCGGCCTACCTGACCCCGGCTTGCGCACGGAGTTTGACTCCCCCAGGGAGCGTCAATGGGGAGCAGCGCTGTGAAGCGACAATGGAACCCGCGTCTTTGGATGTGAGATCACCGGCGGGGAAACTCCGCCACCGGCGTCACACCTGTTCTCCAACGGACCGAGCTCCAGTCATCCCACCGGCCAAGCGCTCGGCGGGCTGCTGTTCCTGGGGCTCTACTCAAGGAAACCGGCCACCCGGGTGGACCTGCTTCCAGTTACTCTCACTATCGGCCACCAACGCGTATTTCCTAAATACCAATCTGTCCAAACCCTTTGCTGCTTGTCCGGCGCGGAAGCTGCCGTTTCCCCGTTTCGGTGTGTCGTTGGCTTCGATGTGGAAAGGACCCAGCACTGCGGCCGCCGGTTCCGCGCCCCGTCCACGCGGGGAGCATCGATTGTGATCTGCAAACTTCGCTGCGTAGGACCTGGGGCGCTATATCCCGAAGAGAACACTGACATCGCGCTGGCCCGCGTGCTGGTGCGCAAACAAGTACTTCGGAGCCATCATCCATGCATCCAACGCCGCAGAGCCGCCAGCGGAGCTTGCCGCTGGTCGCCATCCTTCTCACGGGCGCCGCCTTGCCGGCTTCCCTGGTGACCGCCCAAGGGAAAGCCCCGCTCGACTACAAGTCGCACGCGGAGTGGCGCTCCATCCAGTCGTCACAGATCTCGCCCGACGGCAAATGGGTGGTCTATGTCATCACGTCCCGCTCCGGTGACACGGAGCTGGTAGCGCGGGAAGTCGATACCGCCCGCGAGATCCGGGTGCCGAAGGCGCGGACGCCGGATCTGACGCCGGACGGTCGTTATGCCGTCTTCCTTCTACCGCCCACGCAGGCGGAGCTGGATAAGGCGCGCCAGGAGAACCGGCGGCTGGAGGAGATGCCGCGCACCGCGATGCAGATCCTGGAACTGGCGACCGGCAAGACGGAGAGCATTCCCCGGGTGCGGGGCTTCCGGTTGCCAGAGCGCGGCGGATCAGCGATTGCCTACCAGGTCGAGGCGGTGAATGCCCCTTCCCCCACGGCGCCACCCGTCCCCGCGCCCCCGCTCGCACCGGGCACTCAGCCCCCCGCGCCCGGAACCGGAGCAGCTGCGGGCGCGCAGCCGGGCACCCCACTGCCCGGCGGTGGCTCACCCCGAGGTACCCGTGGTGGCGGCCGGCCCGGCGGCACCGGCGCACCTGGGGGAGTTGGAGCGCCCGGCGGAGCGACCGTGGTCCGCGCCACGCCTGCAGAGCTGGTGGTGCGTGACCTGGCGAACGGAAGCTCTACCTCCCTAGGGAACGTGGCGGACTATGCCTGGACGCGCGACGGCTCCTGGCTGGCCTACACGACGGCCAGCAGCGCGGGCGGTTCGGCGGCGGGTGTCCGGCTGCGCCGCTCTACGGACGGCAAAGTAATGCCGATCCTAGAAGGCAACGGCCGATTCCAGGGCCTCACCTGGAGCCGGGATGGCAAGCGCTTGGCTTTCCTCTCAAACGCGGGTGAATCCGCCCCCGAGAGGGTCTTCTCCATCTATCGCTGGGACGTGGGCCAGGAGAAAGCGCGGCGTGTGGCTAGCGGCGATCAAGCCGGCATTCCGGCAGGAACCGCACTCACCGAGGCCAGCTTCCCCCGCTTCTCACGTGACGGCGAACGGATCTACCTCAACCTCACAGGCACTGCTCGAGCCGCTCGGCCTACGCCTGCTACCGGGAGCCCAGGCACAGGAGCGGCGGCGGCTACGCCTCCAGTGGAGCCGTTGAAAGTCGACCTCTGGCACTACAGGGACGGTCAGATCCAGCCGATGCAGAAGGTCCGCGCGCCGCTGGATGGCCGACGAAGCTACCTGGCGGTGATCCATCCCGGCAGCGACCGCCTAGTGCCGCTGGGCGGAGCTGACTTCCCCTCCGTCGATAGCCCCGAGCGCGGGGAGTACACGGTCGGCTCCAACGACGAGCCGTACCGGATGCTCACCTCCTGGGACACCGGCTACAGCGACCTGGCCCTTATCCGGCTGAAGGATGGCCGTCGCACGCCGCTGCTGAAGAAGCACGCAGGCGGGGCCAGCATCTCACCCGCTGGTAAGTACGCATACTACTTCGACAGGGCAAACGGGACCTGGCGCGTCATTGGGGTGGAGGACCAGCAGGATCGGGAGCTCGCCTCCGGAATGCGCTCCCGGTTCCTGAATGAGCTGTGGGACCAACCAGCGCCTGCTCCGCCGCACGGCATTGCCGGGTGGACTGCCGACGACCGCTCAGTGGTCGTCTATGATCGCTACGACCTATGGGAGGTGCCGTTGACGGGTGGCTCGCCCCGGTCGCTGACAGCGGGTGAAGGCCGCCGCAAGCGGATCACCTTCCGCCTGGTCCGAACGGACACGGAAGAGGTGACGATCAGCACGGACCGATCGCTCCTGCTCTCCGCCGTAAGCGAGGACACGGGCGACACCGGGTTCTACCGCTCAACACCGCCAGCGAGCGGCTCCAAGGTCTCTGCCCCGCAGATGATCACGATGGAAGCAAAGCGGTTCGGCCCCCTGACCAAGGCGAGGGATGCCGACCGGTTCCTCTTCACCCTGTCGCGCTTCGATACGTATCCCGACGTTTGGGTGGCCGGCGCGGACCTTAAGAACCCACGCCGCATCTCCGAGGCCAACCCCCAGCAAGCGAAGTACCGCTGGGGTAAGTCGGAGATGATCCGCTACCGCAGTCGGGACGGCAAGGATCTGCGGGGCGTCCTGATCCGGCCTGAAGGCGTGGCCAAGGACCGAAAGGTGCCCCTCTTGGTGAACATGTATGAGCGCATGTCCCAGAATCTCCACGGTTACGTGACGCCCAACGCCGGGACCAGCCCCAACCTCACCCGGTATGTCAGCCACGGCTACGCGGTCCTGCTGCCCGACATCGCCTACCGCATCGGCGACCCCGGCGAGAGCGCTTACGACTGTGTCATCCCGGCCGTCGACAAGGCGATTGCGCTTGGCGGGATTGATGGGGCGAGGGTCGGCATCACCGGCCACAGTTGGGGCGGCTATGAGGTCTCCTACCTGGTGGCACGGACCGACCGCTTCCGGGCGGCCGTGGCCGGAGCGCCCGTGGTGAACATGACCAGCGCCTATGGAGGCGTGCGGTGGCAGACAGGCATGTCGCGCGCGTTCCAGTATGAGCGGACGCAGAGCCGGATCGGCGCGACGCCGTGGGAAGCGAGGGACAAGTTCATCAAGAACTCGCCGCTGTTCAACATTCACAAGGTGTGCACTCCCGTCTTGATCCTCCACAACGATGGCGACGGCGCGGTGCCGTGGTACCAGGGCATCGAGTTCTTCAGCGCCCTGCGGCGCCTGGAGCGCGAGGCCTACCTGTTCAACTACAACGACCAGGGCCACGGCTTGACCGATCAGGCGGCCACCCGGCACTGGACGGTGCACCTGGACGAGTTCCTGGACCATCACCTGAAGGGGACGCCGCAACCGGAATGGATGCAGAAGGGCGTCCCGTACACGGAGCGTGGCACCCGTGACATCACCGCGATCTTCGGGTCGCCGCCACGACCCTCCGCCACCCCTGCCGCCCTGCCCGCCGAAGGGGGGTAGGGGACGTGGGGGCGACGGTCCTTCGGCATATCCGGCACCGCTTGGCAATGGCTTCCCCCGGCTCCTACCCCTCAGCCCGCAGAGCGGGGTTCGTGCGAATAGGCGTCGGGTTCAGCCGATGCCGGGCGATGCCGCTTGCAACCCCGTCGCACCTCGATACCGCTATGCCGCCTTTTCTTTGAAGCACCGTTAACTTGTCTGACCACTAGATCGGGCCACTAATGACGGTCCGTAGCTAAAGATCACCTGGTGAGGGGCGGCACGAGCCTCCCTCGCCGTTTCACCGCACCCGCCGGCAATGCCGCCGAAAGGAACTTTTCATGCGCACTCTTCCCCGTCTCATTCCGCTGGCCTTCGCTGCCATGCTGGCCGCTGCGCTACTTGCCACAGGCACTCCGGCGCAGGAGTCGCCGCAGCGCATCCGTGACGTGATCTACCGGAAGAAGGAGGGTGTCGCGCTCACCATGGACGTCCTCAAGCCGGCGAAACCGACCGGCGTGGGCGTGCTCTGGATGGTGAGCGGCGGATGGGTCTCCAATCACGATGGGATCAATCCGCAGATGATGAAGGGTTTCCTGGACCGCGGACAGACGGTGTTCTGCGTGGTTCACGGCAGCCAGCCGCGCTTCGGGATCCCCGACATCTTGCCGGACATCGACCGCGCCACGCGCTTTGTCCGCTTCCACGCAAGAGAGTATGGGGTTGACCCTGACCGCATTGGCATCTCCGGCGCGAGCGCTGGCGGACACCTCTCCTTGATGCAGGGTGCGCGCGGCAAGGAAGGCGATCCTAACGCCAAGGACCCCGTGGACCGGGTCAGCAGCCGAATTCAGGCCGTCGCCTGCTTCTTCCCGCCCACCGACTTCCTGAACTGGGGCGAGGCGAGCCGCAATGTCCTTGCGGTGGAGAGCATGAAGCCGTTCTACG
>JANPLG010000102.1:0-3771 GCA_031426395.1 Actinomycetes bacterium
CCACGGTATGGATGACGGTCGGCTCCTTGAAGCTGTCCGTCACCACCACATCGACCGGCAGCTTGATCTTGTCGCCGCTGGAGGCGAGAAGCTCCTTGGCGGCATCCAGGTAAGCCGCGTCAAGCAGGCTGTTGCCGATCTCGAACCCCTGGGCCTTCAGGAAGGTGTAGGCCATGCCGCCGCCGACAATCAGCGCGTCGACGCGGGGCAAAAGGTTCTTGATGACGCCGAGCTTATCCTTGACCTTAGCGCCCCCCAGGATGGCGACGAACGGCCGCCGGGGATTGGTGAGCGCGCCGCCCAGCTTCTCCAACTCCTTGCCGAGGAGAAAACCCGCCACGCCCGGAAGGATGTGCGCCACCCCCTCAGTGCTGGCGTGCGCCCGATGGGCGGTCCCGAAGGCATCAAGCACGTAGAGATCGCCCAGCTTAGCCAGCTCCGCCGCAAAGGCGGGGTCGTTCTTCTCCTCTTCCGGGTGGAAGCGGACGTTCTCCAGCAGCAGCACCTGGCCGGGCTGGAGTTCGGAGACGGCGGCCTGCGCGGCGGGGCCAATGGTCTCGTTGATCTTGTTGACCGGCTGCCCCAGCAGTTCGGAGAGGCGGGCGGCGACCGGAGTGAGCCGCCACTTCTCGTCCACGCCCTTCGGCCGGCCCAGGTGGCTGGTCAGGATCACCTTCGCGCCGTTGTCGATCAGGTGCTTGATCGTCGGCAGGGCGGCGCGGATGCGCGTGTCGTCCGTGATAGCGCCGGTATCGTCCTGCGGCACGTTGAAATCGACGCGCACCAGGACCCGCTTATCCTTCACGTCCACATCGTCAAGAGTTTTCTTGTTCATCGCTTTACTCCTGGCAGATTCACCACGGAGACACAGAGACACGGAGAATGCACGGAGAGGAATTGGAGAGGGGTTGGCCTCAAGTTCCGGGGCGGACCTGCGGATCGGCCGCATGCACCAAGCTCTTCTTGCCTGTCTTTGGACTTCGCCCCTCACCGGCACCGTGTCTCTGCGGAGACACCGGGACGCGAAGCTTTCGGGAAGCGAGGAGAGGGTGTAACAGCCGAATCAGCCGGCAACCCATCTCCTCCTCTCCAATTCTCCGTGTTTTCTCCGTGTCTCCGTGTCTCCGTGGTGAAGAAATGGACTAGAGGCCCTTGTCGGCGATGAACTTGCAGAGGTCCGCCACGCGGCAGGAGTAGCCCCACTCGTTGTCGTACCAAGCCACCACCTTGACGAAGTTGCCGCCCAGGACCACCGTGTCGATGGCGCTGTAGATGGAGCTGTGCGGGTTGCCCTTCATGTCGATGGAGACCAGCGCCTCGTCCGTGTACTCCAGAATGCCCTTCATTGGGCCGTCCGCAGCGGCCTTGACCGCGGCGTTCAGCTCTTCCTTGGTGGTCTCACGACCCAGGAGGGCGGTGAAGTCGACCACGGAGACGGTGCTGGTGGGCACGCGGAACGCCATGCCGTCGAACTTGCCCTTCAGCTCCGGGATCACCAGGCCGACCGCACGAGCAGCACCGGTGGAGCTGGGAACGATGTTCAGCGCGGCGGCGCGGGCATCACGCACGTCCTTGGTCGCCAGGTCCAGCAGGCGCTGGCTGTTGGTGTAGGCGTGGACCGTCGTCAACAGGCCCTTCTCTATCCCGAAGGAGTCGAAGAGAACCTTCGCCACCGGTGCGAGGCCGTTGGTGGTGCAACTCGCGTTGGAGATGATAGTGTGCGCGGCCGGGTCGTACTTGTCCTGGTTCACGCCCAGGACAATGGTGATGTCCTCGTTCTTGGCGGGAGCGGAGATGACCACCTTCTTGGCCCCGCCCTGCAAGTGCGCGCGGGCCTTGGTGCCGTCGGTGAAGAAGCCGGTCGACTCAATCACCACGTCCACGCCATGATCGCCCCACGGGATCAGCGCCGGGTCCTTCTGCGCGAAGACGTGGATCTTCTTGCCGTTGACGGTGAAGTCGTTCTCGCCCACCTCAACGGTGCCCTTGAAGCGGCCGAAGTTGCTGTCGTACTTCAGCAGGTGAGCGTTGGTCTGGGTGTCGACCAGGTCGTTGACGGCCACCACTTCGACGTCGTTGCCGGAGCGCTCCAGGATGGCGCGCAATGCGAGGCGTCCGATGCGGCCGAAGCCGTTGATGCCTACCTGTACTGGCATGGGTTGTTTCTCCAAGTGCAGCGATGTGCTGCGAAAACGTGGCTCCAAAGACGTTGCTAGGATCGGTACCGAGGCTCAGATCCTCGGGTTGCATCCCTGGTTCTCGCGCCGCCGGAAGACCCCGATGGGAACTGGGCCGGTGAGGCCCGGGCCGGAAGGCCTGGCGGTAGCTCTCTCTTGTCCCCTGCCGGATGAGCCACTCTGACTCGCTTCGGCTCTACTTCGGGGCACGGCGACGCTGCAGTGCCAGGACCTTACTCCGCGCGGACGCGGGCGGCGGATAAGGAGGCCAGCCGGATGGAGAACCGGACAGTGGGCCTCTGGAAGGCGCGGAGACCGGGCTTGTAACCCGCACCACGCGCGCGACCGTCGCGCTTCCGTGTTATCGCAGCCGGAGAGGGCACGTCAACGCGGGCGGCGTGAGTTAAGGATGCGAAACAACTAGGACGCTCCAAGTCGAGCCCCTGCGAAGGGCTGATCCAACGGACGGTTCAAGGGTGCTTGGTGGCCCTTGGCCGCCACGGGCATGGAATGCGGCGATGAACTCTTCGTAGTCGCGGGACGGCATCAATTCCCCGTGTCTTCAAGCAACTGAGGAGCGCGTCGCCGACCGCTTGGACGCGCTGTGCCGGAGTGAGTTCCTCGGCCCAGAAGCGGTCATCCTCCGCCTCCGCCTCGTCCCAGGTGACCCGCGTGGCGGTCCACACTCGGCCCCGAGAATCAGTGATCTCCTTGCGTTCCACCATGAGAACATTCCACCCCGGGGAGAACACCAACCCCCGGGCCCCAACTTCCGACCCCCAACCCCCATCTCCCAACCCCATGATAGGGTGAACCGCGCCGGGTAGCCGACAATGCCCCGAGGGCCATCGGAAAGAAGCAAGCTGCTCTGGAGGCAGGTAAACTGCCCACGCTGCCTCCGCCACCAACGGCGATGGCGCGTTCGCCGTGCCGGCCTCCTCGATGATCCCTCTCGCTAGGTCCCTATGTTCTCACGCATTCACCGCATTCCGCTCTGGCTGGTGGTCGCTGGACTGGTCTTCGCCTTCATCGCCCTCGGCTTCCGGTATGCGGCGGAGCGGAAGAGCCGAGCGGTCTCGCTGGTCTTGGACCAGGGTCAGGTGCGATCGATAGCCGCAGCCACCGGCGTTCCCCTGGGCGAGGCGTACCGACAGTTCAAGGCAGCCGGCATCTACGGTGTAGCCGTGACCGAGGCGACCCTGGATGACCTGGTTACCGACGGCGCGCTCCGCTTCGAGGCTCATACGGTCGTCCCGACGATTGGCCAGCCCATCGCGCCGGCAGCCCGGCGTCGCACCCGCCGTGGGCGCCGGCGCGTCGAGCCGGCCGTGGTGGTAAGCGGAGCGAGCCACCCCCCCGTTCTGGAGCATCGCGCGGTTTTCATCGATCCGTTGGTCCAGAGCCGCGTCACCGCATCGCTGCGGCAATTGGTCGGCGGCGCCACGGAGACCGCACCGCAGTCCGAGCGCCTCGCCTTCTCGATTGCCGAGGGCCGAACCCTCTACATACCAGGCCGGTTCGAAGACATCCGACTGACCCCCACCGGCCTCGATCCGGCAGAGGTAGCGGAGGTCCGAAGCGTCGGTCTGGAACC
>JANPLG010000103.1:0-15706 GCA_031426395.1 Actinomycetes bacterium
CTCGGATCTCCACCACGGAGACACAGAGGCACGGAGAAGGCCCGGAGAGGATTTGGGAGAACTCTCACCGCCTTAGCCTGCGGAGCATCCTGGCACGCCGTCCCCCATCGTGGACGAAAGCTTGTCCGGTCTTGCGGACGCAGCAGCCGAGTACAGCTGGATCCCCGAAGGTGACGGCTACCACGCCCCGAGCGACCCCCGTCGAGGATGACGTGGGTGGGGCGTGGGCGGAAGGGCCTAACTTTTATCGGTAAGGATCAAAGTTCCGCCACCCTTCGTCATCCTGGCCCGGCAACCTGGGTGCGAAGCGGCCCGTTCCCTGCGGGGATCCAGGCACGCTCGTCCCGCGCCGGGGTATTGACCTCTTGCGACAGAGGGCAACCCGTATTGGGCAAAGGCCAACCGTCAACGCCTGGCTGAGGTCACCGCGCTTCGATAGATAGCCACGGTGCTTTCTGCGACGGAACCCCAGGAGCGCTTGACGGCGTACTCCCGCGCGGCTCCAGCCATCGCTTTGCGCGCGCCGCCGCTGGCGAGCAGGAACCCGAGCCGCTCCGCCAGCGAGCGCTCATCGCCGACCGGGAAGAGTTCCACGCATTCGGCGGACTGCCGGAGTTCGCTGAAGCAGGGGAGGTCGGAGGCCAGCACCGGCTTTCCGTGGCTCAACGCGACCATCACCGAATAGCTGCCGTTCGCCGTCAGATGTGGCACCAGCACGAGGTCGGTTAGCGCCATCGCGGCGGCAAGCTGCGGTTCCTCCAGGTAGCCGGTGATGGCGACGCGCTCGTCCAGCCCCTGCGTGCGGATCTCCGCGCGGAGCTGGTCCATGTAGGCGCGCTCATGCTCCACCCGCGTGCCGCCCGCCACCAGCAGCTTCACCGCCGGCGGCAGCGACTTCAACGCCAGCAGCGCGGTCTCGTAACCCTTGTCCGGCGTGACATAGCCAAAGATGGTGACGACCCGCTTCCCTTCCAGCCCCAGCCGTTCGCGGAGTGCCGCCAATTCGGCCGGGTCCGGAGCGGCGGCCGTGGGAATGCCGCCGGGAAGGACATGCACGCGCTCCGGACGGATGCGCCGCTTCGCCAGCCGCTCCCGGGCCGCCTCCGTGTGGACGATCACCGCCTCCGCCCCCTCGAACGGGCCGCTCTCCACGCTGCGGCGGAACTGCGGAGAAGCCGCCAGCAGCCGCTTCGCCAGTCGCTGCCGGGGCCGCTCCTCCTGCGGGAGACGAAGCAGTTCCGCTGCGGTGAAAACCGTGTGCGCCGTGACCACTCGTGGCACACGCAAGCGCCGCTGGTACCACGGCAGCGTGGACGCGCCCGGCACGATGCCGCCAAAGAAGGTGTACTCGTGCTGCAGGTGGACGAGGTCGGCGGCGTTGAGACGGGCCAGGATCTCGCCCATGCGCTGCGGGTCGCGCTCCGTGTACGGCACCGGAACGATCTCTACCTCAATCCCGAGCGACCGCAGCTCGCCCACCAGCGCGCCCGTGTACGCCGCGATGCCGCACCGCGTTTCCCAGCTTGTCCACATCGCTACCTTCATGCACGCCCCCAGTGCATGGTAACGCAATCGAACCGGTCAAGCCTCCACGCGCTGCGCCGGCAGCCAGGGCGTATGGCTGCGCCCCTCGTCGGGTCAAGTGGATGTCGGCGTAGGATGTCGGGCCGCGTCGGGCACACAGGCCGATATGGGACATTAGGCTGCCGAGGCAAGAAGGGGATGCCAACTAGCAAAGCGAACAGTCTAGCAAGCGCATCCAAGCCGCCGGAGACGCCGAATCATCCCGTTACACGTTCGTTAGGTTTCCCGATGCGTCTCCCTACAAGAGCACTCATTTGTTGGCTGGTGCTCGCTATCTTCCTCACCGTCAGTCCATCACTCGGAGATGAGGAACGCAAGGCTCGAGTAGATGCCGAGACCACGCGTGCTGCCGCAAGCACCCTAGCAAGAGCGATCAATGCGGCTGTCAAGGACAGTCAGGGTGATCTAGACCGTCAGCAGCATCACCTTGTCGTTGCGTTCAGCACCGGGCACTTCTCACAGGACCCATTGGCAGCCGAGGCTGCGCGATTCGTCGCGTCCGAGCTGGTTGACACCCTTTTGATTGAAGATGACCGTCTCTCCGTCTTCGCCTGGGAGATGGACCTCTGGAACCACTCCGAGGCTGCGGGCATTCCACAAAGGGTGACTGCGGATTCCGGTCCAGAGAAAGCTCGGCTTCGGAGCCTTTGGCCGCTCACACCTCAGGCCGGAAGCGTTGGAGGCCACGATACGGAGCGCGCCCTTGCAAGTATTGGAGGACGACTGGCCGGAGATCGATCCGCCGTCGTGGTAATGCTCACCAATACGGCTGCCAGCATCAGCGCTCCCGGTCACCGCGTCATCGGTGCCAACCATCCAGCCTACCGGGAAATTGTCTCGCGATGGAAGCGAGTCCCGCAGGTGAACAAGTCAGGGGCTTCCGTGGTGCTTCCGTACACGGTGCGTGGCCCGGACGGCACAGAGACAATGCGCGCTCTTGATGCGGTGCTGCTGGTTTCGCCATCGTTTGCAGGCGATCCCGTTGGAGGCGGTTCCCGTGCGGCCCGGCTTGCCTCTCCACGCCCTCAAGCACCCCCACCCACGCCACCCACGCCTGTCTTCCCTGTTGGCTCAACCAGGATCGGCTTCAATCCACTGTGGCTCCTATGGTTGATCGGTGCCGCAGCAGCCATCTATCTGCTGGTGCGCCTACTGGGTTCGCCGCGACGGCAGATGATGTTGCAGGTCAACGACGTCAGCTTTCCCCTTGATGGAACGGCCGAGGGGGAGGACATCTGCCACTTGATTGGCGCGGGATACGCAGACGCTGGTAGCGCCACGGTGACGATTCCTAACGCTCCGGCTGCGCGACTCGCCCGGATCACCAAGGAGCGAGGTATCGCGATCTCCATACGAGGCGAAAGCGTTCAGCTTCGGGGTGTGGATGAATTACAGGTTGAAAACGCACACACCGTCAAGGGGGTTGGACAGCACCGGCTCGATTTTCGTGGCGAGGTTCGCGCGAGTCCGGCCCATCCATCGCAACCCGTCCGCTGCACCGTGCGCATAGAGATCCGTCCTATCGACACGTCATCCTAGCTAAAGGGCTTGGTTTTACATGGAAGAGTTCACACAGACCCTACAGGAATGGATCTTCTGGGCCGTGGTCATTGCCGCCCTAGGCGTCTGGTACGTGCTAGCCCGGTGGATCGCACACGCTCGATTCAGGGGTGGAGCAGAGCCGTTCGGAGCCGCGCGAGACGGTGCTATCGCGGCGTCCGTCCTCACTCCAGTCGCTGCCGGGTTGCTCGCTTCCCTGGTCAGAACTCCGCTGATCCCCTCCTTGACGCTCGCGGGAGCCACGCTGATTCTCTGCGGCTTGGTGCTTGCGGTTCTCCTCGTCCGTGAGCCGGCGCGCGCGCGCTGAGAGGTTGCTCCATGTCCGCTCCAGTTATCAAAACTCTCATCATCGGCCTGGGAAGCACCGGCACCCGTATCGCCAACGAGGTAGCCCGACGCCTCGAATGGGAGTTGGGCAGCGTCGATCGCGCTCCCTGGGTCCGTTTTCTCTGCATCGAAACGAACGCTGGGGAACCCAGCCCGTTCCACGAGTCGGGCGACTTCATCAGCATCGGACTCTCCGCCGCCGAGTACGGCCAGATTCTCGAGAACCCGAGTGCCTTCGACGAACAAATCGAGTTGACGAAATGGGCGCACATGGAGACGCTTCGGAAGCTGCCAGGGCATGATGTCTCCGGCGGCGCAGGCAATATCCGCATGGTGGGACGCTTGGTGTTCCTACACCAGTCAAACTACAACCGTGTGAAGCGAGCCGTCTCCGAGCGGTTGGATAGCCTACGCACCCTTCTCGAGAATGGCGCAAAGGAAGCCCGTGGTCCGCTTGCGGACGGCTCCAATCCTGACGTGGAATTCGGGGCCGGAGGTCAGGTGCGTATCCTTCTTGCGGGAACGCTCTGCGGAGGGACCTGCAGCGGGATCGCGGCGGACTTCGGGTTCTTTTTGCAGCCGATTCTTCGAACGGGCGAGAAGACGATTGCGGTTTTCACGCTTCCAAGGCCGGATATGTCCCCGGCAATCCGAGCCAGCTCAGAGTTTCACAAGACGAACGCATACCACGCACTCATAGAATTGAACCACCATCATCTCTCCGGCCGACCTGGAGAACCAGAAACAGGCGCAGCCCCGCCAAACGGTGTTACCCGGCAAACCGTAGACTACATCAAGTTCCCCGACTGCATGGTGTCGACCGACCGCTTCCCGTACGACCTTCCCTACCTAGCCATGCCTAACACGGCTACGGGTTCGGCGGAGCAAGAACTGAACCGCGCAATTGCGGATCGATTTTTGATGAATATTCTCTGTGCGCAAACAGACCCTTTTGCCAGGGCTGTTGACGCCACCGTGATTGATCGAAAGCACCGCGCCCACGTGTTCTGCGCGTTTGGCCTCTCCACGGTCGAATATCCTGTCCAGCAGATTGTGGAGGCTTGCTCCCGGCGGCTCCTCGCTCACACACTCAGCAACTGGCAGGGCCGGACGCTGCAGAGCCACGAGTATGAGACGCGGCTCTCTCAGCTCGGCCTCACGTGGGACGGAGTCGTGGACCTTCTGCGGCAGCTTCCTGATGGGGAGAACTTGCGGCAGCGATACCGACAGAAGCGGGACGAGATCGGTCGCCTCGCCCTTGTCAGCGCTGAGGAAGCGGAGCGCGCCCTTGGCGAGTTGCGGCGCGCGTTCACTGGAGTCTACTCCGGTGAGGCCGCTGGCGCCCTACAATCTGGACTCGTTCCCCATCTCTTCCAGAGCAACCGCCGTAGCGCGGCCGAGGGCGTAGTGTCGCGCCTTCGGGCCATCGCTCACGCGCACCTGGTGAACTATCATGATGGTCCCGCACCCCTCCAGCAGTTGCTCCAAAAGGCTAACGAGCGACTCGCTGCGTTGCAGGAGGTCCCTGCGCCCACCGAGGGTGCGGACGCTGAAGCCGTGGATGGGTTGCTCAAACCGCTCCGAGCGTATCACCACAGCCTGCTGTTAGGCTTCTTCGGATTGCGAAAGCCAGCGATTGAACGGTTACGGCCCAAGATCGAACTTGCCATTGAGGAAGAGATCCGTGCGCGAGAAGCAGTGGAAGCCTTCCGTGCTTTGCACTCCCGCACCATTAACCATCGTCAAGAGCGAGGGACGCTGGAGTACATCCGCGTGCTGCTTTCGCCCGCGCAACAACGGATCGACTCATTGCGAAAGCGAGTGGTAGCACTCGCCAATTCACTTCAAGGTCGATCCGATGAACTTGCGCGTGCAACACCGCAACTGAACGGTCTATGCATCTTTGAAGCGGAGACGGGAGCAGGAGGCACGGTGAAACAGGACTTCGAGACCTGCCTCCAAGAGCACTGCGGCGACCTCGCGCGTGATTGGCGGGAAATCCGCGAGGAAGTGGCGGAATCGGTAATCCGAACTTGGACTTCTCTTCCTGACGCCATCGCGCCTGCCACGGCTGGCACCACCCGCGAGGATTGGCTGCTTCGCGCCTTTGATCCCCTTCAGCCGGATGGTGCCATCCCAGAAGCGGACCTCAAATCCCTTGAAGAAGCTGCCAAGCAACCCTTCCTCCGGCTGAGTCAGGTGGATGTGCTGGACCGTTGGCATAACCGAGTGGGGCAACAGGTGACGCCCGCTCTGGAGGCTCGAGAAGCCGCAAGTAAGTCGCGGTCCTTTCTTGACGTTTCCGCCCCCCTGGCCGAACGAGGCGGTCGCTCCCCTATATATCGGCATCAGACGCTGCTTGTTCCGGAAAGCCCGTTCAAGGAGAGCTTTGTCCAGGCCGTGACGGCGGCATTCACCGGCAAACCCACCGTTGGACCCTCCCCTGACCGGTTCCGGGCCGTCATGCTAGAGGAGTGGTTCCGTTTCCCGCTGAGCGGAGCACCCTCCCTTCTTGGTTCAAGCGGATTGCACTCCGCCAGATGTAGTAACGTGCCCGAATTCCACACGCGAGTGGATGTTCATTGGACGGGGCTGTCCGATTTTGAAGTTGAAACACTTGTGACTGCGGAGGAACTCGTCACGCTCTCCGTGTTGCTAGGCGTCCTTCAGCCGCGGCAAGGCTACCTCGAACTCCCCTGGGCACGCTCCGGACCTTCTGATCCAGGGGTGCGACGGCTCTCCCTTGACGTGCGATCTGCAGCCCGCTTGGTTGCCCTGCAGCGCCGTGACGAGAGCCGACTCCCGAATGGTCAGGTGGGGCTTTCCCTTGAAGGCGTGCAGCGCCTACTGAGGGACTCGATAGAGCGGTTACGGCGGTCAGCAAAGGATGAACAAGGAGACGGGGATCTAGCGTTCATTCGGCTGCTGGAACGCCGGCTGCAAGAAGGCGTCGCAGGCATCCGCAATTGGGACGTTGCCAGCGCGGATGAGCATATCCAACGCTTCTGTGCGCACGATGACCGCCTGTTCAGTGCATTCCAGCAGCAGTACCCGCCAGATCAGTCCGTCATCGCCGGACTCTGGCGCAATCAGGGTGATGCGATGCCTCAAGGCGGAATCTTCAAGGAGCGGGGATTGTACTGTCCAGAGTGCGGCGGGCTGTTCGGTCTTGAGGAGAAGGAGGCGGCGGAGAATGGTTGGCGCTGCTACGTCAACCCCGCGCACGTCGCTTTCCCCCGGGGCCAGTAAGCCGAATGCTTAAGCTACTTGCTGACATCCTGAGCATCTTCATCAACGCCCGTCCCGAGGGTTGGGTGGTCATCGGGTTTGTGATCTTCCTGCTCGTTCTCGCCGTCCGTCAGGTCCTTTCGCTCCGGGGACACTTTCACGCGGAACGAAAGGGACTTGCCGCCTGCCAGGACGACTTAAGACGTCGCAGGGCAGCAGGAGATCTCATTGATCAATCCGTCATTGATCAATGGCTGGGGATGACTCCAAGGGAGGGGTTGGTCCATCGAGTGATCGCCGCAGTCTGGGCGCATCGGCAATCGGCAAGCCCGGACCTTGAAGCCATCTCTTCCATGCTGGAACGGAGTGAAGCTGCGCGACTGAGCCCGCTCCGAGGAGCGCCAAACCGTTTCCTGCTTGCGGGCCTGCTCGGAACGGTTATGGGGCTTGCCGGCGTGGTGGGCACGCTCGGTCCGCAGATTCAGGGGGCGCTTTCCAGCACCGACCCCCGTCTCCTTACGCAGAATCTCGGGATCACGCTGTTGCACATGCAGGATGCCTTTGCTTGTACGGCTTGGGGCATTCTGTGCGCTATCCTGGTGGCGTTCCTTACCAGCAAGGTGGCATCAGAGCAGAGCAACCTCCTGGCGGAGGTCCAGCAGTTCGGGCTGCGGGACCTCTCGCCGCTGGTGTTCCCTCAAAGTAAGGAAGCGCAGCTTGACGACATGCGGCGAGTCCTGCTCATGAGCCAGCAGTTTCTCGAAAGCGTGGCCGGGATCATGACGAACGCCGCTTCCCGATTCGAGACCGTTCTCACGACCGCCGGCGAGGCGATGGCCACGAGTGTCACGCGGCTTGAGACGGTCGCCACCGGCATGGAAAAGTCACTCACCAATGTGGCTGGCGACGTTCGCGAGAGCGCAGTGCGCCTGGACGAGAGTTCCAAGGCGCTCCACAAGTATCACGACGACCTACGATCCGCTTACATCACTCTTCTGGATCTCTTCAAGCAATCCCGCAACCAACTCGAAGAACAGGCAGCAGAGCAGTTACGGCGGCTCGCCGAACTTCAGGAGCAGTTCGGCACGTCGGCCAACAAGATCGTTCTACGGATCGATGGGGTTGCCGTTGGTCTTCGCGAAAGCACTGCAGCATTCGTCACCGCGGGAGATCGGTTCTACACTTCCAGCGCGGAACTTCAGCTACAGCAAGCGAACGGTTTTCGCGAGATTACAGAGACCCTCTCCGGCTACCTCAAGGCACACCAGGGGCAGATGGTGCTCGTGGAAGCCGGATTACGGAACATCAATGCTTCCTTGACCGACCTCACGCAGCGACTGGACCCGCGGCTGCTACCCGCCGACCAGTGGAATGCGGTTCGGGATGCTCTGGTCACCTGCGCTCAGCAGCTTCAACGGCTCCATTCGGAAAGAGAACTCCTGCAGAACTTGTTCCAACGTCTTGAGCAGATTGCAGTCCAGATGCAGCAGTCAGCACCGTATGTGAGGTCGGAGGCTACTTATCCGTCGACTCCGTCCCAATCCGGAGTGGCCACAGATGTCTCGAGCCTAGTGGCCGTGCTTCGAGAACAGAACAGCCTGCCCACGCTGGGCCAGATCGCCAGCCGGGTTGAACAACTGCAGCGCGCACTCGACAAGGGCCTTCCCGTACGAGTGGTCGAGAACCGTGACAAGTTCTGGTGGAAACGGAACCACTGATGCCTTTGGAGAGCGATTCGCTCGTCGAGGATGGCGCAAACCCGTACATTGCGCTCGCAGATCTTGCCATCAACCTAGTGTTGGTGCTGGCATTTTTTGTCGCCGCCGTGAACGCGCTCGGCCGTGCTGGATGGGAACAGATTCGCTATAAGGACATGCAGGCGGAGTTTCGTCGTGCCGTCGAGACGCTCCCCAAAGCGGAGCGTCCCCAAGAGAACTTAGGGAAGAATGATCCGCCTGGAGTACAGCGCTGGGTTTTCAGCGGGAGTGGGCTATTCAAGCCGGGGACCGCACACTTTGTGCAGCCGGTTTGGCAAGGTTCCCATCCTCTGGCCTCGTTCGCTCGGCTGCTGAAGGAGAACCAGCGGCAGTGGAGGCGCATTCGAGTCGAGGGCCATACCAAACCCCCTAACCCCGGAGCGCCTGACGAGTGGGAGCTATCCGCAGCGCGCGCGGCAATGGTGACCAAGGTAATCGCTGTTCGAGGCCATATTCCTCCCCACTTCTTGGCAGTGGCAGGTCGTGCAGGGCAGGACCCGATGAACAAGGCCAGTCCCGGTGACCCGTCGAACGAGCGAGTGGAGGTCCTCGTCGAGTACACGCAGCCGGGCAGCAGTTCGGCGCTTCCTTAGCGATCAAGCCTCCACGCGCTGCTCCGGCAGCCAGGGCGTCTCGCGGTGCCCCTCACGCTGGTTCGCGGCGCGGGCAAGGGTGAAGAGGAGGTCAGAGAGGCGGTTGAGGTAGACAATCACGTCCGGGTTGACCGTCTCCTTCCCCGCCGTGGAAATCACCGCCCGCTCCGCGCGGCGGCAGACCGTCCGTGCCAGGTGAAGGTGCGCCGCCAGCACGGTCCCCCCCGGCAGGATGAACGAGGTGAGCGGCCCGCACTCGTCCGTATACTTGTCGATCATCGCCTCCAGCGCCGAAGACATCCCCTCGGTGACGCGCTGGACCGACCTCCGCCCCACGCGCTCACCCTCTTCCGACGGAGTGGCCAGGTCCGCGCCCAGCACAAACAGCTCCGCCTGGAGAAACTCCAGCGTGCCTCGCATCTCGGCGTCCTGGCAGTGCGCTACGCAGAGGCCCAGGCAGGCGTTCGTCTCATCCACCTCCCCGTACGCCGATACCCTTGGATGGTTCTTCGCCACCCGCTGCCCGCCAAAGAGGCCCGTTTCACCCTGATCGCCCGTCCGCGTGTAGATCCGCATCCGTTGCTCCCCTGCCCTGTAGCACCGACATCCGCCTCAGCTTAACCGCTAGCGCAGCCCTGCGGCTGTCAGAGCGAAAGGGAAGCAGTGCGCGCGAATGGCGGCAGCCACCGTTCCCTTTCTAACTCCCCCGCTCATTCTCACCAAACGCAGACGGACAGCCGGTCAAGCTCGACAAGAGTGTGTTCCAGACGAGTTCGGTCAAGTCAGAGCCCGCAGAGCGGGGTTCGCGTGAGTAGGCATCGGGTTCAGCCGATGCCGGGCGCTGCCGGCCGCAAACCCACTCGCTCCTCGACGCCGCAACGCCGCGCACCGATTGAAGGTCGATCGACCGCTACGGCCTTCCTGCGAGCGCCACGAGCTGGCCATGAACGCGCACGTTCAGGTCCCACTTCCCGCACTGCTCGCACCCCGGCAGGAATCCGCCCTCCCCCAGACGACGGCGAAGCTGCTGCCAGCGGTCGGAGCACCAGAGCGCGGTGAAGCTCTCCTCATGGAGGGAGCCGACCCGCAGTTCCGGAGCGGCGTTACAGCAGAACCGGACATTCCCCCGGGCGTCGACCCGCGCATAGTAATGCCCCGCATGGCAGCCAACCTCCCCAATCGGGAACGCTTCAGGGGTCTCGCCGGAGAGGGCGGCGTAGAAGGCGTCGAGGTTCGTTCGAGTGCCGGCCCTCTCCGCTTGGCGGATCAGCGCCTCCCGCTGCCCTACCAGGGCGGTGCGTTGCGCCTCGCTGATCACCAGAGAGCGGGTCTCCGGCATCGCACCCATCAGTTTGAGTTGCACGGACGCTCCCAGCTCCGCAGCGTGATCCAGGAGTTGCTCCATCACATGCGCGTTGACCGCGCAAACCACGAACACCAGCTTCAACTCGGTGGGCGATACGGCGATGGCTCGCAGCGTCTCCAGCAGACGGTGGTAGTCGGCCTCCGTGCGGTTGGGGTGGAAGGCGACATAGGTCGCCGGGTCCGCACAGGAGAAGTTCGCCTGCACCGTGTTCAGACCCAGCCTTAGGATCGACGGCCGATCTCGGAGCAGGGTGAGGTTGGAGATGAGGGTGACCTTGAGGCCCGCGGCCAGCGCGTCCGCCGCAATGCCGGTAAACTCCGGGTGGGCGAGCGGGTCGCCGCCGCCGGTGAAGATCACCCGCTCCGTGCGGAGTTCCGCCAGCTCTTCAAAGAGGCTGCGGAGTAGCTCCCGCTCCAACCGCTGTCGCGTCCACTCCGGCGCGGGGCGGACCTGCCGCAGCGGGGAGTAGCTCCAGCAGGTGATGCAGTTGAGGTTGCAGGCGTTGGTGAGGACCACGCTGACGCTCTGCGGGCCGACCGCCGGCAATTGTCCAGTGGATGCGGCCATCAGGCGCAGCGCAGCCGCCCGCCGTGCAGGACCCGCAGCTACTTGGTTCGAAGAACCCACGTCTCGCCCTGCAGGTCGTAGGTGGCGGCGTAGGCCTCATCATCCGCAGGGGCGACGCGCCGCTTGACTGGCTTGCCCGGAACCAGATCCCACGCCTCGTCCCACTGCTTGTCCCGGTCGAGGTCGATCTTGAGGCGATTCCATTGGGTGAAGCCCTTGTCCGTATCGGAGCGCAATTCGACGATGAACTGCTTCGACTTCACGCGCCACTTGCGGCCGGCACCTGACGCTTCACCGTTGGTAGTCGGCTCTTTGGCCAGGCGGAGCGCTTCCCGGTGGGCTTCCGTCAAGCCTTCCTTGTCCGTCGCCGTGGCGCGGCGGGCGGTCGGTGGGCTAGACGAGGTGGTTTGCCGTTCAGCGGGCGGAGTCGCCGGCTGGAAGTCCGAAGGCGCGGAGAGGGTAGTGGAGCCGGACGAGCGACTCGCCGCGTTGGTGATCGCGGAGCCGCAGCCCTTGATCATCCCGAATCCGGCGAGAAGGACCACGCCGCCCACCACGGAATTCCTGATCAATACGAAAGTCCGGTACTTCATCGCAGCCCCTCCAGATTCGAGAGATGCACCTTCGAGAGATGCACCTTCAAGAGATACTCATCATCCCACCGCCGCATCGCCGCTACGGCCACCGCTTCCGGTGTCGGGAGATGCTCCAGCTTCTTCAGAACCGCCAGCGCCTGACGAGTTGCTCCCCCGTTCGACGCCACGTGCCGTAAGAGCTCCCTCGCCGCCAACAAGGCGTCTTCCATCGTGCCCGCGTCCAGGTCGGTGTTCTCCGGGTCCGCCACGGTTCGCGATGTGATCAACGCAGCCGCCAGCAGAAGGTCACGCTCCGCAAGACCTTCTTGCTCCGCAGCGAAGAGGATGCCAGGGTTGATGAACGCGGAAGCATCCTCCAGGCGGCTGCGCTCCACTCGCAGGGAGAGGATCTCGATGGCGGCGTCGAGGGCATGGCTGCGTGGCAATAGTGCGTTCCCTGAACTCGCTGTGCGTTGCACCGCCAGCAACTCGCGAACCGCCTCCGCAATCGCTTCCGGCGTCCGTTCCGACAGTAGGCAACCGGCCCCCGCCGCCGCGCAGCGGGCCGCCCGGCTATCCTGGTCATCCCAACCCCTCGGCTGCGGCAGGAAGAGGCACGGTATCTCCAGATGGATCAGCTCCCAGACGGTGTTGAACCCGCCCGCGGTGATTGCCAAATCGAACGCGCGGAAGCACTCCACCAGGACGGGACGGCGGGTCCAGCTAACGTTCGGTGCGGCCCACTCCCGGCCGCGGTAGAGCATGCCCGCGCCGACCACAAACCGGACCTCCGGCACGAGCCGAGCCGCCTCCACCAGATCGCGCAGGAGGGCTTCGGCTTGACGGTCGCCCCCGCCGCCCGTGGAGAGATAGACGGCGGAGCAGTCAGGGGGAAGGCCCAGCAGCTCCCGAGCGGTGGCCCGGTCGAAGGTCTCTTCCACAGAACGAAGGAGCACCGGACCAATGGCGGTGACCCGGTCCCGCAACGGCTCCGGGATGAGATCCGGGTCCGAAGCCGGTTCCCCGAAGCACGACCCCTCGTCCAGCTTCAGGATCAAGTCATAGAGCGAAAGGCTCGCCTGAAAAGCCGGCTGCCGCGCGACCTCCGGCCGCACCCCACGATGGATGAAGACATTCTTCGTGCCGAGGTCGAGGACGGCGGGAAGCTCATTGAGGCTTCCAGCAGGGAAAGTATCGACCAGCAGCAGGTCCGGCGAGATCAGGTTGGCGGCGTTCCAGATCCACTGCCGCATGATCCGGCGGTAGCGGATCGGCTCCAGCCCACTCGCTGCAAGGACCGTCTTGGAAGGAACCTTGAACGTCGCGAATCCGTGCAGCGCCGCCAGGGAGTCCCCCTCGCTGGACGTGAGGAAAACGATCTCGGTAGGGATCTGCAGCACCGTGGTCAGCCGCCGCAACTGGCGGCAGATGGCGATGAGCCGGGTCAGGTGCCCCAGTCCCAGACCGTTCACCGCATAGCACAGAATCCGAAGCGGAGCGGGACGGGCCGGCATCAGGGCAGTTGGACCAAACAGGCCGGACCAACGCTAACAGAAGCCGTCATCCACATCCTCCCTGTTCCCATTGGTAAGAAACCCCGCTCTCAGCGTGTGTAACCGCCAGATTCACTACCGCTCGGCGCATCGCACTTGCGCCCCCGCCAAGCCCGCAGGGCGGGGTTCTCATCGAGTAGGCGTCGGGTTCAGCCGACGCCGGGCGATGCCGCTAGCACCCTCACGACAAGCGGTCAAACCAATGCTTCAGTACTCTCCCCCAGAATTGGGTGCCGGGAGGCCGAACCTCGACCCGGCCATGAACCGTAGGAAACAACACCCTCCGCGTCCTCACCAATCCGGGTCACGAGTCATCGCGATCCATCATGAAACCACCGGAGAGCGTCTCCACGTCGCGGTTACGCGTGTAGGTGTACGACGGATGGCTCTCCCGCCACTCCGAGACTTCCGGGATCCAGTTGCCGTCCATGCGGCCATCCGTGATGACGTCCCACCAGAGGAAGTCCTGGAACGAAGCGCCGCGGTCGTACTCGTGGAAGTGGTAGACGGTCTGACTCCCGCGCGAGTAACGGTCGTGGATCTTGCCGTAGCGCCCCGTCCGCCCGAACCGCTTCCCGAACTGGTCCGGAGTGAATCGCTTGTTGCGGTAGCGGTGCCGGTTGCCCTCGTAACGGCGCGCTTCTTCCTGCAGCTTGCCGGAGCGCCCGAGGAGGTCGGAGAGGTCTCCCCGGATCTTCCCGTTCATCTCCTCCAGGTACTGGACCTGGTGATCCATCCCATCGACGGCTGCGAAGACCCGCAGCGCCTCATCCGGGTTGAGGAGGTTCTGCACCATCTCCCGTCCCCGGCTGGCCGCCGCCTGCGCGATCATGTGCCCAGCCCGGCTTTGGATCGTCACTGGGAGGGCGGCCTGCTCCGCAAGGAGAGCGACGCGCTCCTGCTCCAGCCGGTCCAGTTCGCTTGCCTCGTTCTGCAGGCGGCGGACCGTCTCACCAAAGATAGTCGTCTGCTCCAGCCGCTCCTGGAACCGCTGCGCCACTTCCTGGAAGTCCGAAACCTTTAGGGCCTCAATGATCTGGTCGGCGCGGCGCCAGTCTTCCAGGAACTCGCGGTTGAAGAAGCGGAGCCATCCCTGATGCTCGTACGCCGGCGTGCCCCACCGCTCCTCCACCAGCTCGCGCATCCCTTCCAGCGCTTCCAGCCGCTGCAGTTCCGCCCGGGCGTGGTTGAAGAGTGGTTCCGCCTCCTCCAACTGCTGCTGGATATGCAACCGCCGACCCTCCCGGCGCTGGTAAGCCGGCAGTTCCTCGATCTCCTGGATGCGGAGCGCGATGTTCCTTCGCCGGAGAGCGATCTCGGACGCGGCGTTCTTCAGGCCCGGGAGGTTGAGTCGCTCCGCCAACGCGGCGAGCCCTTCCTCCGAAGCGACCGGCAGCGCCACCTGTCCAAGCTGCGCTGCGGCGGCCTCCCGGCGCTGGCGGAGCTCCACCAGACGGGACGCGTTCTCCTGGAGCAGCCCCTCGAAGCGCTGCTGATGGGCCTGGTGTTCCGCCAGTTCTCCGGCGGCCTGGCGGAGGAAGTCGTCCACGTCATGCATAGCCGTCTATTCGACGACCAGCCGATGCCGCCCTCTCACGTTCAACCGACTACTTGGCAACCGTGGCGTCTCTCCCTCGCTCCCTCGCTCCATCGCCCCCTCGCCCCCTCGCCCCCTCGCCCCCTCGCCCCTAGATGCCACCGCCGGGTCCGTCGAACTCGGGCGCGAGGGCAAAGGGCAGCGGGCGGCAGTCAAAGGTCCGCGCCCACTCCTCGTCGCCATAGCTCCAGTGCCACCACTCAGGCGCATAGTTCGCCAGGCCGGTCTCTCGGAGGGCGGCGCTCACTACGTCCAGCGCCACGCGGCCCCACGCATCCGAGGGCTGAAGCGCCTGCCCAAAGGCATTAACCGGAGCGATGTCGACCGCGCTGCCGGTACTGTGCGGCGGCTGAACCCCATCTGGCCGCGCCACGAATAGTTCGAGCATCAGTTCCAGGTCGGACGCCGGGAGATGGGGATTCTGCCCGCGCAAGTATTCCAGGCCGTGACGCCAGAGGCGCTGCTGCACCGTGACCGGCCGCAGCCCTTCCCACAGCCCGAGGCGGATATCATCCGGCAGCCGGGACGCCGCCTCATGCAGGCGAGAGCCCACCTCTGGCCGCACCAGCAGTCGAGCCTCCGGGTGGCACCAAGCGGGAGCAGGCAGCACGACCACCGACGGCGCCACCTCGCGAACGTTCACCAGCCCGCGAGGAAGCTCGCGGAGTTGCCGGTCCGGACAGCCGATCTCACGCCCGCAGACGCCGTGGGCCAGAAAGGCGCGAATGCGCTCTGCCGTGGCGGCACGGGTGGGATCGGCAAGACCAGCAAGGGACATCGACATTAATCCTGATAATCTCGATCAATTTGATCGGCTAAATAATAGCAGATCGAGAGCGCATTCTCAAATGACCAAGCCCGCCCCAAACGCGATCCCATTTTCGGTACCTCCCTGCCCGATCCTGTAGGGCACGGACAACGACCTCACGTAACGCGTGCTCTAGACGAACAACAACCCCGCACCGAGGAACCCCCGGGAGGGCGAGGCTCCGCCGAGCC
>JANPLG010000104.1:0-7464 GCA_031426395.1 Actinomycetes bacterium
TGGTGACGGACCTGGCCCTGGTGACCAAGGCGACCCCTACCCGGATGCTGGCGTTTGCCGTCGACCTGCGCACCGGCAGCCCGGTGCCTAACACGGCCGTGACGCTCTTCCGCAGCGAGACCGCCGTCGCCCGCCGTAGCACCGACGCGCAGGGGAAGGTCGACCTGAAGCTATCCGGTCCCGACGAGCAGCACGATGTGGTCGCGATCCGCGGCAGCTCCATCGCCTTCACGCGCTTCTACACCTATGGCCAGGCCGGGACCCGCTACCGCGTGACGAGCTACACCGACCGCCCTGTTTACCGGCCGGGCCAACTGGTCCGGTTTAAGAGCGTGATCCGTCGCCCGGAGGGCGTGGGGTACGCAGTGCCCTCGCCGCGCTCCTTCTCGGTGGAGGTGACGGACGGCAGCGAGACGCGGATCTTCGCCGAGCAGTACGTCAGCAGCCAGCACGGCACCTTCGCCGGCCAGTTCGAGCTTCCGAACGAGGCTCCGGGCGGCTCCTACAACATCACCGTCAAGGCGGAAGGCCAGGAGTACACCGACACCTTCGCCGTGGCATCGTACCGAAAGCCGGAGTGGCAAGTAGAGGTCAGCTTCCCTCGTCCCACCTACGTGCGGGGTGACCGCGTCCCCGTGTCAGTGACGGGACGCTACTACTACGGCGCACCGGTGGCCGAAGGGAAGCTTCACTTCACCGTCTTCCGTGCCCGCCACTGGAGCTGGGGCGACGAGGAACTGGCCGACGAGTATGTCGGTGAGGATGGCGAAGAGGGCTACTCTGACTCGTATGGAGAGGTGGTGGCGGAAGGCGACCTCACTACGGACGCCGACGGCACCGCCCACTTCGAGTTCCCAACGGCGCTGGTTCACGGCGAGGATGGGGACGGCGACCATCGCTTTAACGTCCAGGTGGAGCTCTCGGATCAGAGCGAACGCGCGGTAACTGGATCCGGTAGCGTGGTGGTCAGCGCCGGCGAGATCAGCCTGCGTGCCAAGCCGGAGCGCTTCGCCTCGCGGCCGGGTGAAGCTATCCCGGTGGAGATCCGCGTGCAGGATGCCAGCGGCAAACCGGTGGCCGGAATGTCGCTCCAGGCGAGCGCCAGCCTCGATCTCTGGGAGAACGGCAAGTCGCAGCAGAAGTCGGTCAGCACCGGAAGCATCACCACAGGGCCGGACGGGAAGGCCACGTGGACCTTCACCTCCCCGGAGCGAGGTTCGGTCAACGTGACCTTTGCCGGCAAGGACCGGCGGGAGAACACGGTCAAGGAGACCACCTACGTCTGGGTGACCACCGGCGAGGGGGAGGACCTACCCGCTCGCTACCCGGAACTGGCGGTGCTCCTCGATAAGAAACAGTATCGGGTGGGGGAGACGGCGCAGGTCCTGATCAACACCGACCGGCCTGGGTCGACCGCCGTCGTAGCCGTGGAAGCGGATGAGGTGCTGCGCTACTGGCAGGTGCCGCTGAAGTCCCGTTCCACCACGGTCCGGATTCCGGTGGAGGCCGGATGGGAGCCGAACGTCTTCGTGACCGCCTGCTTCGTCAAGAAGGGCGAGTTCGCCAGCAGCCGTGCGCGTCTGAACCTGCACGCAGAGCAGCACCGCGTTACGGTGGCCGTAGAGCCGGATCGCGAGGTCTACAAGCCGGGAGACACGGCCACCTTGCGGGTCCGAACCACGGATGAACGAGGACGGCCGCTTCCTGCGGAACTTTCCCTAGGGGTGGTGGACGAGGCGATCTATGCCATCCGGCCGGAAGCGAAGGACCGGCTCTGGAGCACCTACTTCCCGCGCCGTCAACTTACCGTTTCCACGGAGTTCTCCTACCCCTGGGTCTACCTCGGGGACGCCGATAAGGATGGTGCCGGCGTTGCGGTTCGCCGCAACTTCCCGGACACGGCGCACTGGAACCCCTTCCTGCGAACGGGTGCCTCCGGTGAGACGACGGTCCAGGTGAAGCTCCCTGACAACCTGACGAGCTGGCGCGTTACCGCCCAGGCAATCACAGATCAGACGCAGGTGGGGGAGGTGCGCCGCAACTTCCGCGTGATGAAGGACCTGACGTTGCGGTTGCAGACCCCGCGCGCGGTCACGGAGGGCGACGCGATCACCCTCTCCGCTGTGGCGCACAACTACACCCAGGCGCCGCTGGATGTGGCGGTGGGGCTGCAGGTGTCTGGGATGGAGGTCGGCGGCGACACCACCCGGCGCGTGCGTCTGGAAGCGGGCGAAGCGGAAACCGTCACCTGGGACGCGCGGGCCACAACCGCAGGCAGCGCAAAGATCACCGCCACCGCTACGGGCGGCAACCTCTCCGACGGGATGGAAATGGTGGTCCCGGTCCGCCCCTTCGCCCGCCAGGAAGTGCTCTACCGCACCGGTTCAACCGGTTCAACCGGTTCGGAGGCGAAGGCCGAGAGCTTCGACCTCAACGGGGGCGCGGTGGATGCCGAGATGGAGCTGCGTGTCTCGCCCTCCCTCTCCGGCGCGATGCTCTCCTCGCTCGAGTACCTCATCGGGTATCCCTACGGGTGCACGGAGCAGACGATGAGTCGCTTCCTGCCGACGGTCCTGGTGGCCCGCACCCTCAAGAGCCTCAACTTGCGCCGGCCCGAGGTGGAGAAGAAGCTGCCGGCGATGACCCAGGACGGTCTGCTCCGCCTCTACGGCTTCCAGCAGGCGAACGGCGGCTGGGGATGGTGGCAGTACGACCGGCCAGATCCCTGGATGACCAGCTACGTGATGTTCGGGTTGATCCAGGCGAAGAAAGCCGGCTTCGAGGTCAACCCACGGGTTTACGAGAACGGTCTCAACGCCCTTCGCGAACTGGCGAAGAGCGATGCCGCGACTGATCCTGCGGACGCTGCGGGCTTGAAGGTCTCTCAGGACGACCGGGTTTTCCTCGCCTACGTGCTAGCGCTCGGCGGCAACCCCAAGCAAGCGCGGCAGGTCCTGGCAGGGGCCGATGCCTATCTTGCCAGGCTGGGGACGCGTGCTCTGGGTTACCGGGCACTGGCCTACGCGGAGTTGGGGACGCCGGACGACCGGCAGAAGGCGGAAGACGGCCTGGAGTATCTCTGGAGCATTGTGGACGAGTCCGGCGGCCTCTATTCCTGGAGCGAGCGACGCAAGCAGAAGTGGGAATACCTGGGGCCGCGAGGCACGGAGATCACCGCCGTGGTGCTCAAGGCCGCCCTCACGCTGGCCCCGAACGACGCGCGACTGCCGGGCGTTGCCCGCTGGCTGCTGCTGCAGCGGAAAGCGAACCGCTGGGAATCGACGCGTGATACCGCGTGGGTGCTCTTCTCGCTTGCGGATTATATCAAGTCGTCCGGAGAGCTCAATCCTGACTACCAGCTCACCGTCAAGGTGAACGGCGAGGAGATCCACGCCTCCCGCGTCACGAATGCCTCCACTGAAGAGCTAGTGATCCGCCTGCCGAAGTCGCGCTTGGCAGGCTCCAACCGGGTGGAGATCGCTGCGGCGGGCCAGGGCACGGCCTACTATTCGCTCAAGGTTGAGCAACTGGTGAAGACCCGCAGTTTCGCCCCCGAGAGTTTCAACCCGAACGTCACCCTCAAGCGGAGCTACTTCCTGATGGAAAGCCGCCGGGACGCCGCAGGCCGCCTCTCCATCCAGCCCGCCAAGAACCCGGTCACTCGGTTTAAGGTCGGCGACCGGGTGATGGTGCGGCTGAGCATCAAGACCGACCGGCCCCTGGAGTACCTGGCGGTGGAGGACCCGCTCCCCAGCGGCTTCGAGGTGCAGGAGCGGGGCCAGCTCTCCGCAGACGAATGGGACAACTGGTGGGCCAGCATGGACGCCCGCGATGACCGAATGAACCTCTTCATCCGGTCTCTGTCACCGGGCATCCACGAGATGGAGTACTACCTCCGGCCGGAACAGGTAGGCAAGGCCATCGCCCTACCCACCGTGATGAGCGACATGTATGTCCCCTCCACCCGCGTCAGCAGCAGCGAAACGAGGCTGGAAGTGGGCAAGTAAGCGGTTAGCGATCGGTCAATCTAGGTGCGTGGCGTAGGCAACGTTCCTGGACCGCAGGTCTGGCAACGGATGTGACTACGCGGCACGGTACCAGCCACAGACCAAAGTCTCACCGGATGATTGGGCAGCCAAGCCCCGGCCACTCGACGGTCAATGGCCAAGGGCTTGGGCTTGCCTGAACATTGAATCGTCCCTGCCTTTAGGACCTGAGGGTGAGAGCGAGGATCTAAAGCGAGCCTCAAGATTGCGCAGATTCGAAGGTTAAAAGGCGATTAATGGACATCGACCATTTGTTCAGGCAAAATAGCAGGGTGGACCAGTGGGGCCAATGCAGGCTCTGATTCATCAATTCCAAGGACATTCGTCCTCACCACGCAGGAGTGGACCTTTGCGCAACTTACGTCTGAAGCGTGGCTTCACGCTCATCGAACTTCTCGTCGTCATCGCCATCATCGCCATTCTGGCCGCCATCCTCTTCCCGGTTTTCGCGAAGGCCCGCGAGGCTGCCCGCAAGACATCCTGTCTCAGCAACCTCAAGCAGCTTGGGACCGGCATGATGATGTATGCCCAGGACTATGACGAGATCATGCCCTCCGCCCGGTTCGGCACCACGCCAAACGGTCTTTGGGGCACCCCCACCTGGAATGCTTACGGCTGGAGCTACGTCTTCGCGCTGATGGACCCATACACCAAGAACAGCGGCATCTACGGCTGCCCCAGTACCCAGGGCACCATGGTGGGACCGGCCACCAACCGGATCAAGGTGAGCTACGGATACAGCGAATACATCTATAACATCGGCTACGGCCACGCCAACCTCGCGGCACTCAGCGGCAACCGGTACGGCGTCGCCTCCATCGCGGTCATCGCTGACTCCCGCTTCGCCGGAATCTTCAATGACTGGGACAATGGCAACACCGGCAACGCCACCTACCCGACCAACTTCCTTGCCCGGGTACAGTTGGCCAACGGGACGACCTCCCGCCACGAGGGAAGCAACTTCATCTACGCGGACGGCCACGCCAAGTTCTCGCCGATGAACGCCATCGTCTGTCCTGCCCGTGACGGTTCCCAGGGAGAGAAGCCGCTGGTCAACCCGAACGCGACCCTGCTTCCCTAAGCGGTCCTAGCTATTCGATAAGCTGACTTGAATGGGGGCGGACACGCCCAGGACTGCAAACCCCACGCGGGAATGCGAACCCCTGGATGTGGCCGCTCCCATTTTTGCGTCTGGACCTTATCGGTCAGCACGCACCAGCCGCCGCTCCGGCTTGCCGGAAGCAGGCTTGAACCAGAGCTCAGGCTTGACGCTCCCCTTGTTCGTGGAGGTAGGCACGTAGCCGTTCACCAGGAAGTGCCGCTTCCGGTCACCGGACCATCCGGCAACCTCCGACGTCTGTTCCCGCACTCTGGCTGCGTCGACCACCTTCGACCCGCTGAGCAAGCGTGCATAGACGGTGCCTTTCTCGCCGGGGTTAGCCCAACCTACCAGGTGAAAGCCGCGCGCACCGTCTCGCTGCAGAGTGACCGACGGTTTGCCGCCTGGTGGGATCCCATCGGCCGGGAGGGGGACCGCTCCCCGACGGGTCACCCTTTCACGGCCGGCGAGCACCTTCTTGATCTCATCGCAAGTCTCCCGGAACAGCCGGCCCGTCATCTCGCGGCTCCGGTCCATCGACTCCTCGATGATCTCCAGGGTGACGTCCCGACCCACCACGCGCAGGCAAGACGCGAGGTCGGGTCCTGCGGTGGACCGAAGGGAGATCGGTTGACCGATGGAACCGGGTGCGGTCTCGGTCACAGATTTGGCGTACTCTCCCAGGTCCGCCGGAGCCTTACCAAAGTGCAATCGGACTCGATAGCGTCGCCACGGCTGGTGCAGAAAGGCGAACCCGTCCGGTGAGATGCGGAGCTTGCCTGCGAGCGGGGACCCTTCTTCGCCCTCGGTCCGAAGCACTGCGGTGAGGCCGGTGGCCGTGGGTGCCAGCCGCCATCGCGCGCTGCCGGCCAGGTGGCGCTGGAGCAGCCGGATGTCCTCAGGCTGTAGCTTGGCAAGGACCTCGTCACCGAGGTCGAGTGGCAAGGACTCTTCGGCTGGCACCACGGCTTGCGCCGGAGGCGGAGCGGTCTTGGGTGCGGATACGCAGCCCGCCGTCAGGTGGGGCCAGAGAATCAGCGTGGAGAGGAGCGGAAGGCGGCGGCTCAGCGGCTTCATGATGACGGTGTTGACCGGTCCGAGACTGCGGTTCTCACACGATGGCGGGTTACCATAGAGTGGACAAGCCGAGCGTTACTCCGCGACGGACTTCTCCCGCGAAGGACCGCTCCGGTCAGGATAGCACACGATGGCTAAGGAATTCCTCGGCAAACGGCTGGTGACGGCGGACGAAGCGCGCGCGACGTTCGCGGCGGCGTGGTCGCCCCGGTACGAACCGGAGACGGTCCCCACGGCCGACGCGCTAGGCAGAGTGCTGGCGGAGCGGGTCGTTTCGCCCGAGGACCTTCCGCCGTTCCGCCGTTCGTTGATGGACGGATTCGCGTGCCGCGCTACGGACATTTCTGTCGTTCCGGTGACTCTTCGAGTAGTGGCTGACGTGCCGATGGGCGAGGTGACCGACGCCGTGCTCGGGCCGGGTGAGGCCGCGCGGGTACCCACCGGGGGCATGCTCCCGGAGAACGCGGATGTGGTGGTGCCGGTGGAGCAGACTCGCAGCGTCGAGATAACAGGTGCCGAAGGGGTGGAGATCCACACTGCGCTCACCGCCGGACGCCACTTGATTGAGCGCGGCGAGGATGTGACGGTCGGCGAGGAGGTGTTGCCCGCGCGTCATCGGCTGCGACCTGCGGATGTCGGCGCGCTGATGGGCCTGGGCCTCGTGCAGGTGAGCGTTTTCCGGCTTCCGGTCGTCGGCATTCTCTCCACGGGTGACGAGGTCGTTCCCTCGGAGGAAACTCCGCCGTTGGGTAAGGTCCGGGACCTGAACTCCTACTCCCTTGCGGCCTACGTTCAGTCGCTGGGCGGGGTGGCGAGCCGCTTTGGAATCGTGAAGGATGATCCGGAGTTGCTCCACGCCGCCGCCGCCGCCGCGCTGGCGGAGTGCGATGTGCTGATCCTGAATGCCGGCACATCGGTAGGGCCGAAGGATGTTGTTGCGGGCGTGATCCAGCGCCTCGGAGCTCCGGGCGTACTGGTGCACGGAGTCGACATCCGCCCCGGCAAGCCGACCATCTTCGCGGTCTGCGGCGGGAAGCCGGTCTTCGGACTGCCGGGCCAGCCGGTCTCCGTGCTGAACACGTTTGACCAGTTCGTGGCCCCGGTGCTGCGGCAGATGCTCCTGATCGCCGATGAGCCACGGACCCTGACGGCCCGCCTCACGGAAGACCTCCGGAGCGCGGACGGTAGAGAGGACCACGTGCGCGTCCGGCTCCAGCAGCGGGACGACGGCTGGTGGGCCAC
>JANPLG010000105.1:0-7050 GCA_031426395.1 Actinomycetes bacterium
CGGAGAACGACCGCTGACGGCTATGGGAGTGCGCGCAGGGCAGAATGTCGCTAATGGGGCGGAACTGCACTCCGCAATGAGTCCGCGACTTCCTGCCGTTCAATCGTTCAGCCATCTCCAGTATCGCTTCGAAGTATAGGACAAATGGTGGGCACCATTGGTGCACTCGCTGGCGCCCAGATTGTGCTCGCCAGTAGGAACGATCAGGCCGCCAATTGCCTGCTTCAGCTTGGGGCAATGTTGCAGGGCGTGCGAACTCACCCTCCAGTGCCCGATGATCCCGTGTGGCTGATCCGCAGTGGACCGGTCCACTGCAGCAGCCTATACTCCCCACATGCCTGTTCCAACTTCCGTCCGTTTCGGTCCCGTCCGGCGAGTTGCCCTCACTCTCGCTTCCTGCCTGCTCGGCGTGGTGCCCGCCTGGGCCCACACGGACTCGCCCGGTGCGCTTCCCGTGACTCCCCTCACGCTGCAACTGCAGCACCGCACCGGCGCGGAGATCGTCGCCCTCTTCTCCCGAAGAAACCTGCCGCGCCCGGGCGACACGCCCCGCGCCGCCCGGACCGACACGCAGGACTCCCTGATTCCCTCCGGCACGGAAGCGCTCTACCGGACGCAGGCCGCCCGTGAAGTCACGGCCGCCACACGGGAAGGGATCGACCTCCTGGCCCGGTGCGTCGCGGTGCTTGATGCTCCGCTCACTACGCTGGGACCGGAGCGGCAGCGGCTCACCCTGTCGCTGCGGAACGGGAATCCCCTGTCGCTCAAACGCTCAGCGCTCGCTCAGCCGGGAGCGGGAACCATCTCGACCCACGGCACCGCCTTGACCCTGGAGGGCAGCCCGGCCTGGCTGCACACGGTCCAGCGGCTGGTCATCCAGGCCGAGCTGGGAACACTACCGGTTTCCCGCCAGCGTTAGCCCTCTCCCGTCATTGGTCGGGCTAGACTTTTCGCCGCCGGGCGAGTTTCAGCATCCTCGCCAAACTACGATTGACGGTAGCAGGAACTCACACTCATAATCGCTTATGCCGCCCGACCGCACAGACCGCCGCTTCGTCCCCCGCCGTACCGGTGATGGGAGTCCGCTCGGCCAGTTGGAGCGCTCCGTGATGGAGGTGGTTTGGACGCAGTCCGGCCCCGCTCCGGTAAGCGAGATCCTCGCATCGCTCCCCGCCACCAAGGCGGGCGCGTACAACACCGTCACGACCACGCTGGAACGGCTCGTCGCCAAGGGCATTCTCTCCCGCGTGAAGCAGGGGAAGGCCTTCCTCTATCAGGCTGCGGAGTCCCGCGAGGAGCTGGAGCACCGGATCGTGGCGCAAGCGCTCGATCAACTCGTGCAGCAGTTTCCCCAAGCGGTCGCCTCCTTCTTCGTCCAGCCGGAAGCGGCCCTCTCGGAGGAACGGCTCGCCCGTCTCCAGGAAGCCATCGAGCGTCACCGGGAGGAGCGGCATGGCTGACCTCGGCTCGGCAGTCGGACCAATGGCCTTCGCGTTCGGGTCGGCTCTCGCTGGCACAGCGGCCGCTTGGCTTGCGCGTGCCTCCAGGCGAGCATCGGGCGGGCCCGTGACCCCCGGGGAAACGGGATGGGGAGTCGCCCTGCCGATGGCTTCCGTCGTCCTCCTCGGTCTGCTGATCCAGCTCCAGCCGCACCCTCCCTCCCTCCTGGATGGGCTCCACCTCTTCTGGCACCGCTGGGAGGAGATGCTCCACGGTTCCGCCCCGGCGCACGCGGCGCTTCATGGCTTGAACTGGCTCGTGCTGCTTGCCGGCCTCGCCCTCGGCACAAGGGCTCTCTTCGCCTTCTCCCGGATGCGGAGCTTCGAGCGCACTCTGCGCCGCTGCGCTGTCCGGAATACGGATGGGACCTTCGACCTCCCCACGCCGGCACCCATCTGCTTCACCCTCGGCGTGATCCGGCCCACTGTCTACATCAGCACGGCGCTTCGGGAGCAGCTCACCGCCACTGAGCTCAGCGTTGTCCTCGCCCATGAATCCGCCCATGTGCGGCGGCGCGATCCTCTGAAGCTCGTGCTGGCGACCGTCTTCTACACGCTCTTTCCGCTCCCGGGCAGCCGGTTGCTGCTCCAGGACTGGCGTCACGCCATCGAGCGGGCGTGCGATCAGGAAGTCTCCCGCACCGTGGGGGATCCCTGCGCAGTCGCGGCGGCACTGGTCCGGGTGGCACGGCTTTCAGCGCACACCCGCTATCCCGCTCTCCATCAGGTCTGCTTCGCGGACTGGAGCGACGACGTGGAAGGCCGGGTAGCGGCGCTCCTCGCCCAACCGGCAACCGGTGGCCACCGCGGAGCTACCACCGCAGCCACCCTCATCAGCGTCGGCGTAGTTCTGAGCGCCTACCTGTGGCTGCCGCACGCGGTTGCCCTCTTCGTCCATCACTGATTCCCTACCGGACTCCATGATCGACCCCATGACGTACGCAACTACTACTGACAATCGCAGCAAAGGCGGACAGCGATGAACCGAACTCGGGTAGCCGTATGGGGAGCACTGATCGGCAGTTCCCTTCTGGTGACTGGAGCCGGTGCGCAGGAGCCGGAACGGCTCACGGCTGAGGAAGCGGTGCGGCTGGCGGTGCGGCAGCACCCCGCCGTGGCAGCGGCCCGGAGCCGCCTTGAGGCTTCATTGGCGACCCAGCGTGGGGCGCGCGCTCCCTACAACCCGTTAGTGGAGCTGGCCCCTGGCGTCGGCTTCACCAACGGGAACGCCCTCCTCTCCCAGCAGTTCGACATCGGCGGCCGGCGTTCGGCGCAGTCGCGGGTGGCCACGGGACTGCGGGAGGCGGCGCAGGCGGAATTGGAACTGGCGCGCCTGCAGGTCGCCGCCAACGCCCGGACCGCCTACTTCGACCTCGTTCGAGTCCAGGCCGTGGAAGCCGCCGCGCTGGAAGCGGTTGCCCTGACCAGGCAGATCCAGACCGCGGTCAAGTAGCGGGTGGAGATTGGTGAGGCGCCGCAGGTCCAGGCCACCCGGTTGGAGATTGAGGTGGCGCGCGCGGAGCAAGAGGTCGCGCGCGCAGCCGGTGAACGACGGGGGCGGATGGCGGGCTTGAACCTGCTGCTGGGGCGTCCGGCGGAGTCGCCCTTGGCCACGGAGCAGGCCCTTACGCTGCCCGAGGAACCGGATTCGGTCTCCGGCCTGGTGGAGCAGGCACTACGCCAGCGACCGGAGTTGGCGGCCACGCGTGGTCTGGTGCAAGCGCGGCGGGGCGACGTGGCTGTGGCCCGCGCCGAACGGCGGCCCGAGCTCTTCGCGGAGATGGCGTCCGACATCTGGAGCCTGGACCGGAACAACCTGCGGAGCCGCAACCTCGGCATCCAGGCGCGGCTGACCTTCCCTCTATTTGATCGTGGGCGATTGCGGGGGGGAGTGGACCGGGCGCAGTCAGGAGTGCGGGAGCAGGAGGCCGAGCTCGCCGCCATACAGCAAACGCTCTCCATCGAGGTTCAGCGGGCCGCCGCAGAGCTCGCCGCAACTCGAGAGGTGGCCCGCAACTACCAGGCCGTGATCCTCCCACGCACCCAGGAACTCCTGCTTGCGACCCGGGCGGGCTTCGAGAGCGGCCTCTCCTCATTCCTGGAAGTCCTGGAAGCACAGCGCCTGGTGCGACAGACCCAGACCGAGTACCTGAGCGCGCTCTTCGACACCACCCGCGCTCGCATCAGCCTGGACCGCGCCCTGGGAGCCGTTCCCGGCCTGGCGCCCTCCGGTAGCGCCACCTCTCCTTCATCCAACCCCACCCCCGCACGGAGCCCTCGCCGATGACCCGCCGAAGAAAGCACCCCCTGGCCAGGCTCCTTGCCCCATCCCGCCACCTCTTCATCCTGACCACCGTCGCCGCTTGTGCCGCCCTGGCCCCATCCGCGCTCGCGCAGGAAGAGGAGGCAGGCCATATGCACGGGCCGGACGGCAGGCATGTCGCCGTGGCGGAAACCTTCGGCGGGGCCACCGGGAGGAGCGTCCTCTCCCACCACGACCTGATGGTTACGGATACCAGCAAGTTCAGCATGAAGAAGGAGGGCGCGGTGGTGGAGGGCGCGGACGTCCGCTCGGTGATCCACCGGAAGGGCGACCCGAACGCCGTAGTCCACCGGGAGCACAACTCCTACGAGCCGGAGAACGGCGTCTACGGCTCCCACATGATGTACAAGGAGCCCGGCGAGTACGTGATCGTTGAGAGCGTCACGCTGCCGGGAGGCAAGAAGTACACCCTGGAGTTTCCGATCTGGGTGCCGGCACCGGCAGGTGGGGCGCGCGAGCCGGCCGGGCAGTCCCCCCTGGTGATGGCAGGACTGGCGCTGGCAGTTCTTCTCCTGCTGGTCATCACCTTCTTGCTGGGCCGGCGGAACGGCCGGCAGGTTGCCGCGCGTCTGACGCTCCTTGCACTTCTGGCCGGATTGGCCGCTCCCACGTCCCTCTCGGCGCAGGAAGAGGAAGGGGAGGCCGGGCACATGCACGGGCCGGACGGCCGGCACGTCGCCGTGGCCGAGACCTTCGGGGGGAAGGAAGGCGATCCGCTCAAAGCGTTCCTCGGTCCCAATCGCGAGGTCGAGGCGTTCCAGACACGGGACCGGTATCGCTTTCGTCTCACCGTGGAGAACGAGGAGCTTGCGCCACCCGATGCCGATGTGGTGACCCTCGCTCCGGCGGCTGCGGAGACCATTGGGCTGGAGACGGCGGTGGCCCAGTCGCGTCCTCTGGCGGGCGCCCTCACCGCCACCGGGCAGGTGCGCCCCAATCCAAACGGAACGGCGACGGTAAACTCCCGGGTCGCGGGACGGGTCGTGCGCGTGAGCGTCACCCCGGGCCAGGAGATCGCCCGCGGAGCCGTGGTGGCTGTGATCGACAGCACCGAGGTCGCCGAGGCTCAGGCGGCGCTCCGACGGGCTCAGAGCGAGCTGCGGCAGGCGGAAGCAGCCCAGGCGGGTGGCCGCTCCGAGGTGCGCCGGGTGCAGGCCCTGGCGGGAGAATCGGAAGCCGGACTGGAGCGGGTGCAGGCACAGCGGGCGGAGGCCCAGGCGGAGGTGGCTCGCGCTACGGCTGACACTGAGGTGGCCCGCGGACGGGCGGAGAACGCCCGGAAGGCGCTGGTCCGACAGCAGCAGTTGGCCGCCGCAGGAGCGTTCACCCAAGGTCCCATGGAGGCCGCCCGATCCGCAGTGGCCTCCGCCGAGGGCGAGCTGCGGGAAGCCCAATCCGCTCTTGGCAACCTGGAAGCCCAGGCTAGTCGGCTGGAAGCGGGGGTCCGGGATGGCGTCACCGCCCGCAGGGACCTGGAAGCCGCGCAGGCGGCGGCCGTCCAGGGGCGCACGCGCGTCACCACCGCCGGACGGCAATTGGAGATCGCCCGGTCCACCATGGCGCGGGAAGAGCGCATGCAGCGGGAGAACCTGCGGGATGCCCGCGAGGTGCAGCAGGCCCAGGCAGATGCCGAGGCGGCGCAGCTTGGTATTCGGAGCGCGGAAGCCGCCGTCACCCGTCAGCAGCGGGCGGTCGAGGCGGCGGAAGCGCTAATCGCCGGTCAGCGCAAGGCGATTGGATCGGCCCGCGCCCAGGTGGAGGCATCGCGCAGTGAGGCTCGGGAGGCGGACGCCGCCGCCGCTGGTGCGCGGCAGACGGTCACCTCGGCGCTCAACCAGCTGCGACTACTGGGAGTGCGGCCGGGTGCGGGTGCCCAGGTCTCCATCACCGCTCCCTTTGGGGGCCACGTGCACGAGCGGCCCGTGAACACGGGACAGGTGGTCGCCGCAGGAGAGACCCTCGCCACCGTGGTCAACACCGACACGGTCTGGGTGGAGAGCAACGTCTTCGAGCGGGACCTCGCCCGCATCCGGGTCGGTCAGCGGGTGAGCATCGGGGCCGACGCCATCCCCGGCCGCACCTTCGAGGGCACCGTCAGCTACATCAGCCACGACGTCGATCCGGAGACCCGCGCCGTCCAGGTGCGGACGGTGGTCCCGAACCGGGGCGAGATCCTCAAGCCGAACATGTTCGTCCGCGTGGCCATCTCCTCCGGAAGTGGCAGCGCCGTCACCGTGCCCATCGCGGCGCTCCAGGAGCAGGGGGGAGAGCAGATCGTCTTCGTGGCGGAGCCGGGAGGCGCGTACCGGCGAAGAGCCGTGCGTCCCGGATCGACACTCAGCGACCAAATCGTGATTGAGAGCGGGGTCAAAGCTGGTGAGCGGGTGGTCACCAAGGGCTCGTACCAGCTCCTCGCCAAGGTGCGGAAGTAATCCAATGCTGAACCACGTCATCCAGTTCAGCGTCCGCCACCGCTTCCTGGTGGTCTGCGCGGCGGCCATGTTGCTGGTCTACGGATTCGGGGTGGTCTCCCGGATGCCCGTGGACGTGCTGCCCGACCTCAACCGTCCGGTGGTGACGATCCTCACGGAGGCGCACGGGCTGGCCCCGGAAGAGACGGAATCTCTGGTCACCTTCCCCATAGAGACGATGATGAACGGGGCGGGCGGCGTCGAGCGGGTGCGGTCCGCCTCCAGCGCCGGCCTCTCAATCGTCTGGGTGGAGTTCGACTGGGGCACCGACATCTTCCGTGCGCGGCAGATCGTGGGGGAGAAGCTCCAACTCGCCTTGACGCGGCTGCCGGAGGGCACCACCTCCGCGATGGGTCCGGTCTCCTCCATCATGGGGGAGATTATGCTGATTTCCCTCTCCAGCGAGAACGGCAAGACAGAGCCGATCGAGGTCCGCTCCCTCGCCGACTGGGTGGTCCGGCAGCGGCTCCTGGCAATCCCCGGCGTCTCCCAGGTGGTCCCGATTGGCGGCGGCACCAAGCAGTACCAGGTGCTTACCAACCCGCAGAAGCTGCAGCAGTTCGGAGTGACCCTGGACCAGCTCACGGAGGCGGCGAAAGGCGCGAACCTGAACACTGCAGGAGGATTCCTGCAGACCGGCGCGCGTGAGGCGGTCGTCCGGATCATGGGCCGTGCGCAATCCCTCGACGACATCCGGCGAACTGTCGTAACCACCCGTGCCGGAGTGCCGGTCACCATCGGGCAGGTGGCCGAGGTG
>JANPLG010000106.1:0-5591 GCA_031426395.1 Actinomycetes bacterium
CTGCTCCTCGCTTTGCCGCAAGGCTGAGAACCGATTGAGAGCGTAGATTACTTCCTGATCGCTTCCGTCACGGACAACCAGGGCATCGACCTCACCCTGAGAAATGGCCCGGATGACATCCTCCGGCTCTATCAGCTTGTGGCGGATGTCCTCAAGGGTCGAAAGCAGGTGGGCGTTCTGCTCACACAGTCGCCTGTTTTTGGCTTGCAGATCTTGGAGTTCCATGACTATCCCTCTGAGAGCCTGTGAAGACGAAGGAATCACGACCTAGATTTCAGCTCCAGGCCCACCAACATGCGTTCGGTGTCGCTCAGGGTGCCGATGATTCGCCGCAGTGGTTCGGGGAGTTTTCGCACCAGCGTCGGGATAGCAACGATCTGGTCGTCCTTGGCGAGACGTGGGTTTTTGAGCAGGTCTACCACCTCGATTTCATACCGACCCGCCAGATGCTCCTGACAGAAACTATCGAGGTTTTCCAGGGCGGCGACGCAGTTGTGCGTATGGCCGGCGACGTATAGTCGCAGGAGCCATTTCTCGTCCGCAGCTTCGGGTGGCCCACCGAATTCGGCCGGCGATTGGGTGTTCCCGTTCATGCTACTCTCCCGTAATGCTGATAAGGTCGGCCTTCCGCTTGGTCGCCATCTCATTGCGAGACTTGGCCAACACCACAAGCCGGCCGTTCGCTTCCGAACTGGCCTGCTGGAGGATGTCGGCTTCCTCATCGAGAGTAGCCTGGAGGACGGCGATCTGGGCCTCGAGCGACTGTCGCTTCCGGCCAATCGACCGCTGAGTGCGAAGGGTTTCGGACTCGATCACGATTTGGTCCGCCCGGTCCCGGGCTTCCTGGGCAAGCCGGGCGGAGCCGGTCAGCACCCCTTCCGATCCGATGTACACGTCCACCAGATCGAGCCCGGAGCTTGTGATCAGGAACTCCCGCACCTGGTTCGAGTGCGCCATGCCTCGCGATTTGAGCAAGTAGAGCACCCGGTTCCGCTCGCCGTCGACCTCGATGGCCTTCAGCAAGAGCCACGTGTCGATCAGCGAGGACAGTCCCACGTCCGTATTCTCCAGGTTTCCGCTGCCGTAAGTTAGGCTGGTGAACACGCTCGTGATCTGGTGTGACTTCAAGAAGTCCACCATCCGGATCACCATCGAATGTACCTGGGCGAGGCTGCCAACCGCGATGAAGTTGGTGATGGGGTCGAGGATCACGACCTGCGGATTGTGGTCCCGCACGGCCCTGTGGATGGCGGCCAGGTGTGTCTCCAGTCCCTGGGAGGTCGGGCGGGCAGCATGGAAAACAAGCAACCCGCTGGCGACGTGTGGTTCGAGATCAATGTCGATCGACTTCATGTTGCGGACGATCTGGTTCTTCGACTCCTCGAACGCGAAGTAAGCGACCTTCTCCCCGCGGCGGCAGGCGGCGTCGGCGAAAATGGCGGCCACGGTGCTCTTTCCCGCCCCAGTTGTTCCGGAGACGAGAATGCTGCTGCCGCGATAGTACCCCCCGCCCCCGAGCATGGTGTCGAGCCGACCAATCCCAGTCGGGATGCGCTCGCTACTGACCGCGTGGTCCAGGCCGACCGAAGTGATGGCTTGCACCTCGAACCCAACGTCAGTGATCAGGAACGGATAGTCGTTGGTGCCATGCGCCGAACCGCGGTACTTCACCACCCGCAGAGTCCGAATGGCGAGTTGGTCGGTGACTCGGTGGTCGAGGGCGATTACGCAGTCCGAGACGTACTCCTCGATCCCGTGACGGGTGAGCGCGTCTTTCCCGCGCTCGGCTGTAATCACCGCAGTGATTCCCCGATCCTTGAGCCAGTGGAACAGGCGGCGCAACTCGGCGCGGAGGATGTCCGGATTGGTCAGGCCGGAGAAGAGTGTTTCGAGGGTATCCAGCACCAACCGCTTGGCACCGATGGAATCGATAGCCTGCCCGAGCCGGATGAACAGGCCGTCGAGGTTGTACTCGCCCACCTCCTCGATCTCGCACCGTTCGACCCGAACGTAATCCACGACCATTTTGTTCTGCTCGGCGAGGCGGTCGAGGTCGAAGCCGAGCGAGAGGACGTTCTTAGCAAGGTCTTCGGCGGTTTCATCGAATGCGATGAACACGCCCGGCTCCCCGTAGGTGACGGCCCCGTTCACGAGGAAAGTTATGCCGAAGAGGGTCTTGCCGCACCCGGCAGCGCCGCAGACGAGAGTAGGCCGCCCCTTCGGCAACCCGCCGCCGGTGATCTCATCAAGACCAGCGATACCGGTGGGGCTTTTCTCCAAGGGCTGACGAGCGGCTGCTTGAGTAGTCATGCGTCTCCAATCCATTGAATTTGAACGTGTCGAGAGCGTTTCGACTCTAAGAATCTGAGCGAAGCGTCAACCAGACGGGAGCTGTTTGCTTCCGGATGGGTGCGATCTTGCTCCCGGAAAACCTCGGCTACGCACAGACGCGCAGATCGCCGGTTTCCGTGCCGAAGTTAAAGAACCGCCTCTGCGGCCTGCGCCCGCCAGTACATTCCGGCCTCATGGAGCCGACTTGCGACCCGATTGACGAAGTCGTCTTCCAGCAGGCAACCGATAAGTGGCGAGGTAGACGTCACGCTCTTGGTAGTAGCGGTCGGGCATCAGAAGCTTGACGCTTTGGCCGATGACCTGCTCAGAGGTGTAGGCGAACAGACGCTGCGCTGCCAGGTTCATAGAACCGACTCAGCCGGCTTCGTTGACAGAGATGATACCGGCGATCACAGGGTCCCTAGATGGACCGCATCCGCCCCTCGGCTTCTCGAAGTTCCAACTCGCCGTCCGGCAAGCTTGCGGCACCGGCGTCTGCGCAGGCGATTGAGATTGAGATATTTTATATTATATAGTTATCTGGAAGACCGAACCCCATTTTATTTATCGTCCCAGATTGAGTTAACCAAACCTCATTTGTGTTCACCTACTGGCCACCCCATGCTTCCCATTCTCCCCACGCTCCTGCGGCTGGTGCGGGAATTGAAGGCGGATGCGATTCCTGGTACAGGGGAAAAGTTGTGCCCGGGTTCCCAGGTGCGGTCCCTGGCTGCCCAAGCCTCGGCTGCTCAAACCTCGGCTGAACAATTGGCCCGTGGTTTCTACCGTGCCGCGTGATCACGCCCCCTGCCGCAGAGGCCGGTGCCCACGCGCAGTCCGGGTTCAAATAGGTACCCGGAGGGCAGCGCTCCCTTCCACAAAACAAACATCGCCAGAGATGACGGCGGTGCGGGCACCGGCTCTTGGCGTTCTGGGCGATGCACCAGGTTCACGTTCCGCATTGCGGGCCGCCACCCATGCCGAGGCAGTCTCTGCGCGTAAGATAGCTGCCCTGCGAGGGTCCAGGGAACCAACGCCTTGACCGTCGCACATGGTTGCGACAATCCGTCATCGCGTGTGACCTTGACGATTGGGCCGCTTGAGAGGATCGCAAGCGCGCGGGGTTATCGTCACTTCGCTACGGCCGGGCGGGCTTGTCCGCTCCGGACATCGGGGGCGCCGAAGCATCCTTGACGGGGAAGTCAAGGCCCTGCGCAGGCGCGAAGCTTCCCATAGGGCGCGTGGCAACCGTGGGTGCCCCTGGCGTCGTTATGGCGCGGGGTGGCGCAGGTCGGAGGCCGGCGGCGAAGCGCGGCTTGGCAGCATCGAAGCGGTCTCGGCGGTGGTAGATCATCAGGACGTTGGTGAGCGCCCGCCCCGGGTAGGCGACAAAGTTCCCCGCGAAGTACATCGCGGTGGAGGTGCCGCCGTCCAGGGCCACGGCCTGGTATGCGCCCAACGCCTTCATCACCTTGGCAAGCTCCCAGAGCGTGATGCCCTGCCGCACCGCCACGAACTGAAGCCGGTTGTCCCGCGTGAGGCCGACTGCGGTACGTGGACGTCGCGCCGTGATCGGGAGGGTGCGGAAGCCTTCCTTGCGGGCAGTGAGCATCACCTTGCCGCGCTCCACCAGCCGGGGTCCGCCACGGATGACTGTGTCGAAGAGGCTCCAGTCGACGGCCGGCTCGCCTTTGCGGACGTGGATGAAGGAGACGACGTTCCCCTCGCTGATGGCCACCGCCGTGCCGATGAACCCCCGGAAGACGGATTGGCCATTGATGACCAGATCGCCCGTGGGGATGTTGTTCCGCATCCCGAAGAAGGTCCCCGTGATGGCCGCAGCGGGATTCGCGCGGCGGATCATGCGGCCAAAAGCCTCAGCCGACCCAATCCCCCCAGAGGCAATCATCGCGCCGATGCGGACATCGGGATCGGAGAGGTCCGCCTCGATGACGTTGACCCCCACGCCGAGCGCAAAGCCCTTGCGGTACGAAACGCCGGTCCCCTGGGTATCGATCTGGTAGAGCCCCTTCTGCTTGCGGGGCGCACTCGCTGCAGGTTGCGCCACGGCGCAGAGGACGACGGCCAGGGCGATGGCAGCGGAGCCCAGGGCGATTGGTTGAAGGAGAATGCGGGGCATAGAAGGGCAAGCGGGCAGGGCGCAGTGACGATGGGGTCCTTCCCATGATGACCCAGGCTGGCCCCATTCTAACCAGGGTCAGGCACCTGCAGCCAACAGCGCCGCAGGAAGGACGTCGCCTTGTCCGTTGATTGGCAGGGTTATGGGAGCGGCCTTGCTGGTGACTGAAGTCTCGCCGCTTTCGCTGCCCTCGAGGGGAAGCTCGACCAGCGGCAGCCCCGCTTTGCGCCAGGCGTCGTAGCCGCCGGTGAGGGCGAGGGCGGTGTATCCCTGGCTGTGAAGGAAGAGCGCGGCGCGGGAACTGGTGACCTCTTCCGGGCAGGCGCAGAATGCGATGACTTTCGAGGTTGCGGGTAGCTCATGGAAGCGTGCGCCCAGCTCAGGAACGGGGATCCAGTGCGCGGAGGGCAGCGTCTCCGGATGCATTCGGACCTGCGCCGGGGTCCGCACATCCAGGAGCGTCAGGTCCGCGCCCTTCTCCAGCAGCTTGCGCAGTTCCGAGGGCGAAATGCGATGCCGCGGTTGCGCCAGAGAGAAGGGCAGCACGTCCGCGAGCTTGCCCTCAGCGGGGACGTAGCAGGCGCGGCAGGCCGGGATGAGCAGCTCGAAGTCATCGAAAAGGACCGAGTTCTCGATGCGGCGCGCTTCCCGGACCAGTGGTTCAATCTTCTGCCAGGTGGCGATGGCGTACGGTCCGATGGTCGAGAGGATCTCTTCCTCGTCCACCAGGCCGCGACGGACCAGGGTGCCAACGCGGTCGTAGTAGGAGCCGACGCGGTGGAACGCCACCTCTCCCTCATCAGCACGGTGGGCCTGGACGAAGGCTTCCCATGTGCACTCCTCCAGCCGGTGGAGCAGCCAGAGTTGCGCCTCCATGAACTCGCGGCTCTCCCAGATGCCGAAGAGTTGGTTCGTGATCGCGAGGTAGCGGTCTTTCTCCGCCTGCTTCAACTGCGAACGGATGTAGATGGCCGTCGCGAAGAAGGCGATCATCGAGAGGACGGAAGAGATGGCGGTGATGGCGTCCCAGTTCATGGTTGGATCTTAAGCGCCTCCCTGGCTGTCGGTCGAGTGATCCGCGCCATTCATGCAGAGAGCCCGGCAGACCGCCGGGCTCTCC
>JANPLG010000107.1:0-18041 GCA_031426395.1 Actinomycetes bacterium
GGGCGGTGGCTTCATCGATGCTAACGGTGACGGGCTCCTCGACATCGTCCTGGTAGACGGAACCGCCATGCCGGGGCATCCGAAGCCACCCCGAGGGCGTAATCGCCTCTTTCTGAATCGGGGTGATGGCACCTTTGCCAACCGCTCAGTCGGGTCTGGACTGGAGCAGCCTGGATACGGGATGGGCGTTGCCGTGGGAGACGTCGACAACGATGGCCGGGATGACCTCTACATCACCCGGGTAGGCACCAACTCGCTCTACCTGAACCGCGGGGGCCACTTCAGAGAGGCCATTGCCGCTGCTGGACTCGCGCTCCGAGGCTTCAGCACAAGCGCCGCCTTCCTTGACTATGATGCCGACGGGCTGCTCGATCTTTACGTCTGTCGCTACATACCTTGGACTTCGCCGAAAGACGAGGTCGGTTGTCTCAATGCGCGAGGCCAGCGGGACTACTGCTCGGTTCATGCCTATGGGGGAATGGAACACGCCCTGTACCGCAATCTGGGCGTGCGTAAAGGCGTCCCCCGTTTTCAAGATGTCTCGCGCGAAGCCGGGTTGAAGGGGCACGTCGGGCGGGGCCTCGCCGTGGCCTGCTCGGATTACGACCGCGACGGAGATACGGATCTGTTTGTGGCAAACGATGAGACGCCTAATTTTCTCTGGCGAAACGACGGCCGGGGCCGGTTCACCGAGTGCGCGGCGGTCGCCGGCTTTGCCTACAATGAACGCGGAAACGCCACCGCGGGGATGGGGCTGGATATCGCGGACGCCGATGGCGACGGCACGGACGACGTGATTGAGTCCGATTTCCAGGGACAGCGGAAGACCCTCTATCTGAACAACGGAGCAGGCAGTTTCACCCCCAACGAGGGAAACAAGGGTCTGCGGGATATGCCGGTGAACCGGCTGGGATTTGGAATCGGATTTCTGGACTACGATCTCGACGGTTGGCCCGACATCTTCATCGCGAATGGGCACGTCAACGACCGTATCGCGGAGGGCAATGCCGGGGTGAGCTTTGCCCAGACGGCCCAACTCTTCCGAAATGGCGGCGGTGGGGCGTACACCGATGCGTCCGACCGCCTGGGTGCGTACGGCCGCACTCCCCTGGTCGGGCGGGGGACTGCCTTTGGCGATTACGACAACGATGGGGACACGGATCTCCTTGTAATGAACAATGGCGGCCCCGCCGTTCTGCTGCGCAACGACTTCCCCCGGCGAAATCACTGGATTGGGTTCCGGTGTATCGGCACCCGGTCGAACCGCTCCGGACTCGGGGTTCGCTTGGACGTCGAATGTTCCGGACGGCGGCTGACCCGTGAAACTCGCTCGGCGTCCAGCTATCTCTCGGCCAGCGACCCGCGAGTTCTCTTTGGGCTGGGAGCTGCGGAGTCCGTCGTTCAGGTGGTTCTCTCGTGGCCGGGTGGCGAGCAACAAAGATATTCAAATCTGGCCGTTGACCGCTATTACACGTTTCGCGAAGGGGACTCCTCGTGGGTTCGGGAGCGATGAATCGATCAGGGGTAGGTTGCAGGCGCAACGAGAGGGGGTGGCAATATGAGGAGTGGTAAGGTGCGGCTGAGCGCCAATGCCTGGACTTTGCTGATCGCATTCGGCGTACTATCCGTGATTGGTGGGGAACTGGTTCGTGCCACGATTCAGGAAGCGGCCCGCGAGCGGCTGAGAGGCGCGGTTACCGGAACCGAAGCTCCGAATCTCGCGTCCGATCCCGCCTTTCGTGTGGGGGACGTGGCACCAGACTTCACGCTGCCGGACCGAACCGGTCGCAGGCAACGGCTTTCCGCTATGGTGCGGTCGAATACGATTCTTTGCTTCATTTGCGGCTGCGCAAGTTGCGAAGACTTGCAGACCTATTTGGGCCTACTCCTCAAGAAAATGGGGGCGAAGGCGCCCCGCGTGGTGAGTGTGTCGACCATGCCGAGGGATTCCGAGGCGAGTTGGCTGCGACGCACCCGTCTCTCCCAATCACTGTTGTACGAAGCGAAGGATGGACCGGTCATGACCCAGTACCGCGGCCATCCCTGTCCCCGAATATATCGGGTTGACAAGTCCCGGCGCGTCACGTGGATCGGACCTTCGCTTCGCGAAGTTCCATCCATGCGTACGATGGGTCTATCCATGGCGGGCGGCCTGGGTTTCTCCGCCCGTGAGGCACGCGCCGTGGGACAAAACCTTTCCCCGACGCCGCCCCAGCCCGACGCCGGATCGTTGCCTGAAGAGGGTCCGAAGCGTATGGACACCGCCAAATGAGCTCGGATACCGTGCGCCGGATTGGGCTGAAACGGCAGCACCCGCGTCGGGCCGTGCTCGCCCTTGTCTGTGCCATTCTTCTAATCGCAGCTTGTGGCTGGTATGGTTTGGCGGCATTTCGAGCGAACCAGGGTGCCGCACTGGCGCGCGGCGGGGTGCAATCTCTGGAGCACGGGGACCTAATGGGCGCGGAAACGGCGTTCTCGGCGGCGCTTCGTCAATCCGCGGCAGACCCGATCGCCACTGGAGGGCTCATTCGGCTCTATGCCTCGCAGGCCCGCTTCGATGATGCGGCTGCGGTCGTCCGCCGGAACCCGCGCGCCGCTGTGCGGATTCCGCACGCGCTTTGCACATTGGCAGAAGCGGAGAGCCGGTCAGGAAGCGTCGACCTCTTGCGGTCGTCCGCCGGTCATGCCGGCGCGGCTGCCGCCGAGGAGCCAGACTGCCCGCGAGCGCATCAAGTGGCCGCGCGAACCCTCATCGCGCTCGGTGACTCGGCACGGGGACTACCCTATCTGCGTCGGGCCGCGGAGCTTGAGCCGCGGAACCTCCCCATCCGCCAGGAATTGATACAGCAGTTACTCGGCGGGCAGCGGCTACCGGAAGCGGCCATCGCCGCCGAGGAGATCGTCCGCAACTTCCCCGACCGCTCGGAGGGCTACGCACTGTTAGGGACGTGTAGGCTGCTGTTTCCTCCCGGGAGTCCCGAGGTGCACGGGGCTCTCAATCTGCTGAATCGCGCCCTAAAGCTGGACGCGAACAACGTGATTGCCTTGAGCCAGCTCGGCCATGCGCACCTGACAGACGGTCGACCTGTACTAGCCATTCGCTATTTGGAGAAGGCACGAAAGATCGCGCCTAGCCGCGTCGCGGTACTCTTCGATCTGTCCCGCGCTTATCGGATGATGGGGAGATCCGGAGCAGCGGATGAAGCAATGGGAGTCTTTCGGCGGATCAGCGACCTGAGCACCGATCTGGCCTCGGTCGGCAGGCGCCGCCTCATTGAGCCGGACAATCAGGAGCTTGCGCGAAGACAGACGGACCTGCAGGCCCGACAGCGGGATCTGCTGCGGGGTCTGCACGGCGCCTCTCAAGGAAGCGATGAACGATGACCCGTATTGCGAGCCAGCTTCGGGCCGCGTTTGTCGTGCTGATCGCCGGGTGCGCGGTAGCGGTCACGGGCTGCCGGGACGGGAAGAAAGAGCCCACGATGGCAGCCGGCGGGAGCAGAGCCACAGGCCTCTTCACCGACGCCGCCGCCGCCGCCGGAGTCCGCTTTCGGCTGGACAATGGGGCCCGCGGGCAGTTTGACTTGCTGGAGAGCACCGGCAGCGGCTGTGCCTGGTTCGACTACGATAACGACGGCTGGCCCGATCTGCTGCTTCTCCAGGCCGGGCCGTTACCGCACGAGCGCGACGTAACGGCCGAGCCTCGTAACCGACTGTTACGGAACCGTGGGAATGGGACATTTGAGGATGTGACCCGGGGCTCCGGTCTGGAAGACACCGGGTATAGCCAGGGAGTAGCCATCGGGGATGTGGACGGCGATCATTTTGATGATGTCTTCGTTACGGCTTACGGCGGCAATCATCTGTTTCTGAACCAGCGAGGCAGCGGATCGTTTCGAGACGTCACGGAGGCGGCCGGATTGGCGGACACCCGCGGCGGCCAGCGTTGGGGAACCAGCGCGGCCTTCGGTGATTACGACCGGGATGGGCGCCTTGACCTCTACGTCTGTCGTTACGTGCAGTGGTCTCCTCGAACGGATCTGCCATGCCGCAACCCGTCTGGGACGCCCTCGTACTGCACTCCGGAGATCTATCCAGCTGAAAGGCACGCCCTCTATCACAACGAGGGAGGAGGCCGCTTTACGGACGTCAGCGAGCGGAGCCGCATCGCTTCTCGGACTGGCCGGGGATTGGGCGTGGCCTGGCTCGATTACGATGGCGATGGTTGGGAAGACATCTTCGTGGCCAACGACCTTACGCCGTTCTTCCTCTGGCGCAACAATCACGATGGGACTTTCACCAGTCAGGGAGATGCCGCCGGAGTGGCGTATAGCGACATGGGATCGCTGCTGTCGGGTATGGGGGTGGGCGTTCGAGACTACGACGGAGACGGACGAGAGGACCTGTTCGTAACGAACTTCTCGGGACAGATGAACGCCCTGTTTCGGAACGCGGGCGGCGGCCTGTTCACCAATGCTACTCTTCCCTCGGGGGTCGGTCCCGCCAGCATCACCCATCTGGGATTCGGGTGTGAGTTCCTGGATTACCACCGAGACGGGCATCCGGACGTGATCGTCGGCAACGGCCATGTGAACCCAGATGTGAAGAGCTACACCGGTCACCTTGAGTACGCGATGCCGAAATCGTTGTACCGGAACGAGGGAGATGGCCGTTTCACGCTGGTGCGGCAGGGTGTCGGCGACCTGGCCATCCCACGGGTGACCCGGGGTTTGGCGATTGCGGACTTCGATGGCGATGGCCACCAGGATGTGGCGGCGGTGAATCAGGATGCTGCGGTGGAACTTCTGAGGTACTCCGGTGAGCCCACGGGGCACTGGATCTCCCTGCGCACCCAGGGCTCCAAATCCAACCCAGATGGTTACCATGCCCGTGTCAAGATTCGATGCGGTCGGCAGACCTATTTCTCGGAGGTCCGCTCGGGATCCAGCTATCTCTCTTCTAGCGATCGTTCGGTGTACTTTGGGCTCGGGTCTGCTCAGCGGGTCGACGAAGTCGAGATCTCCTGGTACGGGACAGGCACGGTGACCCGCGCTCGAGATCTTCCGGCGGACCGAGCGTATCGCGTCCGTGAAGGCGGCGGTATCGAGCCTCTGCGTTGATTCACAGAAGCCCGACCCTCACGGATGCTGAGCCGTCGTTGACGGCGATGACGCGCGCTTTGAACCGGATTTCGGCGCGAACGGTGACTTCGCTCGGATCCAGTGGTCCGCGAAGAGGGTGTGCTTCTCTACCTCTACCTTAGGCATGTGACAGGGGAGGCAGCCGCTCTTCGGGGAGACGGGGCACGCGGTCACTTTCCGCTGCTGATGACAGCTGAGGCAGCGGGTCTCGTAAAAGCTCGGGGTGTTTTCCGTGCCGCTGTGGGGGTCGTGGCAGGTGGTGCAGCGCATCGCGTCCTGACTGCGAGTGTAGCAACGGCTCTGTTCCAGGCCGTGAACGTGGTACTTCACCGTGGCAGGGTCGTTGGGGTCATCGGAAATCCCCCGGACAACGCCGTCCACCGTCGAGGTCTCGTTGTGGCACTGCTGGCACATTGCCATGAAGCTCTTGGCCGGCCACTTGCCCAGGCGATTGATCTTCAGGTCGGGCTGTTTCGCGCGAGCTGCCTCGATATGCGCGCGCCCCGGACCGTGGCAGGCCTCGCACCGCACTCCGAGTTCCGTCCTCCCGGCATCCAGCGAGTCGCCTTGGAACTCGAGCTGGGTTGAGTGGCAGGTGTAGCAGCGCTTGAGCTCATCGACCGACACCGGCCAGCCAGCGGCATTCTGTCGCCGAGCCACAGCGTCCCCGATCATGTGCATCGGCGAAAAGTCCCAACCCTGGTGCGCGTAGTATGTTAAGGAGAGATACCGCCAGCCGGTTCGGTCACGCGTCACGAGGCTGACTCCGTGATGCCCGGAACCGAGCAGATACTGTACTGCGGCGGAAGCCACTTCCCGCCCGTTCTCCCGAACTACCTGGTGGATACCGCCGTCGCGGCGCTCGAAGCCGTAGGCGAGACCAGTTTCCGGGTCGAGGATCCGCTGCTCGGAGCGGATGTGGGCAGTTTCCCATTCTGGGGTCACGGGCTGGAGAGTGCGGGCATGGGGGGAGCGGGACTGCCTCTCTGCGACCTCCTGGTGGCACTCAGCGCAGGCGGCGGCGCCGGCGTACGGACCGTTGGCTCGGACGGCGTCGCCAGCCGGGCGGGGAGCCACCGCACAACCTGTCCATACGCAGGCCCCCAGGGCCATCGCAGCGAACAGTAAAACTACCTGCGGTTTCAGAATCATGGCGGGCGACAACGACGATCACGATCGGTATGGATGATCACCTACCGAAGTCCGTTCCCGTTCTCCTAAGGGGCGTCCTGCCGGCCTTCCCGCACCTTTCAACGTTTTTTCTCACCCCATGCGCACTACACAGCGAATTGCCCTGGCTACCATCATCTCCGTCGCGTCCATCGTCGGGATTACCTGGCTCGCGGTCCACCGGGGACAGCCATCGCAGCCAACACCCGAGCCCCCGACCACCGCAGCCTCTCCCGACGCTACCGCGGAGTTGCTCCGGGTGACTGAGGCCGCCAGTCGAAAACCCGACAACGCCGCGCTCGCGGTGGAGGCCGGCAGCTTAGCGGGCGACCAGGGACAATACCTGGCGGCGCTGCGCTGGTTTCAGCGAGCGGCGGCGACCGATCCTCGGCTTGTCTCCGCCGTCACGGGGCAGGGGCAGATGTGGATGGAGCTTGGGCGGCCGGGACTTGCCGCTCGAAAATACGAAGAGGCACTCAAACTGGCGCCAGGTGAGCCTCAGCTACAGCTCGAGCTTGCGCGCGCCTATACCTTCTTACGGGACTTTTCCGAGGCGCTTCGCTACGCGAGACTGGCCGAGAAACAGTCGCCGACCAATCCCGAGGTTCAGCGGACGCTAGCCATCGTTCATACGGAGGAACTGCGAGCGAACGAGGGGATGGATCACGCGAGGAAGGCCTGCGAACTCGGGCCGCGGGATCCCGAGAACTGGCTGCTAGTGGGTAACTTCCAGCTCCGGCAGCAGGATTACCGGGGCGCCGAAGAGTCCTTTCGGCGAGCCGTGGCTTTAGCTCCGGGTCACACGATAGCGAACGTACAGATGGCGCGCGCCCTCGTCGATGGACGAAAGACACAGGCGGCCGACCGCGAGGCGTTCGCGTACCTCGCTCGTGCTCGAACCTCCGACGCGTGGAACAGCGACGCACTCCTGATCCAAAGCCAGATAGCGTCGCGAATGAATGATACTGCCCTGGCCATTCGCCTCCTCCGGCGGGCCCGGGAGGTGTCACCTCGCGACTCGGCAATCCTACTGGCGTTGGGACAGGCGCTGGTGCGTGCGGGTCAGGGGGAGGAAGGGGTTCAGTTGGTGACGCAGGGCCAGAAACTCGGGCCCCGCGGGGTTGCGTTTATCGACCTTGAAGACGAGGCGCGGAAAAACCCTCGGCCAGTGATCCTCTTGAGACTCGCCGAGCTTTATCGCCGCCGCAGGATGTTTGATTCGGCAATCCTGGCTTTGGAGAGAGGTCTGAAACAGACGCCCGGACATCTTGCTTTGCAACAAAAGCTAGGCGAAATCCGGCGGGATGCTGATCGTCAGACCCAGCCATCGACGCCCGGCTGAGTGGGCATTTCTCGTGGGCATCTCTCGTGGGCATTTCTCGTGGGTATGACGAACCCGAAGACGACCGCTTTCCGCCCAAGCCCTGGAAGTCGCAACGAGACTGACCGAGCTGCGCCATCCGAAGCCACGGCTCCCCGGCCGAAAAGTCAGAATCTCGAAGAGCCATCCTTCCGCTAGGAAAGGATGGCTCTTCTTGAGATGCCGAAACATGTCGAGGAGCGAGGCCTCCCGACGTATGCTATCGGTTGGTGGATCCGCCAGGACCGTTAGCCGAGCCCCCCATGGAACCGCCCATCGAGCCGCCAGGGCCACCACCGCCAGGAGCACCGCCAGGTCGACCCTTGCTTTCCATCATCTTCCGGTACTCATCCGGATTGTCACCGGCCGGCGTGGCCCCGGCCGGCGGGAGAGGAGCCACCGTTTGCTTCTCCGCTCCGCAGCCCGCCAGCATCGACCCCAGAGCCAGGGCAAGGCATCCGGAGGCAACTGCTCGCACGAGTGATGCGTGTCCCAGAAGGCCTGTTTTCAACCGATCATTAGTCATCTGAATGTTGCCTCAAGAAGCCGAGCCCGGAGAGCCGAACCAGGCTCGAAATTACGGGCATCTGCTGGAAGGGATGGACCGCCCGTCGTTGGTTCTGTAGTTGCCGTCACCACGGCCGGTCCAACAGCCGGTGGTTCCCGTGTTGTCGCCGATGTTGTTGGTCTGGAAGCCCTTGTTGCTGCACGGGAATACCTGTGCGCAGCGGGTCGTCTTTACGTGTCCGTCCGCGTAAAGCATGTTGACCTGGTCCTGGTGCCGTGCAGCGAAGAAGTTGTCCCGAGCCCACATGAAAGCTCCGCTGCTCTGCTCTTCCCCGATCCAGGCGTTGTTCCCGAAAAGGCTTCGCTGCGGGCTGGTGTCCCACGAGAGGAAGTATTCGGACGGCGCGGCCAACTCCGCCATCGACCACTCACCCCACGACTGCAGGGCATAGGAGCCGCGGACCACCACGTTGAATTCCTGATCCTGGGCCTGCCAGGGCTGGGAATCGGACGGGCAGAGCAAAACCCCGTAGTTCTTGATGTATGGCTGGATAGATTGGCCGAAGATGCGGTTCTTCTGGCCGATAGCTGTGGCACTGTTCCACGTGTTGATCAGGGTCCGCTCATCGTAGTCCTGAGCGTACATCATCCAGCCAGTGCCAATCTGCTTGAGGTTACTCGAGCAGCTGGACTTTCGAGCGGCTTCCCTGGCCTGTGCGAACACAGGGAAGAGGATGGCCGCTAGGATGGCGATGATGGCGATCACCACCAGTAGCTCGATGAGGGTAAAACCCCCACGTCCCCAGAGTCGCTTCATGTGTCGTCCTCCCGCGCTGTTAGCGTGCTCGCCCACACTGGCGAGCACGGCATATCCGGACAAGGGTGGCAAGCTAGCGCGCAGGAGCCACCCTGGAGATGCAATGCTTAATCTCCTTTCATCCTTGCCACGGAAACTCCTTCGAAAAAAAAACTAAAGCAATTTAGCCGCAGGGTGGGAACCGACCGAAACCCCGGTGCGCTGGCTTACCGTGGCTCGTCGGTCCATCGTAGGTCGACGAGATTCCATTTCCCACTCGTGCGGTCCCAGCGAAACTCGAGGCTGTGAGACTTGGGGAAGCGCACAGTGGCGGAGACCTTCCCGCCCTCGAGGTAGATCACCTTGGGCTCCTCAAACTCGGCCTCCGCGGTGGGTGCCAGCGCCTTGAGGGTACGCGGCTTCGCGGCCATGTAGTCCGGAATCATGAAGCCAGTGATCGCCCCGTCCTTTTCCATCGGAACGAGAGCCGAACCTTCTCTCGCAAGGAGGGGGGCGATCCCCGCGCTGTCGTTCTTGCTGGCAGCCACCACGAACTGGCGTGTTCCCTGCTTGACCGGCCCAAGATCCCACGCTCCCAGCCGCGCGTAAGCATACACTTCGTCCCGATAGAAGCCGAGTGCCGCCACTCCTGCGGCCACCAGGACTCCGACCACTGCTACCCCTCCGAGTTGTTTGGACTTCATCGTCTTCTTGCCCTTACCTTGTCTCTCCCGAAGCGGGAGTTGCGAGTTTTCGCGCTGGCACCGACCCACATGCGTCCAGTGCCGCTTTCCTCACGGTCGTGAGCGAATGCGTCGGCCGGCGGGAGTCTCGCTAGAGCCTCGCTCTCGCCAGCCGGACCTACTCACGTAATCGTGACGTGCGGTATCAGTGCTGCCGGAGCACATGCATCTGCTTTCCTGGCAGAGACGACCAGGTCTGGGTATCGCCACCGGGCCAACTGACGGTCACCTCTTTCGCGATGGATGCATCGCCTAACCCGAAGGTCAGCGTCAGTTCTCCTTGTGAGCAGTAGCTGCCGCCGCTGCGGACTTCTTGGACCTGTGTTCGGCTTCCGGTGGAGACCGACACGAGCGCGCCGATGCCGCTGCGATTTGCCTTCCTCCCCACAAGCGAGAGGCGAAGCCAGCGCCCGGTATCCGGAGATTCGTTCCGCAGTAGGTCAGGTTCTCCTCTCAAGTTCGTCACCAGCAAGTCGGGCCGGCCGTCGCCATTGAAGTCCGCGCAGGCGAGTCCGCGGCTGACGCGCGGTCGGGTCAGGTCCGCGCTCGCGTCGGGGACGAGCCGGAAACTCCCTTTGCGGTCACTCTGGAAGCTGAGGGTAGGTTGCGCGAATGTCACCCCGGGATAGAAGCGCTCGGCGCCCTCGGTAACGTGGCCGTTGGCCACCAGAAGGTCGGGAAAGCCATCTCCGTTGAGGTCCGGGAAAGCCATTCCAAATCCGACGTACCGGCTCGTAGCTTCGACGAGGCCGGATTGGGCGCTCACGTCCCGAAACTGACCCTTGCCGCCGTTCCGATAGAGGGCGAGATACTCTCCTGAAAAGTTCGTACAGGCCAGGTCTAGCTGTCCGTCGCCGTCAAAGTCTACAGATGCGACCCCCATGCTGGCCTGCGGGCGTCCGTCTTCTCCTACCGCCACGCCGCGAGCCATTGCGTCCTCGACGAATCGGCCGTTGCCCTGATTGACAAAGAGGAAGTTCGAGGTCATGTCATTCGCCACGAACAAGTCCTGGTCGCCGTCGCGATCAATGTCGGTCCAGACGCACCCCAAGCCACGGCCCGGCGTCCCGTCCATGCCAGCCGGCCCCAGGACGTTGGTAAAGGTACCGTCGCCATTGTTTCGATAGAGGATGTCCCGGGAAGGCGGGTAGACGCTCGGGCGACAGTACACTTTTACGCGCTGGGATCCGTCGGACGCAAAGCAGGATACATCCTGCTCCGGCGTCCACGCCACGTAGCGGCAGACATAGAGATCCAGGTCCCCGTCGTTGTCGTAGTCCGCGAATGCGGCACCGGCGCTGAAGCCGCCCGCCCCCACACCTGCCCTCGCGGTGACGTCCTCGAACACGCCGGGAGCCCGCGCGCGGTAGAGCGTATTGCGGCCCAGGTGGGTGACATACAGGTCCATGAAACCGTCGTTGTCGAAATCCCCGGCGCAGCAACCTATGCCGTAGCGGCCGTCCCGAAGACCAGCGGCATCCGTCTGATCCGTGAACGTCCCATCTCCGTTGTTGGCGTAAAAGCGATTGCCCGTGGCGGAAGTAGAGGGTGTTCCCGGCAAGGGCACGCCATTGACCAGGTAGATGTCGGGCCGGCCGTCGGAAGTCAGATCGACAAACGCACAGCCGCCGCCCATCACTTCTGGGAAGTACTTGCGCCCCGACGATCCGTCCGTGTGCTGAAACCGCACCCCGGCGGGATCTGTGACTCGCACGAATCGAATGTCCGATTTCGCGGCTCTTCGTGGGTGGGTGACGGCCGATTCGGGAGTTCCGTTCGAGACTTGACAGCCGCCGGCCACGAACGCCAGTAATAGGGCGCCGCCACGCTCGCGGAAGGTACAGCGGTTCATTGAGTTACGGCACGCGGCAGGCGATAAGCGATAGCGAATTCGCGGGCGGCCTGGTCGCCGAGTCCGCGAGTCAGGTAAACCTGCGCCCGGAGTTCTCGGGCCTCCCGGTGAGCAGGATCGAGGCGGACCAACTCGTCAAGCGCGCGCGCCGCTTCCAGCAGCAGTCCACTTGCGAGGCACGCATGCGCCAACTTGATCCGGAGTGCCACGTTGCCCGGCTCGGCCAGTGCGCGGGCTTTCAGATCCCCGATCTTGCGTTCCAACTTCTGGGAGCTCTCATAGCGCTTGCTGAGGCTGGCCGCCTCGGCGCGAAGCTCCTGGCGTGAAGCTACTCGCGACAATCCATAAAGCGCCTCACCGAGATAGGGATGCTCGGACAGAGCCTTCCCGAACTCTTCCCGAGCGGCCTGGAGGTCGTTGCCTCGCAGGTACAGCTTGCCGAGGTCGGCGTGGAGCTTGGCCGCTTCCGGGTTAGCTGGTAAGGCGAGTTTCAAGTGGGTCTCCGCCAGGCGGCTGGCCTGAGGATCGTCAGCGGTTCGGGAGTAGACCTCGCCGAGGAGGGCGTGCATTCCGGTGCTCTGGGGCGCCAGGTTCAGCCCTCGCTGAAGAATCTCTCGTGCCTCGGTGAGTTGATTGGACTCAAGCAAGATGTAGCCGGCCTTTTCATAAGCAAGGGCAAAATCCGGCGCGAGACGAATGACGTTACGGTATAAGGTCAGAGCCTGCGTCAGGTTGTCGTCTCGCAGGAACTGCTCGGCCTGAACGGACAACGCATGAGCACACTCCGGCTGTTTGCGGAAGGCATGCTCCAGCGCGGCGAGCGCCTCGGACCGCCGCCGATCGTCGACGAGCGCCTGGGCCAGCTGGCAGTGGACGTGAGGGCGGTTCGGCACCATGAACGCCGCCATCTCCAACTCCGCAGCGGCGACAGAGAAACGCGCCTGCTGCAGGTACACGTTTCCCAATTCCGCGTGGTAGTCGCCGCTCTCGGGCTCAATCAGAATCGCCGCACGCAGTTCCCGTTCCGCACCCGCGAGATCACCCCGCTCGAGTGCAGCCAGCGAGGCCGCCGAATGCGTAAACCCCGCACCTTGCCTGGGCGCCGATACCCAGCGCCAAAGGCCGGTCACCGAGACCGCAAGTAGTAGCGCCAACAAGATTCCCAACCGCCTCGTCATTTTCGGCTCCCACCCCGCCCCGGCACCAGATATGGCAGACTCAGCCCGCCCTCAACAACTTCCCCGCTACCGACGGGTCTGCAGGTACTACGTGGTTGTGCCTTTCGGAATGGCGCTCCTTCTCGTGGCGTTAATCGTGACGGCGGCACAACCTCGCGCCGTGCGGCTCGATGGAGACCGGTGGGTGGCAGATCCCGGCAACTATGCCGGGTCGGAGGCTTGCCGGCCCTGTCACGGCGCGATTGTTGAGGAGCAGTTGGCCGGCAGTCATGCCCGCTCGCTGAGGGACCTCTCCCGAGAGGCACCACGGGGAAATTTTACCCAGCCGAACCCGGTGGTTGACCCCTTCACCGGCGCACGTTACCAAATGCGGAAGAAGGGTGGTGGGCACGATATCACCATCGAAAGCCGGGGCTTGCATGCCGCCCAGAAGCTCCACTTTGAGTTCGGCTCGGGCGTGCATGCCTATGGCTACCTCGGCAAGATCGGCGACAGTTTGTGGCTCGACTCTCGCCTCAACTACTACCTAAAGCTTGGAGCCTGGGACTTCACCTCGGGACAGGACCAACCCCATAAGTATCTGTTGGAGCAGCCGCTAGGCAAACCGCTCGACCCGAACGCGGTGCTGCGCTGCTTTTCATGCCATAGCACCGTCGTTCGCGCGGACGGGCTCGACAAGTCTCTTCCAGACGGCTCAGGGCTACGGATCCGGCCCGACAAAAGCGTGCTGGGTGTGACGTGCGAAAGTTGCCACGGTCCCCTGGCGGAGCACGTGCGAAATCCGCGCCCAAAGGCTCTCGGGGGCCTGGGTGCGGACTGGTCCGCCAAGAGCATGAACCAGGTCTGCGGCCGATGCCATGGAATCTCCGATGTCAATCCATCCCACCCCGTGATCGCGCGTTTTCAACCTTGGGGACTGGAACAGAGCCGCTGCTTTCAGGCGAGTAAGGGAAAGCTTTCCTGTTCCAGTTGTCACGATCCCCATCAAGACGCCCGTCGCGATGACGCATTCTACGTGGCACGCTGTCAAAGCTGTCATAGCGGCGAAGCGTCCGCCGTAACGGAGGTAGTGTGCCCCGTTAATCGCCGGTCAGGTTGTGTGACCTGCCACATGCCACGCGACTCCAAGAGCATGCTTAACGTGAGTCTCACGGACCACAGGATCCGAGTGATTCTGCCGGGCGGCAAGAGCCGTTCCGGAGCTCCGGTGCCAGCGTCACGATCTGAAACTGTTTCGCGGCCGCGATCCGACACGTCCCGGCGACAAGCTGAGCCGGTGCCCACACGAGCGCCGACTTCACTGGAGTGAACACATTGCGGGTCGCGCGCACGGCAGCGGCGCGCGGTTGTAATCGAAGCCAACGAGCTTCTGAGGGCCCGAGAGTGATCACCGGATCGTGGGGCTCCGAACGGGGGGAGAGACACCCCGCAAAAGGTCCGATGGCAGTTGAGCGATCAGGCCGTCGAAGTCGTACCCTATTAGTAGCTCCCGGTCACCGCACCGGGAGTGGATTGAAACCGCCCGCCCAGGGACCGAACGCCGTGAGCCGCTTGATCCCGCAATTGACACGATGGATCCCGTGAAACTCACCACTTCCGCAGCCAACTTGTAGCCCGTTGGCCGAGGTGGGGAGCACAAGCGGGCCGGGTACAGCTGGATCCCCGAAGGGCATGGATACCTCGCGCAGGACGAGTAACGTCGAGGATGACGATTGGTGGAGTGCGGCGGAGCGGCGTACTTCCAACGGTTTCATAGATGTGGGGGCGGCGAAGGCATCAGAGATTCCGGCTTGATGCCCAGCGCCTCCCGCCAGCGGCAGTCGAACCCCTCACTGGTGAGCGTTGGTGGTTCGGGAGCTACCTCTTCGGCGCGGTTGGTGGGTTCCATGGCGGTCGCCGTGCGTCGATGCGAGTCAAGGAGGGCACTCGCGAGCCGTGCAGCGTGGCACTCGGAACGCGCCTCACCCCGCTCCCGCCACGGGAGCGAATGTCCTCAGGCTGGGGCACTCCCGAGGGGCGAGCCCCCGGTTGACGCCGCCGGACCATGGAATCGGCCCGAGGCGCTTCAGCCCCAGGCCCGTCCGGGTGCGTTGGCTGGCGAGATAGTGGTCTTCGGAGCCGCTCGCCCCAGGGGACAACGCAAGGTCGCCGCTCACCCGCTCACCGAAGGCGAACGCCGCGCGCCGTTCAGGCAAACATGCAGTCAGCAACCAGCCCCGGGACGGTTCCGCCCAGTCAGCACCGTCTGGGGGCAGGAAGTTCAGCGGGTGAAGGAACAGGGCGACGGCTGCACTCGTGCCACAACGCGGCTTCGGACCGCGGGAACCCGCGGCACACGCAAGACCCCGGGTCCGAAGTACCGCTCTTCCGGCTCGTGTCAGGCTCGCTACTTCTTGTCCATCTTGCTTCCGTCCATCATCTTGCCGGACTTCATCATCATCTTCATCATGAGCTTACGCTCGGTCATGGACATCCGCATCATCGTCTTCTTCTCGGCGGCCGTCATGCCGGGCATCATCTTCATCATCATGCCCTTCTGATCCCCAGTCATCCCCCGCATCATCACGCCGTTACCCATCATGGGTTTGCCCATCATGGGTTTGCCCATCATCTTGCTGGACTTCATTTTGTCGGACTTCATCTTGTCCTGTGCCAGAGCGGGTGCTGCCAGGGACGCCCCCAGGCATGCGGCCGCTGCCGCGATTGTGATCCACTTCCTCATAGTCATCTCCTCTGTTGAATAGCCCAATTTTCAGTGCGGGCCGGCACTCCGCCGTCTGGCGGACATTTACGAGCCTAAAGGCCCGCGTACCGGTCGCAGCCTTGCTCTGCCCAGTAGTCGGACGGGCGGTCATTGGTGAAGCGGATCGTGCCAATCCGCTTGATGTTCTTGATCCCGTACTTGACGGGTATGGCCTTCCTCGCCGTTGGCGCGGGGCTCCTTCGCCGTGGAGACGGGAAACGTGGGCGCGAGGCGGACGGACTTGAAGAAGTCCCGCGAGAGCCGCTCATTGACTTCCAGCACGCGGCGGAAGGGCCACAGCGCGCCGCCGTCTTCCGGGCGGGTCGTCCTGAAGCAGCCGAAGGTCCGGAAGTGGAGCATCACTCCGTGCCCGCGCAGCCCTGCAGCGAGGTATTCTCAGGCGCGTTCAGACAATCACCGTGGGTCAACTCCGGCGCGGCGATGCGCATCCGGGTGGGATTGCCCTGCGCCCGCGCGGGCCGCGCCAAGCCAACCGTGAGCACCAGAGCAGTCACGGCAACCAGCATCGGCAGGACAATCTTCTCGAGTCGGTAAAGGGTCATCTCGGCTCCGAGATTTGGCGGCCATCATCAATCACTTGGCTCTAATGCCGGGCCACAGCCTCGGGTTCCCGAAGCCAGAGAAAGTTTTAGGACGGCCGGATGAGTGAGGCCGATACGGGCTTTCCCGACTTCCAACCGGGGGCGGACCTGCGCGGACGGGTGCTCTACGAGGCGGACCTCCAGGGGCGGAACCTGGAGAGAGTGGACCCTCTAGGCGGACCTCACCGCGGCCCGCCTAGAGGGCGCCAACTTGCGCGGCGCGCGGCTGGGTGGAGCCCACATCAGCGTCACCAACCTGAAAGGGGCGGACCTGGCCGAGGCCATGGTCCTGGATGCCGATTTCCGCGGAGCCGACCTCCGCAACTCCAACCTGGGCTACGCCGACTTCACCGGCGCGGATCTCCGAGGCGTGAAGACGGGGGAAGCCGAGCTGTTGAACGCGCTATTCCACCGGACGCAACTGGCGGAAGCGGACTTCACCGCGGGTAGCTCCAGCACGGCCGCGCGCAAAATCCGCAGATCCAGGCTGGACGGCCCCGCGTAGCATCCCGCTTCAAACCCTGCGCTAACGCCAGACTTCTGCTCTCCCCACTGGTAGTGCCCAGCAGGATGGCCCCGCTCAGGTCGTGCCGGAAAGCGCCGTGCGCAGCGGCGTCGCCCCGGTCAGGTCCGCCCCGGTCAGATCGGCTCCGGTCAGGTCGGTGCGGTGCAGGTAGCTGTCGCGCAGGTCCGCCCCCGTCAAGTTCGCTTCTGCGAGGTAGGCATCCCGAATCGCCAGGCGGCGGAGGTCCACCCCACGAAGGTCTGCCCGGCGCAGGTCCTCCCAGCAGAGGCTCTAGCCCACCCGCGCGTCGCACTCACGGGAGAACAGCAGCACCCCGTCGCACGTCGCACTGACGCTGGACTTCAACCATTGGAGCACCTCGCGCGCAACTCCGGGTAATCGTAACTCTTAAGCCCAATCGGAATCCGCTGCCGCCGCCGCTCCGCCGGTGCTCACGGCAAAGATGCGCAAGACGCCTGCTCGGCCGCGAATGGCCGTCTCGCCCAAATCTTGCGCGCGGACACCCGCGCCCGCCAGGTTGAGCGTGTCCGACGAGGTCAGGATGCGCGTGCCATGCTCTTTGTTCAGCGCTTCCAGTCGGGACGCGGTGTTCACCACATCCCCCACGACGGTGAAATTAACCTGCAGCTCGGACCCGAAGTTACCCACCAGGGCCTCGCCGGAGTGCACGCCGATGCGAGCGGAGAACCGCGGCTGCCCTGCGGCGGCCCAAGCCCGGTTCAAATCATCCAGGCGTGACTGCATCGCCCCGGCAGCGCGCAAAGCCCGACCGGCATCGCGAGCCGGATCCGCATCTCCCAGGCTGCCCCACACCGCCATGATTCCGTCCCCGATGTATTTGTCCAGGATGCCGTCTTCGGCCATGATGCAGGCGGTCATCTCCCGCAGGTAGGCATTCAGCACGGCCTGGACGCGTTCCGGCTCGCTCCCTTCGACAAACCCAGTGAAGCCAGTCAGGTCCATAAAGAGAACGGTCACCTGCCGCCGTTCGGCGGAGGCGCTGCGGTAGCGGACCGGGTCCTTCAGGATCTTCTCCATCACCTTCGGAGAGACGTAGCGCCCAAAAGTGGCGCGGACCTGGCGCTTCTCCCGCTCCTCACCCCATAGGGTCACGCCCAGGAACATCACGAGAGTCAAGGAGAGGGCCAACAGAGGCGTGGCCAGGTTCACCGACAGGTGCGCCCACGAGAAGAGCTGGAACCCAACCAGTGCGTACAGCCCCCCGCCGAGCATCCCCAGCGCGAGCCCGACGCGCCACGGCAGCCACGCCATGGCGCCTGCGGCCAACCCCATCAGCAGCAGCACCGCGGCGGCGGTCACTCCCCAGGGCGTGACCCGGACGAGATTCCCTCGACGCAGCGCAGCGAGGAGCGACGCATGAAGCTCCACTCCGGGTGTCAGATCTCCGCCGCGGGTGGCGGCG
>JANPLG010000108.1:0-12450 GCA_031426395.1 Actinomycetes bacterium
GCAGCAGCTCGCGCAGGACGGGATACTGGCGCGTCTCGACTACCGGGATGCCACCCGCAACGGCCACGGCGCGCACCATGCAGGCGGTGGCTTCGGCGGGGATGTCGAACGCCTCGATGAGCACGCGGTCTCCCGGTTGAACCTCAATGGAGTAGCGGACGAGCAGGTCAGCGAGCTGTTGAATGCGAGGGTCGAGCATCAGGTTCCTCGTGGGGGAGTCGGTGCGGCCTTTGAAGTTGGGGTTCGAGCGCCGTGTGGCAGCAACAGTCGAACCATATCCCCGTCATGAGCATCCTGGGCCAGCCGCTGATCCGCTGAGCAGGACTCCTCGCCATAGGAAGTGGGTGCTCCCGTCTCGAACGGTATCGCGTTACGCATATGTCCCCGGAGGCACGATGAGCAGCTCTTTCCACTTTTACATCCTTCTGGTCGCGTTAGGCGCAGCGCTGGGTCCTGCGATGCTCAGCTCACAGTGCCCCGCCGTTGCGCAGTCGGCCGCGCAGCCGGCATACGCCGGCGTCTTTGAGGGCAGTGGGGTCCGGCTGGAATTGAAGGCCGCTCCGGGCGGCGGACTCGTTGGCACGGTGACGCTGGAGAAGTCGACCTTTCCGGTGAAGGCGCGGGTCGAAGGGAAGCAGCTCCTTGGTTCGTTTGCGGTGAAAGGTCAGGACATCCCGTTCAAGGGAAGCCTTCAAGGCGAAGAGCTCACCGTCAGCAGCGACTTCGACACCCATGTTCTTCAGCGGGTGGCAGCCAAGCCGACGACCGCATCCGGTGCCGCGTCTAAACCGGGCGGGGCCATCGGCAGTGGCTGGAAGCTGCTGCAGCACCCGTCCGGGCTCCAGGCGCAGTATCCGCCGGAGTGGAAGCTGCAGGAGGCCGAGGGCACCTACCGCCTCGACACCGGGGACGCGGAGGAGGTCGTGCTGATCGGCGCATTTCCGGCCGGCGGCATCCAGGACCCCAAGGACCCTCGCGTTGCTCAGGCCGCGGATCAGCTCATTGCCGCGCAGTTCGGTGGGGCGCTCCAGCGCCTGGGGGGCGTGACGGCGGCGAAGGACGGGGCGGGCCGGGGCATCGCGCTTCTATACGGCGGGGAAATCCAGGGGAAGAAGGTCCAGGCGCGGCTCTGGATCACGGTGCTGAAGGACGCCATCCTTGGCGTCACGGCTATCATGCCGGAAGCCAAGCTGGGCAAGCGGCAAGCGACCCTGGAGAAGGTGTTCGCCTCCCTCAAGGAGTTCAAGGTCGAGCTGGACCGTAAGCTGGTCGGCTCCTGGCGCAGGTTCAGCGAGACGATCCTCGACGCCAAGAGCTCCGGCGGCCGCAAACCGGGAGATGCCTCCGCCGTCTCCAACCGCAACATCACCGCGACGCTGGCGGAGGACGGCAAGCTGCTCTATCGGGTGACGGGCAAAGGGATTGCCTCGGGAGCCGGCCAGTTCGTGGAGTACGATCTCAACGAGACGCACAAGGGCACTTGGAGCGCCACCGGCGGCAAGTTGCTCCTCATCTGGGAAGACGGCTCCACGGACGAGTACGACTATTCGCTGGCCGGGGGCCGGCTGGTGCTCAGGGGCGGCGGCCGGGAGTATGTCTACCAGCGGTAGGCAGTTCTCGCTGGAACTGCACCAGCGGCCTCGGGTGTGCTAGCAGCCTCGCGTTCGTGAATCTTGTCTGACTCACGTTTGTGGCTCAACCTTCTCGGGCATCCGTTTTCGCGGTTGAGCCGGCATCAACAGATCGCGTCTAGCTGGTCGGGAAATGGGAAGGCCGCACTTCTTGCCAGCTTGCCAGCTTGTCAGGTCAGCGGGACGACGGCCCGATGCGGTGTGCGCTTGGCGCGTCCGTCATAGCGAACGAGGGAGCGCGCCACAGACGCACGGTCTTGTCGTCGCTTGCGGAAGCCAGCAAACTCCAGTCAGGCGTGTAAGCCAGCCCGTTGATCATCAACCCGTGCCCCTTGAGCGCAGCGCCCTGCTGACCGGTCAGTAGGTTCCACATCTGTAAGGTGCCGTCCATCCCCCCCACGGCCAGCGTCTTTCCGTCCGGCGAGAAGGCCAGGTTGTTCCCGATGTACGCCTGAGCCCGGAGAGTGGCCACCGCCTGCTGTGTGGCAAGGTCCCACACCTTGACGACGCCATCGGCGCTGCTGGAAGCCAGACGATGGCCGTCTCGCGTGAAGGCTGAAGCGATCACCCCTGATTGGTGCCCTTTCAGGACACCCAACCGCCGGCGAGTGTTCGGGTCCCATAGGGTAATCCCGCCGTCATAGTTGGAGATGACTAGAGTCTTGCCGTCCGGGGAGATCGCTAACGAACTTATACTTACGGTATCTGGCAGAACGCCGAGCTGTTTGTGCGTCGTGACGTCCCACAGCCGGACGAACCGCTCGTCCCCGAAGGAAACCAGACGTTTCCCGTCCGGGAAAAACACTGTTTGCCAAACCCGTTGGTGTGACTTGGCGACGGCCCGCACGGTGGCAACACAACGCCACCCCGGCGCGACCTCCCACAGCCGGATTGTCCCGTCCTGACCCCCGGACGCCAGAAGTCTCCCATCCGGAGAAAAGTTGACCACCTGCACGGCCGACTTATGACCTTCGAGCGTTCCCTCCGCGCGTCCCGTGGCGGTGTCCCACACCCGGATGACTCCATCGAAGCCGCCGCTCGCCAGAAGGCCGCCACCGGGCGCCAGCGCCACCGTGAAGACCCCCAACGGATGCCGCAGTACGACGTTCCGATCAGGCCCCGCCGCCGGTTTCCACAACCGGATGGTGGTGTCGTCGCTTCCGGTGGCCAGCACCTTTCCGTCCGGGGAGAACGAGAGGCAATTCACCGTGCCGGTATGCCCACGCAGCGTGAGGATTTCCTGAAAGGTGGCCACGTCCCACGTTTTTACTGTCCCGTCGTGGCTGGCTGTGGCCAGCACCTTCCCATCGGGCGAAAAGGCAAGTGCTGGCACCCCGCGCGTGTGTCCGGCGAGCGTCCGAATCTCCCGGCGGGAGGCAACGTCCCATATCCGAGCCGTCTTGTCGCCACCGGCCGAAGCCAGCAGCCGGCCATTGGGAGAGAATGCCAGGGCCACGGGCGGGTAAGTGTGCCCGGTCAGCACCGCGACCACGCGCCTTGGCCTCGCGGTCAGGTCCCATAGCCGGACCAGGTTATCTGTGCTGGTCGTGGCCAGAAGGCGTCCGTCCGGGGAAAATGCAAGACATGGCACGGTATCCTTCCAAGTGTGCAACCTGGTAACCGTGCGTAGCGGTCTCAGGTCCCATAGCCGGACGTCTTCGTCGGCGCTCGCCAGTTGGGTTCCGTCCGGCGAGAAGGCGATACTCCAAACGGGGCTTGAACACTTGCCGAGGCCGACCTCATGCTGGTTTGCTACGCTCCAAAGACGGAGCGTACCGTCGATGCATCCCAGTGCGAGGATCTGACTGTCGGGTGAGAAGCTCAAGGCGTTTACCATAACGCGCTGAGTGCGGACGGTGGCGACAATTCGTCCGGTCGCCCGGTCCCACAGCTTCGCATCCGCCTCGTTGTCGCTGCTGGCCACCAGTCGCCCGTCCGGCGAAAAGGCGACCTGCATGACCCCGTATTTGTGCTTTCGCAAGATGGCTGTGCTCTGGTCCCGGCTCATGCCCCAGAGATAGCGCCAGTCAAAGCCGCGCAAGTCCTCGTTGCCTGCGGCAGGCCGGTGGCGCTCCAGCAACTCCTGCGCCTGCGCCAGGTTGCCCGAATCGAGCGCCTGTTGAGCGACGTTCATATCCGAGACATAGAGCAGCCGCCGAGTCTCCCGCTCCCGCTGCAGGGCGAGCAGGGCGCTCTTCTCTGCCAGCCTGCGGTTCGCCACGGCCACGATGGCAAGACCGCTGACAACGGCAAGCACGACCGAAGCCATGGTTGCTGCTCGCGCCAAGCCGCGACGGTAGGCGGCCTTTTGTCGCTGCAACTCCGCGTCCGGCATGTGCGCCAGCACCCACTCCCGGTCGAAGACCCGGAAGTAGATGCGGTTGCGCACCAGCAGGTATCCCTCCACGATCCGCGCGATGCCGGAGAGGCGGAGAATGCCCACGAGCTGGTTCGTGTCATCGGCTTTGAGGCGCTTGCCGGCGCGGACCTGGGCGTAGAGGTCCAGCAACGCCGCCTGGTCTGCCTCGCTGCGCAGGAGACGCTCCCGCACGAAGAGCAGGTTGTCGTCCTTCTCCCGCGCGCTGTGGCTTAGGAAGAGTGCTTCGCAGAGCCGGTCCACGGCCCCCGCGCTCTGGATGGCGCTGTCTTCCGCCACGGCGCGGCAGAGCCGCTGAGTCAGGTACGGGTGCCCGCCCGTCCAGTGGAGGACGCGCTGGAGCAGCAGGGCGCCCACACGCTTCTCCCGGCCGAGGCCTTCCCCCAGCGCCAGGGCTTCGGTAGGTGAGAAGTCCGTCAGCTCGACGCGCGTGCCGATGTTGAACGGCGTCACGCGCGTGTCGCGGATCAGGTCGCTCGGGGTGGCCCCCCCAAGGAGGCAGAACGTGAGGCGCTGGAAGCCCGCGTCGGCCGTGCGTCGGTTGTAGCACTCCCGGATGCCCGCGAAGAACTCGTCCGTGGAGAAGGGGAGGCTCCTGACCGCGTCGATCTCGTCCAGGAACAGGACCACCGGCCCGGAGAAGCGGCGCAGCACGACTTGCTCCAGCGCCGCCATCCAGCGCTGGAGGGGCCCGAGGCGCTCCTGGTCCTGCCAGAAGTCGTCCAGGTTGTCCTCTAGGTCGCCTCCGGAATCGAGCTGGCGGCCGAGGCGGCGGAGGAGGCCGCCGTACCACTGCTCCGGCGTGAGATTCTGGCCGATGGCGGTGAGGTCCAGAACCGCGACGGCGGCGCCTTCCGTGCGGAGCTTCCGCGCGGTGCGGACCATGAGGGAGCTCTTGCCCATCTGGCGGGAGGTCAGCACGTAGCAGAACTCACCGCGCCCGAGGGCCTGGTGGAGGTCCCGGTCGGCGCGGCGCTCGACGTAGCTCTGGGCGTCCGGCCGCAGGGTACCGCCAGTGACGTAGAAGGGGGAAAGGGTCTCTGTCACTACCGAGCACCCCCCGCGAGCGACGGGGCTCGCCACAGCTTCACGACCCCGCCCCGCTCTGGGCCGTCGCCCCCGGCTGCCAGGATCTCACCATTTGGTGAGAAGGCGACAGCACCTACCGTGCCTCCCGGCCCCCAGAGGGTTGTGACCTCCTCCAGCGTGTCCACACTCCAGAGGCGGACTCGCCGATCCTCACCCCCACTGGCCAGCGTCCTTCCGTCTGGCGAGAACGCCACGCTGCGTACCTGACCACTGTGCCTTTCCCGCGTCGCGAGGAGCCGTCCATCTTGCAGGCTGCAGAAGGTCAGCGTTCCCGCGCATCCGCCAATTGCGAGGAGACCTCCTTCGGGTGAGAATGCAAAAGACCGAGGCATGTCTCGCAGATCGATCCTCAATCGCTGGTTGAGCTGACCGCGCCGAGGGACCGAATCCCAAATGGTAACGTGGCTATTCCCCGCCGTCGCAAGATACCGGCCGTCGGCACTGAAGACCGCGTCTTGCATGTCGAACTTCTCGTAGGATTTTCGAGAGCCTAATTTGCGCGTCGCGATGTCCCACAGTTGGAGCTGTTTTCCAACTGTCGTCCAAAGGGTGACGGCCAGCGTCCTTCCATCCGGGCTGAAGGATGCCGAACCTATGCCTTCGACAGCAGCCGACGCGACTCCATCGCTTGCGAACAACGTTGCGGTCAACTGTCGTCTATTGATGTTCCAGAGTTCTACAGTCCCGTCTTCGTTACCGCGGGCGATGGTTTCGCCATCAGGACCGAGTGCCATCACTCTCAAGGGGGATGCCCCAGAGGGAAGGGACACTTTCCGGCGGTTTGTTCTCATATCCCAGAGCGTAATGGGGTTTCCCCCTACAATCAGGGCGATCCCGTCAGGATCGAATGCCATACTTCCGACGTCTAATCCTGCACCCTCGAGAAGCATGTGGGCTTTTCTAACCTGACCCAAATCCCAGACCTTCAAGGTCCCATCACCACCGGTGCTTGCAACTGACAGGCTCTCTCCCAAAAAGGCAAGATCCATCGTTCCGCGCTGGTCAGCGGGCAGGATGGCCTCCTCACGGCATGTAACGGTGTTCCAAATGTGGATCGAATTGTCGATGCCTCCCGAGGCCAGCAAAGGTGCCGAGCGACAGAAGGAGATCGCCTGGACCTCTCCAGAGCTTCGAAGCGTGGATTGTGCGCGCCCCTTTTCTACACTCCACAGCTTTAGGGTACGATCGGCGCTGCCACTGGCGAGCACCTCACCGTTTGGAGAGAAGGATAGACACATAATCAGAGCCGTATGCCCAGAAAGTGTGGCCACACGGGTGCGGGTAGCAATGTTGAAGACAGAGATGCGGTTGTCTTCTCCAGCAACCGCCATCAACTTCCCACCGGTGGAGACTGCAATGGGCGCCAACCATGAGAAGGCGCGCTTGCTCCGCTTCGGACCGGAGTTGATCTCAGCCATTGGACGGCGTGTCTTCACATCCCAGAGAGTCACACCCGTCGGGGTCCGAATCGCCAGAGTCCTTCCATCGGGTAGAAACGTTTGAGAAGTCCCTGGAATCACTTCGATTTGACGGTTTGTTGATGCATCCCAGACTTTGACTGAGACGGTGTCGTTCGTGGCAATGAACCGCTCATCCGAAGAGACGGCCAACTGATACATGTCCCCAGTCGATTTGGCAAGTGAACGGATGAGCTTTCGGGTTTCGAGATCCCAGATGTGGACTTCTGCCTTACCGTCCTCGAATACGAACAGCCGTTGTCCGTCCCGGGACGCTTTGAATCTGCCCCATTGGCCCTTTGCGATCCGGATAGTTGCTAAACTCTGATCGCGGGCTTGCTGTCGGAGATGGCGCCATTCCCAGCCTCGCAGGTCACGTTCGCCCCAGTATGGACGCAGCGCGTCCAAAATGGCGGCCGCAGCGCCAAGCTTCCCGTCCTCAATGAGGTGCTGGGCGCGATTGGTCTCGGACATGTAGAGACTGCGCCGCATCTGCTCGCGCTGTGTGAACGCAAAGAGCGCAAGCCCGGCGACCGATATGAGAATTACAGCCGCTACCGCGGCAGTGCGCATAACTCCCAGACGATAGGCCGCCTTCTGACGCTTCAGTTCGGCATCTGGCATGTGCGCCAGCACCCACTCCCGGTCGAACACCCGGAAGTAGATGCGGTTGCGCACCAGCAGGTAGCCCTCCACGATCCGCGCGATGCCGGAGAGCCGCAGGATGCCGACGAGTTGGTTCGTGTCGTCCGCTTTCAGCCGCTTGCCCGCGCGGATCTGGGCGTAGAGGTCCAGCAGCGCCGCCTGGTCCGCCTCGCTGCGCAGCAGCCGTTCCCGCACGAAGAGCAGGTTGTCGTCCTTCTCCCGCGCGCTGTGGGAGAGGAACAGCGCCTCGCACAGCCGGTCCACCGCGCCCACGCTTTGAACGGACGGGTCATCGGCCACGGCCCGGCAGAGCCGCTGGGTCAGGTACGGGTGCCCGCCCGTCCAGTGGAGGATGCGTTGGAGCAGCAGCGCTCCGGTGCGCTTCTCCCGGGTGAGACCCTCCCCGAGCGCGAGCGCTTCCGTGGCGCTGAAGTCCGTCAACTCGATGCGCGTGCCGATGTTGAACGGCGTCATGCGCGTGTCGCGGATCAGGTCGCTGGGGGTCGCCACTCCAAGGAGGCAGAACGTCAGGCGCTGGAAGCCGGGGTCTGCCGTGCGTCGGTTGTAGCACTCCCGGATGCCGGCGAAGAACTCGTCCGTGGAGAACGGCAGGCTGCGGACCGCGTCGATCTCGTCCAGGAACAGGACCACCGGCCCGGCGAAGCGCGAGAGGACCACTTGCTCCAGCGCCGCCATCCAGCGCTGGAGGGGGCCGAGGCGCTCCTGGTCCTGCCAGAAGTCGTCCAGGGCGTCTTCGAGGTCACCTTCAGGGTCTAGCTGGCGGCCCAGGCGGCGCAGCAGGCCGCCGTACCACTGCTCGGGGGAGAGGTTCTGCCCAATGGCCGTGAGGTCCAGCACCGCGACGGCGGCTCCCTCCGCGCGGAGCTTCTGCGCGGTGCGGACCATCAGGGAGCTCTTCCCCATCTGCCGGGAGGTGAGCACGTAGCAGAACTCACCGCGCCCGAGGGCGGCATGGAGCTCGCGGTCCGCCTGGCGCTCGACGTAGCTCTGGGCGTCCGGGCGGAGCGTGCCTCCGGTTACGTAGAAAGGGCTGGGGGCGTCGCTCATGGATCGGTCTTCCGGAGTGGGCACGGGTGGAGAAGCGCCGCTAGAGCAGATGGCGGGAGAGGTAGCTCTCGTAGAGGCGGCAGCGGGGGCGCACATCACGGGCCGATTCGCCCGCCATCACGCCCGCGCTGCGGAGGCGGTAGAAGCTCTCCGGCGTGGGACAGGGCTCGCCCCGGAGGACGCCGCGCACCACTTCACAGAGCGCGGGATCTTTCGCCAGCAGCACCAGGATGCGGCGGAGGTGATCGCCGAAGATCCCCTCATCACGGTCCGCAAAGCCCTCGAATGCGGGGAGGAGGAGATCGTGAGCCGCCATCTCGTGCAGCCCTTTTCGCACGAGGTAGGGATGCCCGCCCACGAGGCGAGTGAAACGGAGTAGCTCTTCGTCACCCCGGAGGGGCGCGCCGTACCGGTGGTTCAGGTCCCCGACCTGCTCCAGCGTGAAGTCGTCCACCGTCAACCGCGTGCCCACGTTGAAGGGCGACTGGTTCACATCGGTAATGAAAAGGTGTGCTTCCGTGGCGTACGCAATGGCGAGCGTGAGCCGCTTCCAGGGGCCGTCCGGGTCCAGCGCCCGCTCGTTGTGCCAGGAGCGGAAGAGGCCGAAGACCTCGCTGGCGAAGGGGCAGGTGAAGAGGCGGTCGATCTCATCCAGTCCCCACACCACGTGGCCAGGGGTGTTGCGTAGCGCCTGACGCTGCAGATAGCGCTCGAAGTTCTCGCTCGGGCCGCGGCGGGGCTGCCAGAAGTCCTCGGGCAAGATGTCCAGTTCGAGTTGGTCCGCAATCGACTCCGCCAGCTTGAGAAAAAGAGCGTCGATGTTCTCCAGGTGCTGGGCGTTCAGCTTCTGGCAGTCCGTCTTGACCACTTTCGCGCCCTGCTCCCGCGCCTGCTGGAGGCCGCGGGCAAGCAGGGAGGTCTTGCCCATCTGCCGCGCCCCTTTCAGGAGCACGATGCTGTCCTGCCGCGCGATGGCGGTGCGGAACTCCCGGTCCACCGGCCGCACCACGTAGAACTGCGAGTCCAGCGGCACGGCGCCACCGATCGCTTCCAGCTTCTCCTTGGGAACGGCAGCCGGAACGGGTTCCCGCTGGAGCGCCGTCAGGATGCCGGAAACGAGGCGCTCGTCTTCCTCGGGGCCATTCCAGAGCGCGTACTCAATCGGGTCGAGCAACGCTGCGAGGGGCTCCGGCAGCGGGCCGTCAAAGGCGACGCGCACCGGAAGGATCCGCGGCTTCCCCTGCTGCTGGCCGGAGGCCTCGTAGGCAGTCTGGATCTCGTACTGGAGCATCTCGCTTTCCACGGAGGCGGCGGAGATGAGCGGGATGACGGCGTCCGCAGTCCGCACGGCGCGCTCGATCTCCCTTGCCCACTCCACGCCGATCTCCAGGTGCCGGTCCACGAAGACCGGGAAGCCCTGCTCCCGGAGGCGTTTTTCCAGAAGCAGGAGCAGCTTGCCGTCCGGCTCCGTGTTGCGGCGGTAAAGCAGCGCGATGTGCGACCCGGCCACCCGTGGCGTAGGTGCAGCGGGTCCGGAGGGGCGCGCCGAGGCGGGCAGCGCCCCGCGGAGCTTCTCCGGCAGCCGGGGGTTGCCCACCTCATCTGTGTAGAGGTTGAAGAGATGGACCCGCTGGCCGTGCTTGACTTCGCACTCTCCCAGGTCATGGATGGGCCACGCGCCCACCTGCGAGAGTAGCCCGGCCACCTCCCGGGACATCAGGATGTGCCCGGCGTCGCCGCAGTCCATCACCCGCTGCGCGAAGTTGATGCCGCCACCGGAAACGTTCACGTTGGCATTGATGTCCAGCACCCTGTAGACGGGGCCGGTATGGAGGCCCATGCGCACCTTCAGGTGGGGGTGCTCCCGCAGGGTGCGGGCGAGCTGAATGGCGCAGCGCACCGAAGCGACGGGGTCGCGGAAAAAGACCAGTGCCATGCCGTCACCCGTAGGGAGGCGGACTGATTCGTCCGAGGCCGCCGCGCGCTGGAACTCCGGGACCCGGCGCACCACCTCCTGGAGTTCCTCCACGATGCGGCGCTGCTCGGCGATCTCTGCAATGAGGGAGAAGCCCACAAGGTCCAGGAAGAGGACGTGGGCCATCTCCAACTGGGGGCTGGGTGAACTCATGACAGGGAGGTAGGGGCGCGGCGGAACGTGCGGGCGGCGAGAGGTAGACACCGCAACATTGCAACATTCGCTTCCGGTTGCTGGATTCCTTCGCCGCGTGGAGCAAACGCAAGAGTCCGGGACCGGAGTTGCATCATGCCAGATGGATACGGCAGTGCGCCGGGGGAAGCAAATGGTGCTCAGGGGCGGTGGACGGGAGTATGTCTGCCAGCGGTAGCGGCTGGCGGCGCAACGGATCGCATTGCAAACTGAAAAGTGCAAATTGACAATTTCAAATTGGGGGTGCCTCGGACTCGGGACTGTTCACCTATCCGGGCGTCCACCACTCCTTGCCGTCCCGGCCCAGTAGTTCATCGGCTTCGCGCGGGCCCCAGGTGCCGGCGCGGTACTGCGGCAGCGGGTCCGGGTTCTTGCTCCAGGAGCGGAGGATCGGGTCGATCAGCGCCCAGGAGAGCTCCATCCAGTCGTCGCGGCTGAAGAGCGTGATGTCGCCCAGCATGCAGTCGAGCAGCAGGCGCTCATAGGCCTCCGGCGACTCCGAGTGGAAGTAATCCTGGTAGTCGAAGTCCATCGTCACCGGGCGGATGGTCATGCCCGCGCCCGGAACCTTCACCCCGATCCGGAAGGCGATGCCCTCGTTCGGCTGGATGCGGATGGTGAGGACGTTCCGCTCCAGGGACGTCTCGCCGAAGTCGCGGAAGAGCAGGTGCGGCGCGCGGCGGAAGTGGATGGAGATCTCCGTCACCCGCTTGGGCAGCCGCTTGCCGGAGCGGAGGTAGAACGGCACGCCCGCCCAGCGCCAGTTATCGATCTGCAGTTTGAGCGCCGCGTAGGTCTCGGTGTGGGAGTCCGGGCGGACGCCCTTCTCCTGGAGGTAGCCCGGCACCGACTTCGGATCGCCGTTCAGGTCGATGCTGCCGGCGCCGTACTGGCCGCGTGCCGTCCAGAACGGGACCTCGTCCTCGCGGATGGGGCGGATCGCCTCCATCACCTTCGACTTCTCTCCCCGCACGGAGCGGTCGTCCATGTGGGCGGGAGCTTCCATCGCCACCAGGCACATCACCTGCATCAGGTGGTTCTGGATCATGTCCCGCATCGCGCCGGCTTCTTCGTAGTAGGCACCGCGGCCCTCGACCCCCAACTGCTCCGCCGCTGAGATCTGGACGTGATCGACGTACTGGCGATTCCAGAGCGGCTCGAAGATGCCGTTAGCGAAGCGGAGCGCGATCAGGTTCTGGACCGTCTCCTTGCCGAGGTAGTGGTCGATGCGATAGATCTGCCGCTCCTGGAAGACGTCCCGCAGCGTGGCGTTGAGCCGCTGTGCGGAAGGCAGGTCCCGCCCGAACGGCTTCTCCACGATGATCCGGCTCCATCCGCCAACGGCGCCCTTCGCCGCGAGACCGGAGGCGCCAAGCTGGCGAATGATCTCTTCGTAGCCACTGGGAGGCGTGGAGAGGTAGAAGAGCTGGTTGCCGCAGGAGCCCCGCTCATCGCAGAGGCGGGCGAGGTGCCGCTCCAACTCCTGGTAGTCCTCAAGGCGGTCGTACTGCACCGGGAGGTAGGAGATGCTCGCCGCGAACTCGTCCCATTCCTTCGGGTCGACCTCACGGAAGCGGCTGTGCTTCAGCGCTCCCTCGCGAGCTTCAGCGCGGAATTCCTCGTCCGACTTCGGCGTGCGCGCCGCGCCAACCACCGAGAAACCCTGGGGCAGCCGCCGCTCCATGTGGAGGTTCCAGAGCGCCGGAAGCAGCTTGCGGCGCGTGAGGTCGCCAGACGCGCCGAAAATGACGATCACGCACGGCTGCGGCTCTCGCGCCAGCGCTCCAATCCCAATGCTCATCCAACTCTCCGTTCAGAAGCAGAATTGACAATTTACAATTGCAAGTTGTCAATTGAAAATTGGGATCAAAACTACGCCGGCTGCGGCTGCCCGACCGCTGGCCCGCTGGTCAAAGGAAGGGTCTCCACGTTGGGAGCTTCCTCGCCGTCGCTCTCCATCGGCTCCACCTGGACAATCGCCGCCGTCGCTTTGCGACGGGCGAGCTTGCCGAGGGC
>JANPLG010000109.1:0-10598 GCA_031426395.1 Actinomycetes bacterium
GCCGAGCCGCAACCGAAGGAGCAAAGCTACTGCGGCTGAATACACCTCGCAAACCAAAATGGACCTGACATCGCGCGATCGCACCAACCCACCCCTCAAGATGTATCCGCGCTATGACGGTTTGGAGGCAGAACCTACCACATGATGCGGGCTTCGGAAGATTGACACCTTCGGTGCGGCTCGGCAGGAGCCTCGCCCTCCCAGGAAGGGTTGGCTCCCAGCCGAGGGCGCATCGACTTACCTCCGCTCGAAGAAGGTCACCAGGTTGTTGTCGGGATCAAGTACGCCGAACTCGCAGGTGCCGTAGTGGGTGGTGGAGAGGTGGGCGCGAGGGTGCAGGATGCCGCGCGGCTGGATCTCGGCGTAGAGCGTTTCAATCTCTTCCACCTCAATCCGGCAACTCGCCGTCCCTGCGATGAACGACTCCGCACCGCTGCACACGGGGCGGCTGGGTCGGTCAGGACGGGTGCGCCATGTCTCGTCTGTGGCACCCCAGAGATGGATCTCGACGTCGTCCCGCACCACGATGGCGAAGTCCTCTTCCGCGAAGTGAACGGTGAACCCAAGCTGATCTCGGAAGAAGCTGGCGCTCTCCTCGGTGTTCCGGACCGGCAACGCGGGGATGGTGGAGATCAATCGCATGGTGGCCTCGGGAGCGGTGCGGCAAGGGAGCGTCGGCGCAATCGAGACCTAGTTATCCGGAAGCTGCGCGACTCCCTTGGCGGTGTGCCGCCGAGATTGCAAGCAAGCGGTCATCGAGCCCCGGCCCGCTCGTAAGAGGCGACCGTCCCCGCCACCATCGCTTCCACCGTGAAGGTCGCCGCCACCCACTCACGCGCAGCGGCACCCAGCCGTGCACGCAGCGCACCGTCCTCCACGAGGATGAGCAGCAGCTCCGCCAGAGCCCCCGCATCCCCAACCGGCACCACGAATCCGGTCTCGCCGTCCTGGATGATCTCCGGCACGCCGCTGATGCGCGTTCCAATGGCGGCGCGACCCAGCAGTCCCGCCTCAAGGAGTGCGCGGGGTAGCCCCTCCCCGCCTGTGGACGGTAGCACAACCACATCTACGGCGGCGTAGTAGGGGAGAACGTCGCTCTGGAATCCGCTGAAGATGACCCGCTCACGCAGGCCAAGCTGCTCCACCTGCGCACGCAAGGCGTCTCGCTCCGGTCCGTCCCCAAGAAAGAGGGCATGAAGATCGGGATGCTTTCGAGCCACTGGGGTAAACGCCTCCAGGAAGACGGAGTGCCCCTTCTTCGCCGTCAGGTGCGCGACCACTCCCACCAGCGGCGCTGTCTCCGGGATTCCAAGCCGACGCTTTGCTTCCCCCCGGGTGCAGGGGAGGAAGTAGCGATCGGGGTCCGCGCCGCTGTAGACCACGTCGATGCGATCCGGGTTCATTCCCTGCGCCACCAGGTGCTGCTTCACCGCGTGCGAGATGGCGATGACCCGGTGCGCCAACCGGTACATTGTGGCGGTGTTGAGCGCCCGGACGTGGGCCACGGCGGGAAGTCCGGCCATCCGCGCGGCGATGCTCCCGTGAAGCGCCGCCGTGCTCAACTGCGTGTGGATCACCTGGGAGCCGGAGTTCCGGGCGAGGCGTGCCAGCCAGACCGCCGCCCCCGGGTTCAGTTTCCCGGCAATCGGCGCGGGGCGCACGTCGATTTCGGCGGCACGCATGGCCTCAATGAGGGGGCTTCCCGCCTTGCACGCCACCATCACTTCGTGGCCCGCCCGCTGTAGGTGCTCGCAAAGACTGGTCGTGGACCGCTCCGCGCCGGCGATCTTGGAAGGCGTGATGACCTGAAGAACCTTCATGCGCCCCTCGGCCTATCGACCGGGCACAGAGGTCTTGATGGTGCCCGGCTTCACTGCCTTGACCGGGGTGCTGGCCGCGTCGAGCGTCCACCGTAGCGGTGGCAGCGGAGCTTCCTTTCCCGCCGCGACAGAGACGGTCAGCTCACCGTTAGCCCACTTGCCTTCATCCGCGTCCGGGAGCGGATCTTTGGGACGGTAGCGTCGCAGGACGCGGTAGGCTCCTGGTTTGAGGTCCTCGACTCGGGCCGTACCGTCCGGCCCGATGGCGGCATCGCTCCAACGGACGGGACCAAACTCGGCGCCGGTCTTCTGGGCGAGTCCAACCTGCAGGGTACCACCGTTCACCGGCTTGCCGGCTACTTCGATCCGGGTCACGAGAGTGCCGCCGCCCTTCTCATAGTGCGGGCCACGGTCGACGGGCGCGGTAGGCGGCGCGGCCCCAGGCCGCACTCGCTGCCCGGGCAGACCGGCCTGAGGGAGGGGGATGTCGGTCATCCGGAAGGTGAAGAGCTTCACCATCTCGCCGCGTTCCACCATGTCCCAGACAAGCTTCGCTCCCTGGAGGGTTGGACCCGCTACCTTTGCCTCGGCGGGGGGCTGTGGCACCTGCGGCAACTGGTAGTTGAGCGTCATGTCGCTCAGACTCCACTCGCCGTTGCCCCAGCCGGAGGAATTGGTCTGATTCGGCATCGCCGTGCCACCGCTCGCCAACTCCAGGGTGGGGGCAAAGTTCCAGCCGTTGCGGGCGAAGAAGCGCTGCTGCCTGCCCTGCACTTGCGGCGTGTAGACGCGGACGCGGAGCTTGAATCCGCCGTTCTGCCCACGCACTGGCTGCTGGCCAATGTTGGGCAAGTCGGCCTCCGCCGGATCTTCTTCCGGGGCTGCTGCCGGTTTGTTCTCCTCGAAGCCGGAGATCACGACGATCATGTCGCCGATGTTCTTCCGGATGCTCTTCGAGGTCAACGGGAAGGGTACTTCCAGGCGAAGCGGCTTCACACTCTTGTAGACCATCAGGTCCGCCTCGAGCCATTCCAGCTTCTTTGCCTTGGTGCTGGGCGGATTGATCATCACGTTGCCGGACCACTCATCTGGGTACGTCCCATTGGGGTTTGAGGACCCGCTGCCGAACCGCTGCGGGTCGGTGGAAATGATGTTCCCCTGGTCGTCCCGCGCCGTGACGTTCTGCATCCCGGCGATGAGGTCGGCATCGCCCTCGCCCAGTTCCGCGCCCAGCTCCAGGTTGAGGTAGCCGGACCCGCCGCCCCATTCCTCGCCGATGAAGTTGATGGATCGGTTGTCGTAGACGTACGCCCGCCGCGCGAAGAGCTTCACGCCATTCTTCTCAACCAGGCCGACCTTCTTGAGTGGGTTGCCCGGCGGTGCCTGGAAGGAGGGCTGAAGCATGTAGCCGCTCGCCTGGCGGTAGGGCCGGAAGTTGAGCTGGTCGCAGAGCTGTCGCAGCGCCTTGCCGAAGGAGACGTTCGTCCAGTCGAACGAGACCTTCTCCATCCCGTTTCCGCCGGGACGCCCGCCGCTAAGGTTCAGCTTGACCCCCGCAGCCTTGCTGAGCTGAGCGACGGCTTCTTCGGGGGTTGCATTGGTGACCTTAAGGTTCACCTTCGGATTGTCCGCCATCGAGGGCACGGGCGAGGCCACGATGCTCCCGCCGACCAGCACTGCCAGCCAGGCCGCTGGCCAGACCCTTCGCCCGGGAACGGACCCCGTACGTCCTGGCCGAGTAGCGGCGTTGTTGAAGTTGCTGATGTCTGGCATGGAGTGCTCCCCTGGTCAGGGTGAGTGCGTAACGGCTAGAGGTCAGGAGATAAGTGAAAGGCTGGAGTCAGAGACGTCGCGCGCCGGCAACCGGCTTGGCTGCGGGTTTAGGTGCCGGCTTGGCGGTCGGCTTGGATGCCGGTTCGGTGGTCCATCGAAGGGGAGCGGCGGTGGTGGACTGCCGTGCGGTCACCTCGACGGAAATGTCTTCTTGAGTCCAGCGGCCCGCTGCGGGTAGGTCGCCTTCCGCGGGGCGGAACCGGCGCTGGAGGCGGTACTTGCCTGGGCGGAGGGACGGCACGCGGACCACGCCCGCATCATCCGCATCAAGCTCCAGCCAACGCACCGGGCCGACCGCGCCATCCGCCACCGGAGACAGCCCGAGGGTCACCCGTCCAGCCATCGACTTCCGGCCGGCCACCTCGACCTGGCTGATGAGAGTTCCACCAGCTTCGTCGTAGAACGGATGCGCCGGAGTGGGAGGCACTTCCGGTGCGGGGACGACCGGGCGAGGCACGACCGGCGCCTTCCAGGGGCGGGGAGCGGGCAGCGGGATGTCCGCCATGCGGAAGTGAAAGAGGCGGATCGGCTCACTGCGCTCCAGGAAGGTCCACAGCAATGCGGCGGGAGCGTCCTTTCCCCCCGGCACTTCAGAACTCGGCTGGAAGCGGATGCGAAGGTCCATGTAGGCACCTTCGCCCTCCTGCTGGCCGCCGCTCCCTTCCCACCCGGCCGTGACGATCCTGCCGGAGGTGGTTCGCAGCAGCGGCTGGCTCCACTGGTTCAGCACCCCGTTCTCAAGCCCAGCAGGGTAATAGACCCGAACCTTGAGCTGCGCGCCCTGTTGCTCACCAGGATTCTCACCCGCTGGCCCCCCAACCGGTCCGCGATCCTGGGCAACCGGCTGGCGCCGTTCTGGAACGTAGTCGGACACTAACAGGCTGAGCAGACCTACCTTCTTTTCCACACTCTTAGCAGTAAGTGGGAGGGGGATCTCGGCGCGGTGGTGCTGGAACCGCTTGTAGATCATCAGGTCGCCTTCCACGGCGACCAGCTTTCGTGCAGCAGGGTGCGGCTCCGGCAGACCGACGCTGGTGATCCACTCGTCCGGATAGGCGGATGGGTTGTAATCGCCGCTTGCTTCCGCTTCCGGGCCGAAGGTGAGGATGGTGCCCTTGTCGTCCCGCGCCGTCACGTTGCGCAGACCGGCGACGCGGTCCGCGTCAAGGTCGGCGAGTTCGCAGCCGACCGTGAGCTGGAGGTTGCCGTCACCGCCGTCGAACTCCTCGCCCGTGAAGTTCAACGCCCGTGGCGTGGCCGAGACGAGGATCTGGCGGGCGCTCATCTTCACGCCCTGAGCCTGGAAGAAGCCAACCGCCTTCAGCGCTTTGGGGACGGGGGGCGCGCCTGGATAGAGCTGGTAGCCGCCCGGCTGGCGCATCGGCTGGAGGTGGAACTTCTCGCAGAGCTGCCGGAAGGCACGGGAGAACGGTACGCCGCGCCAATCGAAGTTCACCTTCTCCAGCAGTTCCGGCGGCTGCGGGCCATCCGGTAGCGCCCAGGTAGTCACGGAGACGCCGGAATCCTGGGAAAGGCGCTGGACCGCGTCCGCCAGCGACACGTTCTCCAGCTTCAGGGTCAGCCGTGGGTTATCCGCAGAGACATCAACCCCCACGCCCATCAGAGGCAGCAAGGCCGAGACGATGAGCCATGGAGAGATGCGTGGGCGGACGTGTGACCGGGCACGGGACATGCAAAGGCTCCGAGGACCGGGGAGTGGCCAGGCTGCGAGGGCGGCGGGGACCGGTACACATTATATGGATTCTTCACCTGCCTCAAGAGTTACGAGAGTTCCGTCACTTCCAGCAACCTGGCATTCGCAACGGCTCCCTTCCTCGTCCCGGCCCGAGGATCAGAGCGCGGATGGCAGTGAAACGCTCCACGCACCGATTTCGGGACTGAGGGTCAACATCGCCGCCAGGACGTCCCGGGCAGTGGTGTAGTACTCGATGCTGTCACCCTCCATCAGGTAAACCGAAGGGCAAGTGATGATTGCCTGATTGCTCGCTGGTCCACCTGTGGGATCTACGCTGACGAAAGGGTACTCGGGGTTTGCTTCTTCTTGTTGCTGAAACTTCCCCGATCCTGGCTTGCTTGGAGCGAGCAACTCTAGATCTTGAATCCGGACGGGCAGTGTGGGGTGGTGTCGCTCAAGCGACCGGAGGGCAGGACCGAGGACGGGATGGGTTGATGCTGTCTTCCAGGGCGTATGGGTGGTGTGGATGCCCTCCCACCAACCAAGGGCGCCCTCCAGCACAAGGTGCGACTTTAGCCCAAGTTCCGCCGCCTTCATCGCAGAGGCTGTCGATGCGGGATATCGCTGCGCAAGATGGAGGACGCGAGCATCCTGCAGGTGCCTAGCTGCCTCCTCAAACAAGCTTCTTGCCCATTCTTGAGCGGTGGGGAATTGGGGCATTGCAAAGGACCCGAGCATTGGAAGTGCACGAAGCGGAAGTGAACGGTGCGCCAAGCGATTTACGAGCGAGAGAGCGCGGTTTGCGCCAGCAAGCTCCCCTCGGTCCTGCTTCATTCGTCAGGAAGCAAGCGCCTCGGAGTCACGCACCGGCCGATTTCGGAGCAGTCGGATCGGGCTTCTCAGGCTGTCGTCGCTCTCTATCTCCATCTTGACGCAGAAACAGACCACGGTGGAGAGCGCCTTCCCTCCGAACACCTGCCCGATCTCAACCAGGCTCTTTCCGCAAATCTCACCTTCGCGCGAAAGAGCGTCTTCACAGTCAGGGGAGGCAGGCAGGTCGCAACGGGTTCGCCGTTACGACCAAGCCAGACGGCGGCGCGGAGAGGACCGAAGCTTTGTCCTGCCTGCTCAATGTATTGCGCGCATAGTCGATGGGCACCTGGTACACGAGTTCGTACGAGGAGGTCACCCGCTGAAGAAGGGCGGACACCCAAGCACGTTCGGCGGGGTCCAGAATCACCTCTGGCCGCTCGAACTCTTCCGGAGACAGGAAGTAGATCCTCAACTTCCCGCGCAAGGGGAGCTCGCTGGATGATGAAAACTCAGCCACCCGCCCAGAACGCGCGGCGTCCCACCCTTCGACTACCTCCAATAGGTCAATATCAAAGGTTTGACCTGTTAGAATTAGGTCGCCGAATAATACCATCGCCCGCAACTTTGAGCCGTACTCCCGTGAGTGAGCCATCATCAGCTTAACTACGGACCTATGCTCCGCATGTGGGATCGAAGTTTCGGTGATCATTCCTGTCTCCATCATCACTAGTGTTCCGTCACAGAGCTAATTCTCAGTAGAAAGTGGCATTCCAGGCACGAGCACACCTGTCAGTAGAGCGTTGACGGACCACTAGTTGGAGTATAAGCGGACTCACGCAGGCTGGCAGTACTCGTCAATAGTCCGGCAATGGGAGCGGGTGGAATCGTCGCCGCTCTTGGCGCGGAGTTCCAGAGCTTCCACAAGGGCACCGGCCGTATCTAGGCTGGTGAGGCAGGGGACGCCGTTCTCCACGGCGGTGCGCCGCAGAAGCGCCGCCTCTCGCTCTGACCGCTTGTTCCGGCTCACGGTGTTGATCATTAGGCAGACCTTGCCCTCATGGATCAAGGAGACCAGGGTCCGGCCCCCCTCGTGAATCTTTGCGGCCTGCTCCGCGTCGATGCCGTTCTGATTGAGGTAGCGCGCGGTCCCGGCCGTGGCGAAGATCCGGTAGCCGAGGCGGTGGTAACGACGCAGCAGCGGAAGCGCCTCCTGCTTGTCCGGGTCCGCGATGGTGGCGATGATGGAGCCGCTGGGAGGCACGTCCACGCCGCTGGCGATCATCGCCTTGTAGAGCGCCCGTGGGTAATCCAGGTCGGTGCCCATGATCTCGCCGGTGGACTTCATCTCCGGCCCGAGGTTGACGTCCACCTTGGTCAGCTTGGCGAAGCTGAAGACCGGTGCCTTAACGCTGACGTGATGGATCGGCCGGCCGGGCGCGCCTGCCCAGAGGCCGGTGCTGTAACCCATCGCTTCGAGCTTCTCGCCCAGCATGCAGCGGGTGGCGACCCGGACCATCGGGACGCCGGTGATCTTGCTCAGGTAGGGGACCGTGCGGCTGGCGCGCGGGTTCACCTCCAGGATGTAGACCTCGTCCCCATCCACCACGAACTGGATGTTCATGAGGCCGACCACCTTGAGCGCACGGGCCACCCGGATGGCGTAGTCGACCATCCGGTCCTGCGCGGTCTGGGTGAGGCTCTGCGGAGGGAAGACCGCCATGGAGTCGCCGCTGTGCACGCCGGCGCGCTCGATGTGCTCCATGATGCCGGGAACGAGGCAGTCCACACCGTCCGAGATGACGTCGACTTCCGCCTCCTTGCCGACCACGTACTTGTCGACCAAGATCGGCGCTTCCGGACTGACCTCAACCACGTAGTGCATGTAGTTCAGGAGGTCCTCCCGGTTGCTGACGATCTCCATCGCCCGCCCACCGAGAACGTAGGAGGGCCGCACCAACACGGGGTAGCCGATCTCCTCGGCCACTTCAAGCGCCGCCTCGACGGAGCGGACGGCGCGTCCATCCGGCTTCGGGATGCCCAGGTCGCGCAGCAGCACCTCGAACTTGTCCCGGTCCTCCGCGAGATCGATGCTTTCAAAGGAGCTGCCGAGGATCTTCACCCCCGCCTTATGGAGCGGCTCCGCGAGGTTGATCGCCGTCTGGCCCCCGAACTGAACGATCACGCCCTCCGGCTTCTCCTCCCGGATCAGCGCGAGGACGTTTTCCAGGGTGAGCGGCTCGAAGTAGAGGCGGTCGGAAGTGTCGAAGTCGGTGGAGACTGTCTCCGGATTGTTGTTGATGACAATCGACTCATAGCCAGCTTCGCGCAGCGCCCACACACCGTGGACCGTACAGTAGTCGAACTCGATGCCCTGGCCGATTCGGATGGGACCGGAGCCAATCACGACAGCCTTTGGCTTGGGGGTTGGGAGTTGGGGGTTGGGGGTTGGAGAGGACGCTTCGTCACTCGGGAGTCTGGCTTCGTCTTCCGTCTCGTAGGTGCTGTAGAAGTACGGGGTGGCGGCCTCGAACTCGGCGGCGCAGGTGTCCACCATCTTGTAGACCGGCTCAACGCCGTGGCTCCAGCGGAAGTCCCGGACCTCGGCTTCCGTGGTCCCGAAGGCATCCGCCAGCGTCCGGTCACTCAGGCCGTTGCGCTTCGCGTCCCAGAGGGTGTCCAGGAACTCGGGAGTGTCGACGAGTTTCTGACCCTCCATCGTCGCTTCGAGGCGCACCAGGTCCCGCACTTTGCGGAGGAACCACGGGTCAACGTAGGTGATCTCCTGGACCTCGCGGATCTCCCACCCGCGACGGAAGGCCTCGGCCACGGCGAAGAGACGTTCGTCGGTCGCCTTGCGCAGCGCGACTTCCAACTCCATCTCGCTCCAATTGGGGAGGCCCTTCGCACGCAGGCCGTGCACCCCGACTTCGAGCGAGCGAACCGCCTTGAGGAGCGCGGACTCGAACGTCCGGCCAATGGCCATCACCTCGCCGGTGGCCTTCATCTGGGTGCCGATGGTGCGATCGGCCGTCATGAACTTATCGAAGGGCCAACGCGGGATCTTGACCACGCAGTAGTCGACCGCCGGTTCAAAACAGGCGAGGGTCTTCTTGGTGACCGAATTCTCAATCTCATCCAGTCGCAGGCCGATGCAGATCTTGGCGGAGACGCGGGCAATCGGGTAGCCGGTCGCCTTGGAGGCCAAGGCCGACGAGCGGCTGACCCGCGGGTTCACCTCAATGACGTAGTACTGGAAGCTCTTCGGGTCCAGCGCGAGTTGAACGTTGCAGCCTCCCTCAATGCCCAGCGCCCGGATGATGGTTAGCGAGGCGCTCCGGAGCATCTGATACTCCTTGTCCGAGAGCGTCTGACTGGGTACCACCACAATGGAGTCCCCGGTATGGATTCCCATCGGGTCGAAGTTCTCCATGTTGCAGATGGTGATGCAGGTGTCAGCGCCGTCGCGCATCACCTCATACTCCACCTCTTTCCAGCCCACGAGGTACCGCTCCACAAGGATCTGGTGGCGCATGGAGAGCTTCATACCGAGGGAGCCGATCTCCACCAGCTCCTCCACAGTGTGGGCAATGCCGCCGCCCGTCCCGCCCAGGGTGTAGGCGGGACGCACGATCAACGGCCAGGGGAGTCCGGACTGCCCGGAGAGTTCTCGCAGTTCGTCCACCGACTCGATGACCCAACTCTCCGGAACCGGCTGGCCAAGGCGACGCATCAGCGAGCGGAACTCTTCGCGGTCCTCCGCCATACGGATCGACCTGAGCGGCGTCCCGAGGAGCTTGAGGTTGTACTTCTCCAGGATGCCTGCGGCCGCCAGCTTGGTCGCCAGGTTGAGGCCGGTTTGCCCCCCCAGGCCCGGCGCGAGGCCGTCCGGCCGCTCCCGTGCGATCACCCGCTCCGCGAACTCCACGGTCAGCGGCTCGATGTAGACCCGGTCCGCGATCTCGGTGTCGGTCATGATCGTAGCCGGGTTGGAGTTGATGAGGACGACCTCACAGCCCTCCTCGCGCAGCGATTGGCACGCCTGGGTCCCCGCGTAGTCAAACTCCGCGGCCTGGCCGATGATGATCGGGCCGGACCCGATGACCATTACTTTTTTGATATCTGGATTCTTAGGCATACGGTAAATTCGCCTCGGCTACTGACCGAGCGTTCTAGCTGGATCCCCGGCTACGGTAAACCCGCGGATGATTTCTGTCTCAAACAACGCAGCGTCGGCCAGTGACATCGAAACGTATTCTCCGACCATTGGGTCCATGACCGTGAGGCCGTTGTCGTCAATGCCGCACACCACTACAGCATGTGCAAAGGATCGGCCGTTGACATGACCTTGAGCCCTGATCAAAACCACAGGCTCGCCCTGATCCACCCGCTCCTTGATAGACGCCAGATCCTGAAAGCGCAGGACGTCTACGTCCCAG
>JANPLG010000110.1:0-9066 GCA_031426395.1 Actinomycetes bacterium
GGATGCAGGCCCTGGGTGGGAACAGCATCAATCCATCCATCAGCGCGAACGGTCGCTTCGTGGCATACCAGTCGTTCGCCGCCAATCTCTCCAGCATGGACACCAACGGCGAGTTCGACATCTTCGTGCGGGATCGCAAGCTTGGCACCACGGAGTTGATCACCGTATCCACTTCGGGAGATCTGGGAAATGCCGATTCCGACAATCCCCGGATCAGTGCGGATGGCCGCTTCATCACTTATGAGTCTGAAGCCAGCAACCTGGTGACCGGAGACAGCAACGCACAATCGGACATCTTCGTGAGGGATCGTTTGCTTGTGGTGACGGAACGAATCAACGCCTCGTGGACCGGAGCGCAGGCCGACAACATCAGTGGGAGCCCTGCGATCTCCGCAAGCGGCGGGCTCGTGGCGTTCCACAGCACCGCGACCAACCTCGTTCCAGGTGACACGAATATCGGTCTGGACGTCTTCGCCACGCATCGCACCCCTGCCACCGAGAACCTAGCACCTTTCGCGGTCCCCGGCCCGGATGTCAGCGTGACGACCGCCCACGACGGAAACCCCACCAGCTACTCCGCGATGGTCACCCTGAATGCCAGCGGCTCCTTCGACCTGGACGAGCTTGCGGAGCCGGGCGATGAACCGTTGCTCTTCTACTCCTGGGCCAACGCGGCCGGAATTGAATTGGCACGGACGAGCGAGTTGTCGGTGCCTCTTACGGCCCCCGGTGTGCACACCTTCATCCTGACCGTGATGGATGCCTACGGTGCCAAGGACGTTTCGCGAGTGTCCGTCACCGCAACCCCGGAGCCAAACCGGACTCCGGTTGCGGACGGTGGCGTGGGGCAAACGGTAGCCATCCCGCACGACGGCAATCCTGCCACCACTACGGCCACCATCAACCTGAACGGCAGTGCCTCTTCTGACCCGGACGGCGATGCTCTCACCTACCGCTGGCTGAACGCTGCGGGGGTGCAGGTCGGCAATGCGGTGACGGCTTCTGTGAGCGCCGCACCCGGCCTCCACTTCTTCCGGCTGCAGGTCACCGATCCGTACGGCGCCACCGACGATCAGCTTGTTTTCGTTCAGGTGCTGCCTGAAGGGAATGGTGCTCCCATCGCTCGCAGCGGGCCGGACCTGGCCGTGGAATCTAGCGGCACAACGACCACGGTCGGTCTCTCTGGAAACAGCAGTTCCGATCCGGACGGAGACACGCTCTCCTACCGGTGGACCCGCGATGGTGCCCTGGTGGCCGAGACGCAGCAGGTTCAGGTTCAGGCCCCGACCGGCCGCCGCAAGTACACGCTCACGGTCACGGATCCCTATGGTGCCACCTCCACGGACGATGTCTGGGTGACGGTTGGCGTTGTGGACGTGACCGGGAGTGTGCAGATCCGGAAGGCTGCCGTCACTCGGGTCAGCGGGACCTCGTACCAATGCCTAGTAACGCTCACTAACACAGGCTTGGGAAGCCTGCCCGCTCCCATATCCGTGGTGCTAGACAAGCTCCCGAAGGCGGTGAAGGTGGTAGGTGCTGCCGGGAAAACGACGGCAGCCACCGGAAGGGCTGGTTCGTCCTACGTCACGGCGTTGGGGACGGGATCGCTGGAGGCCGGGGCATCACTCCAGGTCACTCTGAACCTCAAGATCAAGGGACGCGCACCACGGGCCCTGCCTGGCTCTCAACGGGTACTGGTGGGCGTAGGCGCGCGTTAGGCAGCATCCGGTTAATGGGCACGTCTGTGCGCTATCGAGTCCTCGGGGCGGGTTGGGCAGAATGTGAGGTGGAGATCGACGGGCAGTCGCTCCACCTCACGCCCAGCTGCGTTACTGATGCCCTGGACGACATGCTCCGAATGCGTGCCTTCGCCCGGGGTGCTCTCCACAGAAGTGCCAGCCGGCTACTACATCCGGGGCACCTCACTTGTGCGAGAGCGCGTCACCCGATCCCGTAAATGGTGAGCTGGTCGGGCGTGTGCGTGGTTTCCGACCATTGCCGCCCGAGGCCGCCCAGGCCATGACGTTTCTTGATGATCTGCACCTCCGCCAGCTTGGTGCGGCTGTAATCCGTCAGGAGCTCCATGCGGTGGCTGGAGTACATCCGCTGGTAGTAGGGCAGCAGCTCTGGAAATCGCTCCTCAATGAATGGGAAGAATCGCTTCTTGCTGCTCTTGCGCAGGAAGAGGACCGTGCTGGCAAGGTAAGACGCTCCCGCCTCCTTGGAGAGCCGCGCCAGGCGATCGATATCGTCCAGGCCGTCGTTGATGCGCGGCATGAGGGGCATCAGGAAGACTCCTGTCCGGATGCCCGCCTTCGAGAGATGCTCCACGGCCCGGAGTCGCCGATCAGGACGGGCGGCCCTCGGCTCGATGCAGCGGGCCAGTAGGTGGTCTGGCGTGGTGATGGTGACATTCACCTCGATCTCGTTCTGCCGGCTGATCTCCGCGAGGAGGTCGACATCGCGGGCCACCAGGTCGCTCTTGGTGGTCACGGTGAGACGAAGGTTTCTCCGCCGCGCGAAGACCTCCAGCAGCGAGCGCGTGAGTTTGAACCGGCGCTCAGCGGGCTGGTAGGGGTCGGTGGCCGTTCCGATGGCGATCCACTTCCCCTGGAGGTCGAGGCGCGACAGGTCCCGTCGCAGCGCGTCGACCGCATCCTGCTTGATGAAGATCTTCCGCTCGAAGTCGAGCCAGTCATCCATCTCCATGAACTCGTGGGTGTAGCGCGCGTAGCAGTAGACGCAGCCGAATTCGCATCCCCGGTACGGGTTGATGCTGAAGTGGAACGGCACTCGGTCGCTCTTCAACGGGGCGATCAGGCTCCGGCAGGGCAACTCCCGGTACTCCACGTCATTCCGGAAGTCAACCTCTTCAGCATCGCGGGCCATCCGCGCAATGCCTCGCAGCGGTGGGCGCTCTGCCGGTTCAGTCAGGCTGGCCAGCGAGATGAACCCCGAAGCGCCAGCGCCCTCATCCAGACGAGACGGGAAGGACTGAGCTACATCCGATCTGGAGTCCAACTCCTCGCTCGGCGCGGTCACGGGGTCGCTGAAGAGTGAGACTTGCACTGGCAGGCTCCGTACAGGCGAGAGTGAGCTACATCGCCTTTATAGCAAACTTTCGTGTGCTTTACTCGCATTCATCGCTGCTCTTGCAAGAACTTTCTTATGCGGATGAAAACCAGCCGTAACACATGGACGACAACCGTCGTCTAGACCTTGACGACACCCGTCGTCTTTGCGGCTTAACTTTACGACGACGAGCGCTCGAGAGGTGCGGACATGGAAAGTCTGCGGATTGAACAGGGGCGGGAGAACCGGTCGGCCAATGTGGGGCGGGCGGAGCAGGAATTGCTGGACCATATCGCAGCACACGGCGGCGCGACGGTGCGCCAGGCTGCGGATCACTTCGGGGAGACGAAGGGCTATGTTCGGACCACGCTGCTTCAGATGATGGAGCGGCTCCGGAAGAAGGGATTTCTGACGCGGGAAGTGGCTGATGGCGTCTACGTCTACAAGACGGTGATCTCGCGCGAGGCACTCCAGCGCAACCTCCTGGACCGATTCGTGGACGAGTCCCTGTCTGGGTCGTTGGCGCCGCTGGTGGTCTACCTGGCGGAAGCGGACAGGGTCACCGATTCGGAATTGGACCAGCTTCGGAAACTGGTGTCCGACCTTGAGGCGCGGCGGGAGGGAGACAAGCCATGATGGTAGCGCTCGCCGACTGGTCCGAAGTCTTTCTGGCGCGGCTGATGCTGGCTACCGTCTGGGGCGGGTTTGCCCTCGCCGTGACATGCGCTGCGGCGCGGTGGCTTCCCGGGCTGCCGCCGAGAATGCGGGTCTTCCTGCTCCGGCTGGCGCAGCTCAAATTCATCTTCACGCTGCTCCCGCTGCCGGTCATCGGACTGCCGCTGCCGGCCGCTGCGCCGGGGACCGAAACGGCCCCTCTCGGTACCGCGGAAGTGAGCCTTTCGCCGCTCCACATCACCCTTCTGATCTGCTGGCTGATGGGTGCCGGCATCCAGATCGCCATGCTCGCGCGGGTGGCCCTTGAGGCGCGCCGGTTCCTCACAGACGCGCGCCAGATCCGCGATGACGAGGTGTGCACAACCTACCGCGCACTCGCTCAGCGCATCGGCGTCCCCTCGGCGCCGGCCCTCGTCTCGCATCCCCGCCTCGCCTCCCCGATGCTGGTGGGCTGGGGATCGCAGACCATCGTGCTGCCCTCCGCAGTGCGGAAGGGGCCAGAGCTTTGGTGCGCGCTGGCGCATGAGCTGGCTCATGTTCGCCACCGTGACCTCCACTGGGGCTGCCTCACGGCGGGGTTGCAGGTGCTGTTCTTCTTCCACCCGCTGGTCTGGCTCGCGGCCCGGGAGCTTCGCCACTGGCAGGAGGTCGCAGCGGACCAGCAGGCGGTGGCCGCGCTCGAGTGCCCGCCCGCACGCTACGCAGAGACGCTGCTCGAATTCGTGGCCTCGGCGCGCCGCATGGCCGGTGTGCCGGTCTCCGGCCTGGCTGTGGCCTCGGGTGCCGCCCGAATGGAAAGGCGGCTGCGCGCGCTCATGGCGTCGAAGCGCCTCGTCCCCGTTCCGCTGCGGGTGATGCCGGTGGTGGCCATCGGCATCTTCCTCGGCCCATGGTCGTTCGAGCCCGCTCGACCGGTGCCCAAGAAAGTCATCATGAGCGACCGGTGGCCCACGGTGGGGAACGCCCCTCTTCGCGGACCCTTCCGCAGGGCCAAACCGCTCCTGGCGAAGCCAGAAACGGCGGTGTTTGGCCCGGACGGTCCTCCAGCGGGCTGGAAGCCCAACACCCGGCCTCGAAGGCCACAACCCTCACAGCCGCGTGGCGCACTGCGGCGCGGTGTTCGGCCCTTCCCAGTCGCGGCCGGAGGGTGAGGCCGGAGGGTGAGGCTCGAGGGGGAATGGGGGAGCCTAGCGACTTTCGGCTCCCCCCACCCTCATTGCTTGCCGGCCTCGATCTCCAGCGCAGGTCCCGCCGCAATGTGGCTGTCCTCAATGACTTCCGGCGCTCCGTCCGCGCTGACTTCCTCGCGGGGGCGGGTCTGTCGGCGCGGTGCCAGCGCATCCTTCTGCGGTCGGAAGCGGCTGCTTGTGACGTAACGGATCAGGTTGTTCATCAGCACGGTGGCCACTGGGTCGTCGCCAAAGGCGCTCTCCAGCTTCAGCGTGGTCGCAACCAGCCGACCCTGGCCCCAGCGGCACTGCGCCAACAACCCCGCCGGGGCGTGGACCCATCCGACCGTGATCCCCGCCAGGATGTCCGCGAACTCCTTCTCCTGGCTCCAGCCCAGCAGAACCTGGTTCGGCATCACCCGGTAGTACTGCATGTCCAGCAGGTCGCCGGAGAGCGGGGTGTCCGTGGAGCGCGGGATGCCCTCGAAGACGGAGTCGTGCTTAAGCCAGTTGAAGTTGCTGATCCAATCGCCTTCCCAGGGGTTCTTGTCTTTGGTGTGCTCGTCCACCCGGGTGCGGCGGTCGCGGGCACGGATCCCCGTGCGGGCGGTGAGATCGGCGTCGATATCGCCGGGGGAGCGCACCACCAGCAGCGCGGAGCCTCCCGCTTCCAGGAACCGTGCCACCTCTGCGTCCAGGCGGCTGACCACCGCGAACCGGGGCATCTGCCCATTCCTGGCTGATTCCCGCACCACGTGGTAACCGGCAAGCTCCAGCCGCTCCTCCATGTCCCAGATGCTGTGCGGATCGTGGACCCAGATCGGGTCGCGAGTAATTGTGGGCCGCCGCAGGCTATTCGGGAAGAAGGAGAGGTACTGGATGTTCCGCGCCACGATTGCGCCATGTGGGTCCCGCAGGCGTAGGTGGAGCCGACAGCGCGCACTCTCCGTCAGCGGGGGCACCACGAAGCTCACGCTGCCGACCTCCCGGCTCTCCGCCCGGTCCACGCTGACATCGGCGAGGGTGCCGGAGACGCCCAGTTCGCTGATGTTCCATTCGATGCAGTAGCCGCGGAGGTCCGCGTCGCTCCAGTGGGAGACAACCACCGGCACGCGGCAGAGATCGCCTTCCCAGTAGTTGAGGCGCTGCCAGTCCGTCACCAGGACATCCTGCTGCTGGAATTGGCCCAAATAGTGGTAGAAGACCTTCGGCCGCCGCCAGATGTTGAGCAGGCCGTTCGCTTCCCAATGCAGGTCAGTGAACTCCGTGATCACGTACCCCGCGATGCTGGAGAACTTCCGCATGTCCTCGATCTGGTGCTTCAGCGCAAAGTACTGCTGCCACTGGGTCAGGACCGCATAGGCGTCGTAGCTGCCGAAGATATCGTCCAGATGGTACCGCGTGAACCGACGCTGCACCCCCTGGGGAATGGCGATGTCGGTGCCGGTGCGGAACCAGGTCGGCTCACTGCCGTAATCCGCCAGCATATCCTTGAGCGTCGGCAGCCCCCAGTTGCCAAACTCGGATACCAGCAGCGGCTCCTCCCCGGTGCGCTCGGCGTCGCCGTGGTGGCTGAAGGTCCAGGAAGGGTGCTGGGCGAAGTCGCGCAGCCAGCTATGCCACTTGTGCAGGTGGTCCGGGATCTGGAAGTAGATGTGGAAGTCTTCCAGGTCCGTCCGCAGGTGGAAGTTGCGGCCATCCGGCACGTTGCACGGACTGTTGTCGACCACCAGCCGCGTGGGATCGAGACGCTTCACGTAGTGGAACATCTGCTTAAGCCACCGGCGGTCATGGTCGCTGCCGGCCAGGTCCGCGCCCCAACTCTCGTTGATGATGGTCCAGATGATGGTGGAGGGGTGGTTGAAGTCCCGCTCAATCATCTTGGTGATTGTCTCGCGGCCGCGCGCCGCAGCGGCGTCTGTCAGCTTCAGCCAGTTAGGAAGCTCTTCCCAGACCAACATCCCCTTCTCATCCGCCACGTCAAGGTAGCGGGGGTCGGGTGCCTTGATATGGCATCGCAGGCAGTTCAGCCCCATGTGGAGCGCCTTGTCCACCTGGTCGGCCAGGAACTCCCGGCTCGGCGGGGTGTAGCTGTTCTCGGGATAGAAGTCCTGATCCAGCGCCCCGATGAGGAAAATCGGCTCGTCGTTCAGGGTGATCCGGTTATTGGCGACCCCAACCTTCCGCATCCCGAAGCGGACTGCCAGCAGGTCCCGATCCACAGCGCCTTCTTGCAGGCATGCCTCCAAGCGGTAGAGGTGGGGGTTCTTCAAGCCCCAGAGCCGCATCCCCTCCACCGGGATCTCCACGAAAGGACTTTGGAGCGGGCGGTCCGGTGCCGCACTCTCACCCAGCGCCTCGGAGAGCGGGATGCGCTGCCGCTCTCCCACCACCTTGCCGTCCGCGTCCACCACCCGGTAGGTAAGGAAGAGATCGGCCGCGTTCAGGGGCGGCTGGTGCAGCCCCGCGCGGATCAGCGCCACGCCGCGGTCGATGTCCGGCGTGACTAGGAGCTGCGTGAAGAAGGTGGAGTGGACCGCCTCCACGTAGACATCCTGCCAGATGCCGCTGACGCTTCCGTACCAGTTCTGCTTGCCGATCGGCACCTCGCCGACCTGATACCCGAACTTGTCGTGCAGGAAGTTGGCGATGTCGTGGTAGTTGAACTCGGGAAAGCTGGGCGTGGCATGGGCGGCGTTCACCACCTTGACCACCACCTCAAGCTCCCGCGCGTCCTTCAGATAGGGGTCGGCGCGAAACTTGAACGGGGTGTAGCCGCCCTCATGATCGCCCGCGTAGTGGCCGTTCACCCACACCTGACAGTAGTAGTTGACGGCACCGAAGTGGAGGAAGATCGTCCGCCCGCCCCATTCCGTCGGGAGTGAAACCGTCCGCCGGTACCACGCCCGTCCGAAGACCCCGGCCTCGGCCGGATAGTCGGTCTCCCAATTGCCGGGCACCTCAAGCGTGGCACCATTGGGCGGGAGGATGTCGGGACGGAACTCGTCCTTGGGGTCCGGGAAGAACTGCCAGGGTCCGTTGAGGCAAAGCTGAACGCGGGTCATGGGTGAAGGGAACTCTCCGTGGGTCGGTACGCCATGAACCGGTATACCCCCGTTACGTGGGGAGGTAGACGCGACATCAACAGCAATTCGTCTTTCCAGGCGAACTACCGGAGGCCGCGGATTTCCACGTGCACGTTGTTGAAGTCCGGGTCCTCGTGAGTGCCTTCGTGGTGGCAGGTCAGGCCAGCCGGCAAGCCCTTGGCATCAATTCCCTGACCATCCGGAAGGATGCTCCCCAGGCACTGGATGGCGACCAGCCGGTTGAACAACTCCAACGCGGCCGGTAGCTGATCTCGGCTCAGGCCGCGGAGACTGAGGTCGGGTCGCCCGAATTTCCGAAGTCCGCGCGTGTGCATCCAGTAGGCGCCTTCGTTCCGCTCGTCGTCGGAGTTGAAGATGGAGACGTGCCCGTGGACCGCCGCCCCCGCCTCTCCGAAGTACTCCTTGGTCCATCCCTCTGACGTGAACCAGCGGAGGCCCTGGACATCCAGCACTGCCACGCCACCGGAAGCCGCCGCCGCACTGACCAGCCCCAGGGTGTCCCGGAGGTATTCCAGGTCCGCCGGGTCCGGCTGCGAGAGCTGGAACACCAGGCACTCCGGCGATTCGTGGACCGACGCTTCAATCTCCGGCGCCTGCTCGGTGAGGAGAGGCCCGAAGAAGTCCGGCTCTTCGCCCAGGAACGGCAGGCGGCCGTTCGGCATGTCCGATGGGTGGAGCAGGCGGATCTCGAGGCGCTCCGGGGGCTCGCCGCACTGGTACTTCTCCGGAGAGAAGTCGAGGGGCTGCCGGAACTTGCCGTAGATCAGGTAGAGCAGCAGTGCATCGCCGCCGCCCGGTTCAAAGAACGGCCGCGTCCAGGGTGCGGGATCGATCATCTGTCCTGCCATCGTCAACCTCTCCGTCCCGTCAAATGCGGAGTGCGGAGTGCGGAGTGCGGAGTGCGGAGTGCGGAGTGCGGAGTGCGGAGTGCGGAGTGCGGAGTGCGGAGTGCGAAATGCGGAGTGCGGAGTGCGGAGTGCGGAGTGCGGACCAAGTTGTTCTGCCCTCAAGGAGCCACGGGAACTGTCACCCCCAAAACCCCC
>JANPLG010000111.1:0-19126 GCA_031426395.1 Actinomycetes bacterium
GGCCCCTTCGGCGCGATCCCCTCGGTGGTTGATGGCATTCGCTTCAGCGAGCTGATGCCGGAGCAGGCGAAGATCGCGGACAAGGTGGCGGTGGTGCGAACGGTCCACCACGGAACCGGGGACCATACCAAGGGCAACCACTGGATGCTCACCGGGTTCGAGGGGCCGAACTTCAATGACGTGGAACTGGCGCAGCGCAACCCGGCCATGGGGTCTGCGGTCGCCGCACTGCGCGGTCCCAACCGTCCCGGCATCCCGCCCTATGTCGCCGTACCCCACCTTCGCGGCGGCACGGACAACTTTTTCCATTACCACGCCTACGCGGGTAGCGCCCGCAACCCGTTCGTAGTGGATGGGGACCCCAACGAGGCGAAGTTCACCGTCCGCGACCTGGCACCGCCAAGGGGTCTCTCCTTCGACCGCCTCCGCAGCCGTAAGGAGTTAATGGCCCGCCTGGACGGCTTCCGCGCGGAGGGTGACCGAAAACTTGCCGATCCTAGATTTAGCGATCCTTCCATTGAAGAGCGCGACGGCGCCTATGAGCGTGCTTTCGAGATGCTGACCGGCCCCGCCGCTCGCACCGCCTTCGATATCAGCGCGGAGCCGACCGCCCTGCGAGAGAAGTACGGACTCCACACCTTCGGGCAGAGCGCGCTGCTGGCGCGGCGGCTGGTGGAGGCGGGCGTCACCTTCGTGACCGTCAACTGCGTTCCGTGGGACCACCATGGCACAGCGCCGCAGCTCAAGACGGAAGAGGGCGGGAAGCTGTTGATCCCACCACTCGACCGCGCCCTCTCCGCTCTCATCCGTGACCTGCACGATCGGGGACTCGCCCGGAAGGTGCTGGTCCTGGCGATGGGTGAGTTCGGGCGGACGCCACGAATCAACCGGGACGCGGGCCGCGATCACTGGGGCCACACCTTCAGCGTCCTCTTCGCAGGGGGAGACGTGAAGACGGGGCAGGTGGTTGGGCAGAGCGACGGCAAGGGAGAGTATCCGGTCGACAAGGCGTTCACCCCCCAGGACGTCCTGGCTACGGTCTACCGCCACCTGGGAATCGACCCCCACATCGCCCAGTTTGTGAACCGCTTCGGTCGGCCCGTCTACCTACTCGAGGGCGGCGCCCCGATCCGGGAGCTGGTGGGATAGCCCCGCCAATTGCGGATGACGGATGGCGTTTCTGGCAATCGGTTGGCCGGTGCGGGAACGGCAACCTCGAAGTCTCTCCATCCCAACCAGACCGGTCATTCGCCCCCAGAACCATAGCCAGCAGCGCTGAGGCTGACGGCTATGGCCCGTGGCAGATGACCGGTCAGGATGAGATTGAGAGAAGGCGAGATTGAGGGATGGAGAGACGGGACCAACGCCCGTCTAGAGCTGACCTGCCTGCCAATTCGAAACTCGAAATCCGAAATTCGAGATTGACTGACCGGTCGCTGGACCACTCCCTAGATCGTCATTCTGGGCATCGCCACCCATTAGACGCGTGGACTCACTGCCCTCCCAGAATCCACCCGGACCCCCTCTGCGCGTGGCAGCAGACAGATCGATCCCCGATGAACGGGAGACCCAAACTCAGCGGAGCCTCGCCCTCCAGGGGGTGGTTCGCCTCCCGAGAATTCCCCTACTGCGCTACCACCTCCCAGCGGTCGAAGAGGGCGACGGTGTCGCCCTGGGTGTTCAGGCCGAGGCGGCCGCCTTGGTAGGCCGGGAGCGAGCGGTCCAGCGCGGCAACCGGCTGGCCGTTGAAGGCGACCTTCACGGCGGTACCCGTCACATCCACCTTGAGCGTATGCCACTGCTTGAGAGGCGCCGCCAACGGTGCCCGGGCCAGGAGCGCCCGCTGACCGCCCTGCACCTCGTACAGGACGATGTCCTTCAAGCCCACGCGGATGCCGTAGTACGACTGCGGACTCTTGAATCCGAAGATCACGCCCGCTCCGACCGCGCCCTTCCCGGACACGATCTGAAGCCGCGCGGTGGCGCCGCCGTTCCGCACCAGGCCGCTGTTATCCACCAGCACGGGGAACTGCCCCTCGCTGGCGCCCTTCAGGGGGGAGAGGTAGAGGGTCTTGCCGGCGGAGTCCGCTTGCACGGCCCACGGAATCAACTCGTCGGCTCCCACGGTGAGGTCCACCCACTCGGCGGGAAGCTTGCCGGCGTCGGCGGGGGTGAGGGCCAGCTTGCGGGACTTGGCCGGAGACTCCACCCAAGAGATCTCGCGCTTGGGACGGTTGAAGCTGTCCAGGTAGTTGAGGACCGCCGTGAACTCATTCTTGTCCAGCGAGGCGCCACGGTTCTTCACCATGTCCACGAGGATTTCGTCCCACTCCTTGCGGGTGCGCTTCTTCTCCTCCGGGTCCGGAAGGTCATGGCAGCCGGTGCAGTTGGTCCGGAAGACATCGAAGCCGCTGAGCACCTGCGCCCGCGCCGGCCGCTCCGTCAGGGCGCAGGCCAACACGCCGGCCATAATCGCCATCGCGCTGCCGAGGATCTTCACGGAGTTTCGCATGATTGCTTGCCTTCTGACTTGCCGGCCAAGGCTAGGTTGGACGGGAGGACCCCACTGCGGTGGGAATTGGGGATGATTGCGAGAGCTTGAGGGCCGGTACGCGAGGAGATCGCGGGCGAGGCCGCCAACTCCATAGACCGTGATCCCCTCTCACTGGTTCAGATTTTGGCAGGCAAGCCCCTCCCGAGCAGAGCACTCGTGACGCAGGATCTTTCCCATCCACCCACGGACCGCCGTGCTTGGTGGCAGACGTGCCTGCTTGGAGCGCTCGGTCTGGCGGCGGTCCTCCTCCGGCTGGCTACCGGAACGCCAGGGGTGTATGGCTGGGACTCGGTCCATTACGTGCTGGCGCAGGACCGGTACGACCTCGCCGCGCACCAGCCGCACCCGCCGGGGAGCCTCTACTACATCCTGATTGCCCGCGCGCTCACGCTGATCACGGGCGATCCGCATGGGTCGCTGGTCCTCCTCTCCGCTCTTTCCGGCGCGGTCTATGTCTGGGCGCTCTTCCACCTCGACCGCGAGCTGGGCGGTGAGCGAGCGGCATGGCTGGGCGCCTGCCTCGGCCTCACCGCACCGCTCTTCTGGTTCTACGGCAGCATCGGCCTGAACTACGGGCCGGGAGGGGCCGTTTGCGCCCTGGTGGCGCTGGGGTGCCTCTGGATGTGGCGCGGATCCCGTCCGGCGGTGGGCGCTCTGCTGGCCGGGTCGGCGCTGGGGCTTCTGGGCGGCTTCCGTCCCAGCGACCTCCTCTTCCTCTCGCCAGCCTACCTCGCCAGCCTCTGGGTCTGCCGGCCATGGCGGGTTGGCACCGCTTCCCCAGCGCTCTCGTGGAAGATGTTTTTCTCGAGTCTGGGGTTGGCGGCGCTGCTGACCTTCGGGTGGCTGATCCTCAACATCGTGAACGCAGGCGGGCTATCTGCCTACCTGGAGCTGAACCGCGCCCAGGAGCACCTGCTGGGACGGAGCAGCGTCTTCCTGGCCGGCTGGCCCGCCTGGAACGAGGCGGTCTTCACCCACCGCCGCTGCCTGGAGAGCGCGGGCGGCATCCTCTGGCTGCCGGCCATCCTTGGATGGGTGCTCCTTGCCGGTCGACGGACACACGCGCTGATCGTTCACCGCCCGGCCGTACGGCGATCCGGCGAGAGTGCTGATCAACCGTCCATGGCCACCTCTCCCGTGCGGGGACGGGCGCGCGACTTGCTCTTCGTGGCCTTTGTGGTGGTGCCCGGCTTCCTCTTCTATCTGCTGGGTCACTTCAACTCGCCAGGCTACTCCCTCACCTACTCCGGGCTGGTGGCCGCCGCCCTCGCTGCGTGGGCGGCGGCACCGCTGGAGATCTGGGCCGACTTCCGTCCCCAGGCCGTCCGCTTTGCCACGCTCGCACTGGCGGTTGTGACGCTTGCTGTGAATGGATGGCTGGCGGTCGAGGGATGGCCGGGGAAGCGGAACCTGGGGCAGAAGTCGCTCTCCGTCCGGGAAATCCGCGACCACACCGCCTACTATCAGCACCTCCGCCGCTACCTCGCCGCCATGCCGCCGACGGAGAGAGTCCGGCTGCTGGCCTCATGGAACAGCACGGATGGCCTGCGGGTGGTGCAGACCCTGCTGCCGGAGTATGCCGCCACCGTGGCGCAGGCGGTGGGGGAGAAACCCCACCTGCCGCCCAGCTTCGACCGCCTCACTTGGCTCCGTCTGATGACGCCAGCAGAGATCCGTTCCGAGCAATCGCAGCGCAGGGTTCTGGCCATCATGCGGACGCGGGAAGATCCGGATTACCACGAGCAGCTCTTCGGCCGGCTGAGCGACGGGGCGTGGGAGCAGGTGCCGATTGGCGGCGGTCACTACGTCTGGCTGCTGCGGCCCGAGGCGAGGCCCGGTTTCTAGTTTCTTGTTTCTGGTTTCCGGTTCTTGGTTTTCTCGTAGCTGGGTGTTGGCGCGGCAATCGGTTACCATTTGGGCGATGTCAGACACCACGCCCGTTCCCGCTGAACCCATAGCTCCTTCGCTCACCCTGGCCGGCCTCGGGCCCGCGGGTCTCTCGCTGCTCTCCAGTGAGGCGCTCCAACTGCTGGAGCGCGCCCCGCGCCTGATTCTTCGCACGGAGCGCCATCCGGGCGCGGACGAACTCCGGGCGCGGGGTGTCGCCTTCGAGAGCCTCGACCACATCTACCAGGGCACGCGCAACTTCGCCGACCTCTATCCCTCCCTTGCCGAAGCGGTCCTGACCGCGGCGCGGAGCGGCCCCGTGGTCTACGCGGTGCCGGGACACCCCCTTCTGGGCGAGGAGAGCGTGCGCATCCTCATCCAGCGGTGCCAGGCGGAAGGCCTTACCTACCGCGTGCTGCCGGCGCCGGGGTTCACGGACGTGGTGGCGGTGGCGCTAGCCGGCGAGGGGATTGCGCCCGACCTGGCGGAGTGGCAGGTCGCGGACGGGGCCGCGCTGGACCGCGTCTGGTGGGACCCCTCCCGACCCACGCTGGTCTTCCAGGTGGACGATGCAGCGGTGGCGTCCCGCGTGAAGCTGGCGCTGCTGGAGGAGTACCCGGACGAGTGGGAGGTCTGGCGCGTCCGCAGCGCGGGTGACCCGCAAAGGCAGTCGCTACGGCGGGTTCCGCTGCACCAGATGGACCACATGATGGACCCTGGGGGTGGCGACTACGATCACCTCACCACGCTCTACCTGCCGCCGCTGCCGCCGGAGCAGCGCCGTCACCGGGTGCAGAGTTTGGTCGACGTGATGGCCCGGCTGCGGAGCCCCGGTGGCTGCCCGTGGGACCGGGAGCAGAGCTACGCCAGCCTCAAGCGGTACGTGCTGGAAGAGGCGTACGAGGTGCTGGAGGCCATCGATTTCGGTGACCCCGACCTCCTGTGCGAGGAGCTGGGCGACCTCCTGCTGCAGGTGGTCTTCCTCTCCCAGATCGCCACAGAAGAGGGCTACTTCGATATCCGGGACGTGGCGGGCGGCATCACGGAGAAGCTGGTCCGCCGTCATCCGCACGTCTTCGGTGATCTTTCCGTGGCGGATTCGGACGAGGTGCTGCGCAACTGGGATGCCATCAAGCGCGAGGAGAAGCCGGAGCGCACCAGCGCCCTGGACGGGGTGCCCCGGGAGCTGCCGGCCCTGATGAAGGCGCTGGAGATCAGCAAGCGCGCCGTGAAGGTGGGCTTCGAGTGGCGCTCCCTGGAGGAGGTGTTCGAGAAGCTGGATGAGGAGTTGGGCGAGCTGAAGGCGGAACTGCCGGGCGGCGACCGCGAGAAGCTCTCCGCCGAGCTGGGCGACCTCCTTTTCACGCTGGTGAACGTCGCCCGCTGGCTACGGATCGACCCGGAGGAGGCGCTGCGGCAGATGGTCGACCGCTTCGGGCGTCGCTTCCGGGAGATGGAGCGGCTGGCCGGCGGCACGCTGGAGGGGAAGTCCATCGATGTGCTGGACCCGCTCTGGGACCAGGCCAAGCTGAACACCGGTTAGTCAATTTCGGGTTTCGGATTGAGATGCGGGTTGGCTTGGTGCCGGAGGGCGTTCCTGGCTAGCGGTTGGCCGGTGTGGGAAACGGGAACCTTAAAGTCTCTCCATCCCACCATCCCACCATCTCTCTATCTCCCCATCCCAACTTGACGGCGTTCCTGGCAAGCGGTTGGCCGGTGCGGGAAACGGCAACATAGTGGTCCGTCAAGTTTGGTCTGTGTTTTCCCGTTGGTGCCTGTGTGCGTGGTCACTTTCGCCCCTCCGGGGCTTTGGAAACTCTTGCAACGGAAACCAGGGGCTTGCGCTCCCTGGCTACATGCTTTCGCCCCTCCGGGGCTATCGGGCTGCGAAACGTAGGTAGCAAGTTTGGTCTGTGTCTTCCGGAAGGAGCTTCTGTTCGTGGGCACTGCCGCCCCTCCGGGGCTAGGGTAGTGGGACGACATCACTGACGCTGTGAAGCACCTTTTGGGGTTGGGGGCTACGTAACACACCTAGCTTGACCGACCACTAGAAGTCTCTCCGTCCCGCTATCTCTCTATCTCTCCATCCCTAGAGCAGGTGCCGCTCCAGGTAGGCGGTGTAGAGCTGGCAGCGCATCCGCGCCTCGCGGGCAATGTCGCCGACCAACACCCCGGCGCTGCGTAGACGGTAGAAGCTCTCCTGCGAGGCTACGGGCCGGCCCACCAGCACACCCCTCACCGCCTCGGAAAGCTCCGCGTCCCGGGAGAGGGAGACGAGCAGGCGGCGGAGGTGGTCGCCGTAGGGTCCTTCGTCGCGGTCCGCCAGCGCCTCGAAGCGGTTCACGGTGAGGGTCTGCGCGGTCAGTTCATGGAGGCCGCGACGCGTCAGATACGGATGGCCGCTGGTGAGCCGGAAGAACCGGGAGGCCTCCCCCTCCGACCCCAGCGGGCTGCCGTGCCGCCGGTTCAGCTCCTTCACCTGTTCAAAGGTGAAGTCTTCCAGCGATAGGCGGATGCCCACGTTGAAGGGCGACTGGTTGATGTCCGTGATGAAGAGGTGCGCCTCCGTGGCGTAGGCGATAGCGAGGGTAAGGCGGCTCCAGGGACGGTTGGGGTTGAGCGACCGCTCGTTATGCCAGGAGCGGAAGAGGCCGAAGACATCGCTGGCGTAGCTGGCGGTGAAGAGGCGGTCCACCTCATCCAGGCCCCAGACCACCGCTTCCGGGATCTTCTCCAGCGCCTCGCGGCGGAGGTAGCGCTCGAAGTTCACGCTGGCGCTGCGCCGGGGGTTCCAGTCGTCCTCCGGCATCACATCGAGGTCAAGCTGGTCCGCGATCCACTCCCCGAGGGTCATGAAGAAGCGCTCCGGCGTTTCCAGGTCGGACGTGGTGAACTTCTGGAAGTCGGTGTGGATGGTCCGCGCGCCCAGCTTGCGGGCGTACTCCAGGCCCCGCGCCAGCAGGGAGGTCTTGCCCATCTGACGGGCGCCCTTCACCAGCACCAGGCTCTCCCGCCGGCCAACGGCGTCCAGGAACTGCGCGTCCGTGGGCCGCTCCAGGTAGAAGGCTGAGCCAAGTGGGACCGCCCCGCCGAAGGCTTCCAACGATGTAGACGGGGAGAGCGGGGCAATTCGCGCATGCTCCGGCGTGGGTGCCGAGGGTTCCCCTCGAAGGGAGCGAAGGAGGTGCTGGACCAATTGGGGGTCGTCTTCCGGCCCTCCCCAGAGCGCATACTGGACAGGATCAAGAATGGATGCCAACTCGTCCGGATACGGCGCTTCCACTCCGATGCGCACCGGCAAGAGCCGCGGACGACCTTCCTGCTCCTGTGCGGCTTGATGCGCGATCTTGATTTCGTAGGTCACCATCTCGCTCTGCAAGGAGGCGGCCGAGAGCAGCGGGACAATCACGTCCGACGCGCGAATCTGCCGCTCGATCTCCCGCGCCCATTCCACGCCAATGGCCAGGTGACGGTCGATGAACACCTCGTACCCGTTCGCGCGGAGGGCTTGCTCCAGGAGCAGGAGCAGGTGCTCATCCTCAGGTGCGCCGCGCTTGTAGACGAGCATCAGGCGGCGCGTTTCCCTTGCGGGCTGAGCCGGGCCGCTATGCTGGACCGTGGGTATAGGGACATCCCGGAGTGTGGCCGGGATAGGGGTGACACCCGCAAGGCGGGAGGGCCGGGCCGCGTTGCCTGCGTCCGCCGTGAAGAGGTTGAAGAGACGGAGGCGGACGCAGTGCTTCACCTCGCACTCGCCTAGGTCATGGAGCAGCGGTGCCCACGTGGAGAGTTGGCCGAGCATCTCAGCGACCGACCGCGAAACCAGGATGTGGCCCGCGTCCCCGCAGTCCATCACCCGCTGCGCCATGTTGATTCCGCCGCCGGCCACATTCTGATTGGTGTTGATATCCTCCACGCGGTACACCGGCCCGGTGTTCACGCCCATCCGGAGTTCCAGCAGCGGCGCCTGGCGCAGCATCCGGGAGAGCGCCAGAGCACAGCGGGCGGGTGCTTCCGCATTGCGGAAGAAGACGAGGGCCATCCCGTCGCCCGTCGGAATGCGAAGGAGGTCGCCCGCCTCATCTGCGTCACGGAATTCCTCTGTGGAGCGCAGGAGCCGGTTCAACACGGTGAGTTGCTCCCGCTGCGCGTCCATGGGCAGGCGACTGTAGCCGACCAGATCCAGAAAGAGGATGTGCGCGATCTCAAGCGTCGACACGGACATGGTTTTCCTGACTCAGCGTCGCCCCGCGCTGACCGGGTCTCCCAAGTTGGGAACTGCCAGCGACGAGGTTCGCTCTCCGAAATAGATGTTGACCGTCCCACCAGCGGTAGCGGTGGCCAGCCGCCCACCGTCCGGCGAGAAGGCGACGGAACTGACCGCGGCGGTGTGCACCTTCAGGGAGAGAAGTTCCCGCCCGGTGGCGGCGTCCCACAGCCGCGCGGTGCCGTCCCCGCTCCCGGTGGCTAGCCGCCCCCCGCGCGGCGAGAAGGCGACGGACCTGACCCTACCGGTGTGGCCCCTCAGGGAGAGGAGTTCCCGCCCGGTGGCGGCGTCCCATATCCGCGCCGTGCCGTCGTCGCTCCCGGTGGCCAGCCGCCGTCCATCCGGCGAGAAGGCGACGGGACTGACCGCAGCGGTGGGGCCCTCCAGGGAGAGGAGCTCCCGCCCGGTGGCGGTGTCCCATATCCGCACCGTGCCGTACCAGCTCCCGGTGGCGGCGTCCCATATCCGCGCGGTGTCGTCGTCGCCACCGGTGGCCAGCCGCCGCCCGTCCGGAGAGAAGGTGACTTCTCTGACCCCTAGGCTGTGCACCTTCAAAGAGAGGGTCTCCCGCCCGGTGGCGGCGTCCCACAGCCGCGCGGTGCCGTCAGCGCCCCCGGTGACCAGCCGCCGCCCATCCGGCGAGAAGGCGACGGACCAAATCTCGCCGGAGTGGCCCTTGAGGGAGAGGAACTCCCGCCCGGTGCCGGCATCCCACAGCCGCACCGTGCCGTCCTCGCCCCCGGTGACCAGCCGCGTCCCTTCCGGCGAAAAGGCGACGGAAATGACCGGACCGGTGCGGCCCTTGAGGGCGAGGAGCACGCGTCCGGTGGCAGCGTCCCACAGACGCGCGGTGGAGGCCCCGGTGGCCAGCCGCGTCCCTTCCGGTGAAAAGACGACGGAATTGACCGGGAAGGGGAACCGATCGGTATGGTCCTTCAGGGAAAGGAGCTCCCGTCCGATGCCGGCATCCCACAGCCGCGCAGTGCCGTCCCCGCTCCCGGTGGCCAGCCGCCGCCCATCCGGCGAGAAGGCGACGGACATGACTTGACGGGTGTGGCCCTTCAGGGAGAGGAGCTCACGCCCGGTGGCGGCGTCCCACAGCCGCGCGGTGCCGTCCACGCTCCCGGTGGCCAGCCGCCCACCATCCGGCGAGAAGGCGACGGACATGACTTGACGGGTGTGCACCTTCAAAGAGAGGGTCTCCCGCCCGGTGGCGGCGTCCCACAGCCGCGCGGTGCCGTCGTCGCTCACGGTGGCCAGCCGCCGCCCATCCGGAGAGAAGGCGACGGCGTTGACCCAACCGGAGTGGCCCTTGAGGGCGAGGAGCTCACGCCCGTTGGCGGCGTCCCACAGCCGCGCGGTGCGGTGCCTGCCCCCGGTGGCCAGCCGCGTCCCATCCGGAGAGAAGGCAACGGACTGGACCGATCTTTTGAGACCCTTTAGGGAGAGGAGTTCCCGACCGGTGGCGGCATCCCAGAGCCTCGCGGTGCCGTCCTCACTCCCGGTGGCCAGCCGCCCATCTGGCGAGAAGGCAACGGACATCACGTCAGAAGTGTGGCCCTTCATGGCGACGAGGTCGAGGTGGTGGAGCCGATCCCAGTAGCCCCATTCCCAGCCTCGGCTGGGAGACCGGCGCGTCGCTTCCAGCAGTCCCGTACTATGCTCCAGATTGCTTGATTCCCATTCGCGCTGGATCAGGTTGAGGTTGGCGTAATAGGCAAGGCCCTCCGAACGGCGCGCCTCGCGCACTGCCCGCCCGGTCTGTACCGCCGCGTAGCCGGTCAGCCCCGCCATCACCGCCACCACCGCTCCCGCAACGGTCGCCGTCCGCAATACGCCAGCCCGGAACGCCGACCGCTGCCGCCGCACTTCCGCATCCGGCAGGTTGGCCAGCACCCACTCCCGGTCAAACACCCGATAGTAGATCCGGTTCCGCACCCAGAGAACGCCGTCCAGCACCCGCACCACCCCGGCCAGCCGCAGGACGCCGACCAGACTGCTAGCGTCATCGTCACGGACTCGCGTCCGCTCCCGGACCTGGCGGTAGAGGTCCAGCAGCCCCGCCAGGTCCGCCTCACTGCGCAGGAGCCGCTCCCGCACGAAGAGGAGGTTGTCGTCCCGCTCACGCGCGCGGGTGGAGAGGAACAACTCCTCGCACAGCCGGTCGACTGAATGCGGAGTGCGGATTGCGGAATTCGGAATTCCCGGACGCCCGTCGGCGGCAACGGCGGCCGCGTTGCCCTGGGCAATCGCAGAGCAGAGGCGCTGGGTCAGGTAGGGGTGGCCGCCGGTCCAGTAGAGCACGCGCTGGAGGAGGCGTTGGGCCTCGGGCGTTGGGCGTTGGGAGGCACCGGTAGGCACGGCCTTGCCAGGATTGGCAGGGAGCAGGCCCTGGGCCAGGGGCAGCGCCTCACCCTCCGTGAAGTCCGTTAGCTCAATCCGCCGCCCGATGTTGAAGGGCGTGGTGCGCGTGTCCCGGATCAGGTCGCTGGGGGTCGCCACGCCCAGGAGGCAGAAGGTGAGCTGGGCGTAGCGGGGGTCCTGCGCGCGGCGGTTGTAGCACTCCCGGATGGCGGCGAAGAACTCGTCTGCGCTGAAGGGGAGGCTCCGCGTGAAGTCAATCTCGTCAATGAAGATGACGAGCTGGGGATTCACCACGGAGACACGGAGACACGGAGAGGATTCAGAGGTTGGGTTAGCGGGTAGCGGCGAGTTTTCCGGCTTGCCAACTGTGCGCATGTCGGAAGCGGCTGGAGAAGCCGAGGAACCCTCTCCAATTCTCTCTGTGCCTTCTCCGTGTCTCCGTGTCTCCGTGGTTAGAGATGGAAGGATGACCTCTCCGAGAGCGGCCATGAAGCGCTGGAGGGGACCGAGGCGGGGGTGGTCCAGCCAGAAGTCCTCCAGCTCGTCCTCGCGGTCGAGGGCCTGGCCCAGCTTCAGGAGCAGGCCGTCGTACCACTGCTCCGGCGTGACGTGGCTCCCGATCTGCGTCAGGTCCAGCACGGCGACCCGCGCGCCCTCCTCCCGCAGCGTCTGGGCGGCGCGGACCATGAGGCTGCTCTTGCCCATCTGCCGGCTGGTGAGCACGTAGCAGAACTCGCCGGCACGGAGGGCGTCCAGGAGGTCGCGGTCGGCGCGGCGCTCCACGTAGGAGGGGGCGTCGAGCGCCAGCGTGCCGCCAGTGACGTAGAAGGGCGAGGGGTTCATCGGGGAAGGGTCCGCCTGGCCGATTGCGTCGGTTGCGTCGGTTGCGTCGGTTGCGGGAAGGCAGGTTAGCCGATATTCAGCGCCACCGTGCGCTTCTCCTGGTTTCGCCTGGGCAACAACGTGTTTCGCTGACGGGTCCGAACAACCCTGCTCGCCAATCCGCAATTCGTTGGCAGTTCAGCGAGACGCAATCGATTGGAGCAGGGCGCGATGCTCCCGGTTCTCCGGTTCCCGTTCCGCTAGCTGCTCCAGCGCGCGCCGGGCCGTGCTCCAGTCTTCCGTCTTCCAGGCGGCGAGGGAGAGCGCCTTCCATGAGTTCACAGCGGACGCATCCAGTTCTACGGCGTGCAGCAGGACCTTGAGGGCAACCGCGTGACGGCCCTCCTCGTTGAGCGAGACCCCCAGGTTCTCCCAGCCGCGCGGGTTGTTCGGCCATCCCTTGGTCGCTGCCACGAAGTAGGCCCGCGCCTCCGCAGCCCGTCCCGTCACCGCGTGGGCCACACCCAGGTCGACCGTGTAGTCCCCGTTCAGCTTCAGGCGGGGCATCAGCTTGAGAAGCCGCTCCCGGCCCTCGTCGAGGCGGCCCTGGCGGAAGGCGCTCTTAGCGGACATCCACTCCGCTTCCGGCTGGGTCTTCAGGAGGTCCCGGTGACGGTCGATGACGGCGGAGATCGCCGCGTCGTCCTTCCTCGCATCCAGGACTGCGAGGTAGTTCACCACGATGCGGGAGGAGGGCGGACCGTTCAGGTAACCGTGGCTCATCAGCGTGCTGGTGTTCCGCCACTTGCCGCTCTCCTGGAACGCCATCGCGCCCCACCCGAGAAGCAGCACTCCGGCCACGCCTGCAAAGACCTTCGGGCGGGAGTTGGCCAGCCGTGCTGCGGGGACCATCAGCGCCAGCATCACCCCCGCCAGCGGCAGGTAGACGAACCGCTCGGCAAAGTACTGCATCATCGGCACGAGGTTGGAGACCGGGACCAGCGCCAGCAGCATCCAGGAGAGCCCCAGTGCCGCCGCCAATCCGACCGCCGCCCGTCCACGGGACTCGTCAGCCACTCGAGCGCGGACCACCTTCCGCACCATCACTGCGGTGACTGCGAGGACGGCCAGCAGCAGCAGCGCCCCGCCCAGGCTCTCGGGCGCGAGCGGGGAGACCCCCTTCTCCATGAAGCTGTAGTCCGCAAGCGAGGGCGGGATCCCCAGCATCGCGCGGCCGTACATCAGCGGCACGCGGAGCATGTCCACCAGCGTCTGCCCGTAGCTGCCGGAGAGCGGTCGCGTCACCTGCGCCGTTCCGCCCATCACCTGATGGCGCACCGCCACAAAGCCGACTGCCAGCGCAAATTGCCCCGCAAGCCATGCCGCGAAGGGAGCTTTCCTGACGCTTCGGAAGAGGACCGGCAGGAGGAAGAGCGGTGCCAGCGTTACCACCGACTCCTTGCTGAGCAGGGCGCACAGGTGAAGCCCCAGGCTGAGTGCTGCCCACCCGAAGTGAGGCGTTTCCCGCTCCCAGGCGCGCCACGCGGCCAGGAGCGCCCCCAGGAAGAGCGCCAGGGCGAGGGAGTCGTCCATCGACTTGGCCCAGCTCACCACTTCCGCATTGATCGGGTGGACACAGAACGCCAGCGCCAGCACCAGCGCCACGCTCCGGCGGGACCGGGACAGCGACTCCGGGAGCAGGGCGCCCAGCCGGGAGAGGAGCAGGAAGAGCAAGGCGCACGCCACCGTGTGCCACACCAGATTGGCGGCGTGGAACAGGGCGGGGATGGGCCGGCCGCCGACCCAGGTCAGCGCGGCCCAGTGCAGAGTCCGCAGGGGGCGGTAGACCCCCCAGTTCATGTGCTGGGAGACGCCGTGCTGCGTGTCCTCACGGGTGAATAGGTCGAGGGCGCGTGACGGGGAGCGGAGGGCGTCGTTCTGGACGATGAAGTAGCGGTCGTCCCAAACGAAGTCGAAGGAGAGGGTCCGGCCCCAGACCAGCCCGCACGCCAGCGCGAGGATCAGGAACGGGAGCCAGCCCACCCGCTTGAGGCGCGCCTCCAGCCGGGCGACCGGACCAACCGCCGCTTCCGGCTCCGTCACGCCTGCACTCTTCACCTGATCCATCCGGAATTCTCCCACGGCGCGCGTCCCGCCACTGGCGATTGTGGCGGATTGCGTTCTCCATCAGAGGGTCGATCGGCGCGCGAATGCAGAATGCAGAATGCAGAATGCGAGGCTTCGCACGTCGGTTTGTTGGAGGCGGATAGGTAATCCGAGCGTGCTCATGCTGTCCGCCCCCAGAACAATAGCCAGCAGCCTCGCGCTGCATTCGATCACGGCGTCCGACTGGTTTCTCCACCGTCCTCCGGCACCCGCATCCGTGTATCTCTCGCAGACCGGCAGGCCACCGTCCAGGCACGGCCCTTCAGGGTCGTTCCCCCAGTTCAGACAGGTCGTTCACGGCCTGGCGAGATGAGCGGGACCCGTCTCGTTTCCCAGGATCCGCGCACGCACATCCCGCTCGACTGATCGCAAGATGGGTTGGGGCCGGTCGGTAGGGAACTTCCTCAGTGGCTCAGGTGCGCCCTTGCAGGGCTGAGGCGGCGGCGCGGCCGGCTTTGACGAGGCCTCCCTGGATCACCGCGATGAACCGGGTGCGGTCCTCCAGCAGGGAGATGTCCCTGGCCACGTCGCCATCCACCACCAGCACGTCGGCCAGCTTGCCGACCTCTAGGGTCCCGAACTCCTCGGCGCGGCCCATAATCTCGGCTCCGGTGCGGGTGGCGGAGGTGACGACCTCCAGCGGGCTCAGCCCGACATACTCCACGAAGAAGGTCATCTCCTTGGCGTAGTCGCCGTGCGGGTTCCATGCGAAGCCGTAGTCTCCGCCCATCCCCAGACGCCCGCCGGCCCGCAGGATCATCCGGGCGCTTTCCGCGCCCCCTTCCAGGGTCTCTTGGTGCCCATCGATCACCGCATTCGACATGCCGAACTCCCGTCCAAGCCGGATGCTCGCCTGTTCGAACTGGAGCGCCGGCACCACGGCCACGTCCCGCTGCAGGAGCAGGTCGAGCGCCTCCGCGTCCATGAAGGTCCCGTGCTCCAGGGTATCGTAGCCGGCCCGCAGCGCGTTCTTGATGCCCTCGGTCGCCCGGCAGTGGCCCGTCACCTTCATGCTGTGGTTGTGGGCCGTCCGCACCACGGCGTGCATCTCCTCGAAGGTCATGCAGAGGGTGTGGTGGTCGTTGGTGTCCGGCGCGGCGGCGTCGCCGGTGGGGTAGGTCTTGACCCACTCCACGCCATCCTTCACCAGCTTCCTGACGGCGGCCCTCGCCTCGTCCGCGCCGTTCACCAGCAGGACCAGCCCTTCCATCCCGATCTTGCGGAAGTCCGGGTTCCAGTCCATCAGCCCGCCGACTCCGCAGATTTCCCGCCCGCTGGCAGCCAGACGCGGTCCGCGGATCAGGTCCTCCTCAATCGCCTTCTTGAGCCAGACATCGATGTTAAACAGAGAGCCACCGCTCCGCGCGGCGGTGTAGCCGCACTCCAGCGCCAGGGTGGCGTTGGCCGCCGCCAGTAACGTGACGTACTCGACCGGATACTTGATGTCCAGGTCTTCCAGCGCGGCAACGTTGAAGTAGGTGGGGTGGAAGTGGGCCTCCACCAGGCCGGGCATGATCGTCCCGCCGCCCGCGTCCATCCGCTGGGTCTGCGGCGGAACGGGCGGCGCACCCGCAGCCGGACCCGCATAGGCGATGCGGCCGTCACGGATGAGGAGCGCGGCGTCCGCGAGGGGCGGCCCGCCGTTGCCGTCCACAAGCCGGCCGTTGGTGATGAGCGTGATGCCTGAACCGGTCTTCATCGACCTTCCCGATTCGTGAGATTTGCCCGTAAGGCCGCGTGGCTGATGAGAAGGGTCACTCGCCCGAAAGGAAGCGGAACAACTGCTCCGGCTCCACCGGCTTAATGGTCGGACAGCTGCCCATGGCCGCTGACCACCACTAGCTTTTGGATGCTCAGCCCCGGTTCCTGCCTCAGTCGGCGGGCCATCTCGAAGCCGTCTATCCCCGGCAGCCCGATGTCGCAGAGGACCACCTCCGGTTGGAAGCCGGCTGCGCAGGCGAGGGCGCTGGGACTCGCAGCCTGCTTGCCTGTCCGTTGCCACGAGCTTCCTCTACGGCCGGGACCGCGCTCCATGGTCGCGCTCAACCTCGCTCCGGAACTCCACGTAGGTTCCTCGAAACCACAGGAGCAAATTGGTTTAAATAGATAGGCTTATTCGGATCTCTGAATAGCGGGCGGGAGTTGCGTTGGTCATCCCGGATACCAGCAACGAAGGCCTCACAGCGAAGGCACCTTGACGAAGGGAGACCGCGAATGGTCAGTGGGCGGTGGGTTTTTGACCCGCATTCGGGCGGAAACAAGATTCCTGAAGCGGTTCGGCGGGAAACGGTGGCACGCCTCGAGCGCCATGCCGCTGCCCACTATGCCGGGCTGTACACCCGATTAGATGTCCGCTTCCGCGGTGCCCTTTGCTACGTCGACGCCTTCACCGAGCCACCGGAGCCGTCCGAGAATCTGCTTAAGGCCCTTGGGGAAACGCGGGAGGAGTATCTGGAACGGATGCGCTCCAGCCCGTTGCACCTGTGCCGCCTGCGTTACTTCACCCGCGACCAATGGAGTCTCGCGTTCTACACCTATAGCGGTGAGCGTTACGAGCCGTGCGTGTTCCCCAATGGGACCTTCTGCGGCACGCCGGAGGAGGGCCTGGAAGTCGGTGCGGTGTACCTGACCTCCAGTTAGGATTTGCCGACGGTTCCAGAGTGACGACGGGTTAGCGCTCCGCCCCGCTTCCGTGCTGCGGGAGCGGTCATCCGCGCCGGCTGCCTCTGCCAGGTCACGGACACGCCGTAGCTGCGGCGGGACCGCCCCCCTGAGAAGCGGACACCAGAAGAGGGAAGCCGGGCAAGACAGAGCGCCTGCGCGCCGTGACTTCTTCCCAGTTAGCGGATATCGCGGCCCGCAATCCCGTCCACGGTGAGATTGGGGTCCGGACGGCCGTTCCACGCCGGTAGGATGCTCCCCTGCTGCACGAACCGCACGTGTCCATCCGCGAAGAGGTGGTTGTGCGCGCCGACCGCGTCCACCACGGTGGCGGTCTTCGGCGACTGATGGTTGCTGGTCCACTCCGCCACCAGCACCTTGTTGGCCGGGTAGGTCACACCTGCTTCCACCTGGGTCACGGGCGGAAAGCCTTGCGCCAAGTATGCGGCAAAAGGGCTGGCGTTCTGCGCCAACGTGCGGATCTGGTCCGGCGTCTGGAAAAAGCAGCGCGAGTAGGTGTAGCTCGTCTGGTCGAAGGCCGTGGCGGCGTCGGAGATGCACCAGAGGACGTTGCGGTCCGTTCCGGTGGAGGCAAGCGGGTTGCTTCCCTGCGCCCGCCCGTACGCCATGTAAGGCTTGAGCGGCCAGCGCCAGTACCGGCCGGCCGCCTGGCGCTCGTCGCCTGCGTTCAGGTAGCAGCCGTCGTTGTCCTGAACATACTGCGCAAACGCGAGGCCGATCTGCCGCAGGTTGCTCTGGCAGGTCGCCTTACGCGCTGCCTCACGTGCCTGCGCGAACACAGGGAACAGGATCGCGGCCAGGACGGCGATGATCGCAATGACGACCAGCAACTCGATCAGCGTGAACGCCCGGCGCGGATTCAAGTGGGGTGCTCGGCGGGGAGGGGGGAGACGCATGACGGAACTTCGTACGGAGCGCAGGCGCGTCAACTATACCGCGCAAGCAAACACCGTGCCGAAGGCATCTCGTCGCCACGGAAGCCGTCAGTCCGTAACCAGCTCCGCGAAGAGGCGGTGGAACTTCTCCGCTTCCACCTCCGACACACTGGCAACCGTCAGTTCCAGGGAATAGAGCCAGAGCCGGATCACTGCCTGGTCGGAAGGCATCTCGAGGGCTTGACGGAGGAAGTCGCGGACAATCGCCTCGTACGTGCCCTCGGGCTCACAAAGGGAGATTCGGCGGCTGGGCGCAGGCGGCTCCCCATCCAGCGACGTGCTGATGCGGTCCACGAAGCCCCGGACGTTGGCTGGCGTCATGTGGCGCAGGTCCCCGCCGAACTCCTTGCGTACCAACCTGCGAAACTCGGGGAGGGTCACGACGTCCGTCCTTGATCTACTGAGTCATGACTCGGCAGCGGCGTGCTTGGGCTGGATGCGGGGAAAGGGTCAATCCAGGAACGCGCCTGACGCGGGCACTACTACCCCCTTCCCGCCGGGTCGGCACGGGAAATAGGGGACTCACGCGGACCTAAGGCTATAGACGGCATTCGTGCCACGAATGTTTCCCGGCTAGACAGCCTAGCCACCGGTTCAGGGTTCAGGGTTCAGGATTCAGTCTCTGGCTGGAGCCCGGCTTGAAATCGATGCCAGGAACCAGAGTTCAGGGTTCAGTCGCCATTGGGGGGCATGACCTGACATCGATGTCGGGGGTTTACGTTTCCGTTTGCCCTCGTTTCGAAGTCGCAGCCACTCGCCACAGACTGAACCCTGAACAGTCCAGGCCCTTGCGCAGACGCCGCAGCCCCAGCCAGAGACTGAACCCCTGAACTCTGACCCCGCCGAGCCTCTGCCCAGCGGCCGCAGCCTCAGCCGTAGACTGAACCCTGAACCCCGAACCCTGAACCCTTGCTTGAACCCTGAACCCTTACCGCTTCGGGTTCAGGGCTTCCGAGATGACCTGCAGGCTATCCGCGATGTGGAGCTTCGTCGGCCGATCTGCCGCTTTGAGTTTGGCGGCGAGGAGGGTGGCCTGAAGCTCCGCCAGCGCGCCCCGGACCTGTGCCCGCGCCTCTCCGGAGAGCGGCTGGGACTGCAGGCGCGCCGCGAGACCGGGCGGGAGTCCGGCCGGTAGCGAGAGCGGTGGTGCCGGAGGGCCTAGCTTTGCAGCCAGAGCGGTGACATAGGCCCGCTGCAGGTTGCGGCGGTAGACATCGGTCCTGACGGCGGGTGCGGCGAACTCCCTGAAGATCCCGGATTTCAGGTCGGAGAGCAGCTCCGCCACGGTGTAGGCGGCGGACGGGGTGAGCGTCTCGAACTCCACGAGGCGGTTGAGGCGGCTATCGCTCAGGAGCCCGCTGATCGTCCTTCGTTGCTCGGAGAGGACGCGGTCGATGGTGCCAGTGGCGCTGAACTTCCGCGTGATGTCCGGGCGAACCAGCAGGGGCG
>JANPLG010000112.1:0-17340 GCA_031426395.1 Actinomycetes bacterium
CTCGTCCAGCTCCAGGCCTATGCCGGGACCCTCCGGAATCCCAGCCGTACCGTTGAACACCGTAATGGCGGGAGTGACGGTGCTGTGCGTGTAGAGCTGGTGGCAGTTGACCGCCGGCCAACGTGCGTGGGTCAGTACGGCCCCGAAGTGCAGCCCCCACGTGGCGGTAATGGCGGTCCCCACGAGTTGGAGAAAGAACGGCTTCTCCCACGCGGCGGAGACGATCCCCTGCCGCATGACGGCGCTCGCGCCGCCGCCGACCACAAACCCATCGCAGACGTCCTCACGGATGGCGGTCTGGATGGGAGGGATGCCGAAATGGTGCGCGATGGCGACCTTCGTCTTCGCGCGAAGTGTCTTGCCGCCCTCCACGTCAAACTGCGGGATCGGTGACTCGAAGATCTTGACGTGCGAGTACTTCTCAATCGCCGTGAGCACGGGGACGGCGCGGGCCGCGTCGACCAGCATAGCGTTGAAGTCCATGTCAACGTTGAACCAGTCCGGAAGGGTGGCGCAGAGCGTCCGGCACTGCTCGTCCAGGTCCCACCATGGTCGGCCTTTCGTCTTGAAGTCGGTGTAGCCCTGGGCCAGCGCCTCGCGGCACTCCAGCACCCAGTCCTCGCCGGACATATCGATGTCCCACCAGCCGATGAAGGCGCGGTCGCGGTGCTTCTTCCCCAGGAGCGCCCAGACGGGGGTATCCGTGGCGCGGCCAACGGCGTCGAAGAGCGCCATCTGGAGGCCGGCCCCGAGGGCGTCGTCCCACATCACCTCGGGCGCGTTCCTGCCGATCACCTGCCCAATCGCCTCGTCGGAGACGGTGCGATGTGTGTAGTACTGCATCGTCTCGCCGAAGCCAGTGATCCCGCACGCCAGGGTGACCTTGCAGATCTCGAACAGGGTCCAGTGCGGCAGTTCCCGGACCATGTTCCGCGCGGGCACCTCGCGGAACGGGATGCTGATCGGGATGCGCTCGACGTGCGTGACGGTGAGATTCATGGGCACCGATGGTCATTGCTAACTGAGGCGTTTCGTTACAACAGCGAACGGATCGGCTCACCGCGGCAGATGCGGAGCGGACGATTGGTAGCGTCGACGACTTCCGTATCTGGGGAGACGCCGAGGCAATGGTAAGCGGTGGCGGCGATGTCCCACGGTCCTACTGGATCCGTCGCGGGGTAAGCCGCCTGCTCATCCGATGTGCCGTGGACGCGGCCACCCTGGATGCCGCCGCCCGCCAGGAGCACGGTATAGACGCCGGCCCAATGGTCGCGGCCAGCATCGGGGTTGATCTTGGGCGTGCGGCCAAACTCACCGGTGCAGACGATGAGAGTGGACTCCAGCAGGCCTCGCTGGTGAAGGTCTTCCAGAAGGGCGCTGAAGGTGAGGTCGAAGGGCGGGAGCAGGCTCCCCTTGAGCGCGTTGAAGTTGTTGCCGTGCGTGTCCCACGGGCCGCCGGTCGACCAGTTCACGGTGACGCACGGCACCTCGGCCTCAATGAGGCGTCGGGCGAGGAGCAGGCTCTGGCCAAAGGTGGTGCGGCTGTAGCGGTCACGGACCGGGGCCGGCTCTGGGGAGAGGTCGAGCGCCTGGCGGATGCTGCTACTGGAGAGCAGCTCAAAGGCCCGTTTCTGAACCGCATCCGATCCGGCAGCGGGAGCGCCACGCTCCCCCAGTCGGGTGACGCGTTCAACCTCGGCAAGCAGGGAGCGCCTCCGGTCCAGCCGGAGCGTGGAGACATCCGGAAGCGGGGAAAGCTCCGGCACCCGGAACCCCGCTCGGTTGGGATCGCCGTTGACGACAAACGGCTCATAGGCCGGTCCGAGCCACCCGGCGCGCTGGCCGGGGATCTGGTTCCCGCAGACGAACTGCGTGCCGCCGACGCACACAAAGGGCGGCACGGCTCCCTGCGGCGGCCGCACCCGCGACAGGACGGAGCCATAGGCGGGGTAGTCGACAACGTCCGGAATCGGGTTGGTGTTGGGGAAGCGGTGGGGCCAGCCGGTAAAGGCGGCATACATCGCGCTTCCGTGGCCGTTGTCAGCGTGGGTGACGGAGCGGACCAGGGAGTAGCGGTGCGCCAGCTTTGCCATGCGCGGCAGGTGCTCAGTGATCCGGATTCCGCTGACGTTCGTCTCAATCGGCTTGAACTCGCCACGCACCTCTGCGGGAGCGTCCGGCTTGAGGTCCCAGATATCCTGGTGGCTCGGTCCTCCGAAGAGCGAAATGTAGAGGATCGACTTCGCGGTAGGGCGCGCAGCCGCAGCCGCACCGCTCACAGGGGCGAGAGCCGCCAGCCCTGCCGCACCGCCGAAGCGTAGCAGTTCGCGCCGGGAGTAGCCGTCGCAGAGGCGAGTGGGGGAGCCGGTGATGCGGATCATGGAGCGCGTGGAACGACGATGGGGTAGGAAGCGGCGGACGCAAGTGGCCGCAACTTCGCCAGCCCTTCACTCGTCACTACCCCGTTCGACACCGGACCCTCGCTACGGTTTCCGATGTAAGCACCGGTCGGTCAATCCCGCCAATTCGAGCTTCGCCCTATGAGCGCCCCAATGGACGGCATAGAGTTGGCTGAAGGCGAGTCGGGTTCGCGTCACCAAAGGTGGGTCGGGACGCCCGCGCTCCGGGGTGCCCAGGCGTTCGCCGGTTACTCCTTGCCTCACCGGCATGTCTGGAGGCAAGGAGTAACAGAACAGCGGTTGCTGCTAGCGGGCGACGTACTTCACCATGCGCAGGAGATGGATACCCGCCGAGGCATCCTCCTCGGATTCAACTTCATCCATGAGGATGCGGATGAGGACGCCGCTCAGCTCTTTGCCTTCCATCAAGTTGTCCAGATCCGCTTCTTCGGTAGAGCGGGGACGAGGAGGCGTGGAGGCAAGCGGGCTTCGAGCCTCGATCATCAGCCGGTTCGCGTCGATGGTGCAGGTGAGGCTGATGGGGCGCTCAGTGGCACCGGAACCGTTAAGACGGTCAATCGCGTTGGTGCAGGCCTCACCCACGGCCAGGCGGATATCTTCCACCTCGTCATAGCTGAAGCGCATGCGGCTGGCGACGCCGAGAATCGCCAGGCGGGCTACCCCGACGTACTCGGGGCGGCTAGGAATGGTGAGGGTGACCTCGGCAAGGGGCAGCGTCTCCGACACGGGTGTCAATTCTCCCGGCGGCCCGGGGGTTAGGCCGCCCGTAGTCTAGAGCTTGTCCAGCGCGTCTGCGGAGGAGCGGTAGATGTCGAAGATCTTGGTCAAGCCGGTGATCTCAAAGATCCGAAGGATGCGCGTGTTATCGCAGACCAGCTTGAGGTCTCCGTCACGCTCCCGCGCCCGCTTCAGGCCACCGATCAGTACGCCGAGCCCGGTGCTATCCAGGTACTCCACGCCGGTCAGGTCTACGACCATCTTGGGCGTTCCGGCGTTGAGCAGGTTGACGATCTCCTGCTTCACACGGGGGGATGTGTAGACATCCACTTCCCCGCCAAGCGCAATCACTGCCACGCCTTCGCGGGGGTTCTGGGTTTCCACCCTGAGGTTCATGCCGCTCTCCTTCAGGCCGGTTGTTTCCGGCTTTGATCCAGCCGATGCCGGGAGCGAACCCGGCACGGGCTGGAAGTAATGCTGATCACCTTGGGAACGCGGGACCTTGGAATCCGCCGTCCAAGTGGCGAGAGTCCGGCTACGGCATCCATCTGGCCGAGTTGCCGCGTCTATCCAACGGGCGTCTCGTCCGTGGCACCGGCGACTCCGCCCTGCAAGGCACTCGGGGCGGCCTCACCACGGTGGGTTACAGCGTCTCGCGCGTTCACCGCGACTTCCTCCACCTTGGTGCGTAGGTCGTCCATGGAATCCTTCAGGCGATGGAGCGCATCGTCCGCGCTCTCACGAAGCTGGGCCCGCGTGAGCTGCCCTGCCTGCGGGGCCAGCAGCAATGCCACCGCTCCACCCAGCAAGATCCCTACGCCTAGCCCTGCAAGGAGGCTAACCAGCCCATCCCGGCTCTCTGGATTCTCGTTCGACACGTCGCATTCTCCTGCCTGGCCTGGTAGAAGCTACCCCTCTGCGGGGCGTTCTAACCCGATATAAGCCCGCCAACCAATAATTCGTCCCCCTGGTAGCACACCAGGGACTGTCCTGGGGTGGCCGCACGCACGGGAAGGTCGAAAACGGCCCGAATCCGGGCCGTTTCTCCAAGCCCTGATGGGCTGGTCGAGAGGGTGGCTGGCTGGTCGGTCGCATTATACCGTATCCGCGCCTGGACAGACATTTCGTCCAGGCCGGCGGGGCCGGGTGGCGGGATGGAGACCCAGTTGATCTCTGCCGCCTCCACGGTCCGCCGCTCCAGGCTGGGATGCCCAGCCGGAGCAATCGTGACGATGTTCTCCGCAGGGATGATCTGGCTCACGTAAAGCGGTACCGGGCTTCCCACATTGATCCGTTTCCGCTGCCCCAGCGTGTAGGCGGCGAGACCCTCGTGTCGGCCGAGGACTTCGCCTTCGGGGGATTGGAAACTGCCGGGGTGGAGCGTGTCTGGTGCCAGGATGCGGAGCAATGAGGGGTAGTCGTTGTCAGGTACGAAGCAGGTCTCCTGGCTGTCCGGCTTACCTGCCGTAGGGAGATCAAGCGCCGCCGCAGCCTCCCGCACCTGCGGCTTATGAAGGTGGCCGAGGGGAAAGAGGGTGCGGGAGAGCTGTTCCTGGGAGAGCCGGTAAAGCGCGTAGGACTGATCCTTTCGGCGGTCGGCCCCGCGAAGTAGCACCCAGCGTTGGCGCGTTTCGTCAAAGCGGATACGCGCGTAGTGCCCGGTTGCCACCCTCTCGGCGCCTAATGCGCGGGCACGCTGGAGCAGCGCGTCGAATTTGATGAACTCGTTGCAGCGGATGCAGGGGTTGGGCGTGCGGCCCTGCCGGTACTCCTCCACGTAGTTCTTGATGATCCGCTCGTAGAAGACGTCCTTGAAGTCGAGCACGTAGTGACGGATGCCGAGGCGCTGGCAGACCCGGCGCGCGTCTTCTGCGGCGGAGAGCCCACAGCAGGAGTCGGCGTACTCCATCTCGATGCCCGGAGGGGTCCAGACGAGCATAGTCGCGCCGATGACCTCGAAGCCCTGGTCCATCAGCATGGCCGCAGCGACCGACGAATCGACCCCGCCCGACATCCCTACAACGATGCGCTCCGCCATGGTGCTCCCCCGGTGCATATTAGCGGCGTACGAGAGGCCTCGAGTGGACGCAAGTACATCGTGGCCGTGCGCAGCCAGTTCCGAAACACACGAGTTGTGCGCAGATCAGGACGCGAGGATCTCGCTGAGCTGCTCCCACTCTGCGTAGAGCGCTTCCAGGTCCGAACCAAGCTGAGTGAGCTCGCCGTTCAACTCGGTCCCGCGACCGTTGCTCCAGACCGCGGCGTCGCCGAGCAACTCCGTAATCTCCTTCTGACGCGCCTCCAATCGGGCAATCTCTGCCTCAACCTTCGGCAACCGGCGGGAAGGCGACGCTCCCCGAGTCCTGGGTGGAGGCGCGGGCGCAGCGGTCTTCCTGGCGGCGACCACCGGCTGTGGTCGGCTCTTGTACTTCTCTTGATACTCCCGGTAAGTTCCCTCGTAGGCGCGGTGGCCGGCCGGAGTCAGTTCCAGGATCCGGGTTGCCACCGCGTCCAGGAAGTAGCGGTCGTGGCTCACCACCACCACCGCGCCCGGATGCTGCCGGATAGCGCTCTCCACGGCTTCCCTTGAGGGGATGTCGAGGTGGTTGGTCGGCTCATCCAGGAAGAGCAGGTTGGGGCGGGTGACCAGCAGCTTGCAGAGTGCCAGCCGGGTTCGCTCTCCGCCGCTTAGGTCGGCGACCTGTTTCTGGACGCCGTCCCCCATGAAGAGGAATTGGTGCAGCGCCTGCATCGCTTCCGTGAGGTTGAGCGTTCCCGTTTCCCAGATCGTTTCCCAGACGGTGAGCTCAGGGTCGAGGGATGAAAGGTCCTGCGCGAAGTATGCCGGCTGGACGCGGAAACCATAGGAGACGGAACCGCCCTTCGGGGTCAATTCGCCGGCCAGCGCCTTGAGCAAGGTCGTCTTTCCCGCGCCATTCGGACCGATGATCGCCAGCCGCTCACCGCGCGCCATGGTCATGTTCAAGCCGGAGAAGAGCGCACGCTCACCAAAGCCATGCGTCAGCTTGTTGACGGAAAGAACATCATCTCCAGATGCAACTCCCGCACGGGACTGCACTTTGAGCTGCTTTGCCTGCTTCGGCAGTTCCGTCAGGTTCTGCTGGAGCTTCTCCAACGTCTTCTCCCGGCTGTGCATCCCGCTGAAATTGCGATGACTCCGGAACTTCTGGATGATCTCTTGCTGCTTCTCGATGTCCAGCAGTTGCCGGCGGTACGCCTCTTCCGCCTGCTCCCGCTCCTGCGCCTTCTTCTTGGAGTAGGCGGTATAGTTGCCGCGATAGGTCCGCGTCTCCCCCCGCTCCAGCTCGATGATCTCGTCCGCCACTTCATCAAGAAAGTAGCGGTCGTGGCTCACGATCAACGCCGAGCCGGGGTAGCGGCGGAGGTACTCCTGTAGCCATTCGGCGGCGGCCCAGTCCACGTGATTGGTCGGCTCGTCCAGCAGCAGGAGGTCGGGCTGCCGCACCAGGATCTGCACCAGCGCCAGACGGGTACGCTCGCCTCCGCTCAGCACTCGGACTGGTTTGTCCCACGCATCCTCTACAAAGCCAAGGCCCGCCAGCACTTCCTTCGCCCGGTTCTCACACGAGTACCCGCCCAGGTCCTGGAAGCGCGTGTGCAGCGCGTCGTGCGCGTGGAGCGCCTCTTCGTCGTGAAGCGCCTCCGCCTCCAGCGCCGTCATCTGCTCCCAGACCGACTGCAGTTCCGGCATCGGGCGCTGCGCCGCCTCAAGCACGGTGCGGGTATCGCCCTGGAGCGGCTCCTGATCGAGGAGCGCCGTCTGCGCATTCGGCTGTAGGTTGACGCGACCAGAGTCAGGCGCGTCCTGACCGGTGATCAATCGCAGCAGCGTGGTCTTGCCGGCACCGTTCGGGCCGACCAAGCCATAGCGCCGCCCCTCAGTGACAAAGAAGGAAGCCCCCAGAAGAACGTCCTGGTTTCCGTAAGACTTATGAACTTCCGTGAGAGCGAGGAGCGCCATGGCAGTGATTGAGACCATCCGATAGCACTGCATGGCCCGCGATTGAGTCCACCGTGCCGCAACATGACCGCGCGTCCTCAGTACCGTGAGAAGACCAGCGAGGGCGGCGGCATGTTATCGACCGTCCGGCACCGCGTCAACGAAACGATCAGAGGGATCAGACCCCACAGGTGTCGTAGGATGGACCTCTTCGCGAAATGCGTCCTACGCCGCCGCGCTTGATCAACCCCACGTAACAAGCAGCGAGGGTGCCGGCGTCACCGGCACCCTCGCTCAAACTCAATTCCGAACCAGCCTTAGACTAGCACCGCCGACCTACGCCGCAGCCTCACCCTCGGCGGGCACCCGCTTGCGGCGACCGCGCGGGGCGGGCTGCTTCGGCTGAACGCCCTGGTAGTAGCCCCACTCGTCCCACTCCGGTCGGACCTGCTTGATCTGCAAAACCGTCCACTTCGCCGTGGCGAGTTGACCCTGCAACTTCTCTTCGAGCTTGCCAATCTCGCCTTGGCTGTTGCGCATCCGGCGGATCTGCGTCTTGATTTCAGATTGTCGCAGCCTTAATTCATTGAGCTGCGATTCCAGTGCGGTGATGTCCGCAGGCTGCGGCGTGGCGTAAGTTCGGCGTCGACCTCTTGGCATAGCTCCTCCAACCGAGCGGTGAACCGCCGCAGCCGCGGCAGTTCAGAACAATAGGAACAGAACTGGACTCCATCAACTTGCGCGGCGAAGCGACCTAAGAGTGCGGACTGGTCCAGAGTCCATCCGCGTATCCTAGGCGGGATTCGTCCCGCCGAACATACCGCCAGGGCATGCTGGCACCGAAGTTGACGTCAACCCACCGAGATAGGCTTCCCTAATTCGGAGATAGTTCAACCGTATTATACGCAAGGATGTCAAGTTGGCTCGTGGTTTATTCTCTAACTCCGGCATCGCCGCTAGTTTAACGCTTGCGTCGTTGATGCAACTGGCAACAGGTTAGAAGCGAGAGTCTTGGCGAACGGCCTGGTTGCGCTGAGGAATGCAACCTGGGTAAATGCCAACGTGTCCCGGAATGACGCAGAGAAGCCGAATCTCGTGCGACGTATAGCTCCCGCAAATTGGATTCTCGCGTACGGATCGAAGGAGTCGCTGGATGGGCTGGCGCCCCGTGTTGCCGCGAGATGGGAAGGGCGCAGGGCGGGGCGGGGCGAGACGAAGTCGCGCAACCTCTACGCGATAGCTGCATTCGTCGGCTCGCAAGGCGGCAAGCCCGTCCAGGTGAGACAGCCAAGCAAAAGACCCCGATCCGAGGACCGGGGTCTTGAAGTAGGGCGTACGGGATTTGAACCCGTGGCCTTCACTGTGAAAGAGTGACGTGATAACCGCTTCACTAACGCCCCAAGCACCGGGATGATAGCCGAAGTCGCCCGCCTTGTGAAGAGGTTTTTCCAGGCTGCCTGCCCGGCGTGGCCCCTCGCGGCGCCTTGTGGCGCCTGTTGGGCAGGTGGTTGCCACGGCACCTGAAGCGTGCGCAGGGGCGGGGTCGTTAAGCATCCGTTAAGCAATTCCGGCTATCCTTCGCGCGTAGCACATCTCGGACCATGCCCCGGGGATGACCCACGTGCCGCTGGCAGGAAGGTGCCTTCGGACGGCTAACCCTTCCGTGGCATGGAAGCGTCTTTCATGTCGGAAGCGATCACCAGGTTACACCGGGAACCTCTGTCGCAGGCTCCGGTTCTCGATTGACTGGGACCGCCCGATGGTGCCGTTTCAACAACCGCATTACCTCGCCTGCGTGAGTCCTAACTCCGCTGGCGCTCTTTGAGAAGTCATCAAGAACGAAGGGAACACGATGAACATGAACAAGAACGCTTGCCTGAGGTTGGCCCTCTGCGCGGCCGCGACGCTCGGCGCCGTCCTCGCTGCGGGCGAGCAGGCGCAGGCGCAGCGCGGGAACAAGCTGACGATCAAGGGATCCGACACGATGGTGAACCTCTCCCAGGCATGGGCGGACGGATTCATGAAGGCCAATCCCGGCACCCAGATCTCCGTCACCGGGGGTGGTTCCGGAACCGGGATGGCGTCGCTGCTTGGCGGTTCATGCGACATCGCCACCGTTTCCCGTGAGATCAAAGCCAAGGAGATCGCGGACGGCAAGGCCAAGGGCTTCGTGCCCACCAAGTCGACCGTGGCGCTTGACGGCATCGCAGTTGCGGTGAATGCCGGCAACCCGATCAAGAGCATCAACCTGGTGGACCTGGGCAAGGTGTACACCGGCGCGATCGGGGATTGGAAGCTGATTGGCGGAAGGCCGGGCAAGATGGTGGTGCTCTCGCGGGAGAGCAGCTCCGGCACCTACGCCTTCTTCAAGGAGCATGTGATGGCGGACCAGAACTACCGGTCCGATTCCATGCCGCTCGCCTCCACCAAGGCGATTGCCACCGAAGTGGCCAAGAACCCGAACGCCATGGGTTACGGCGGCGAGGCCTACTTCCGCGGCAAGGCGGGAATCAAGGTGCTGCCTGTTTCCGTCAAGGCCGGAGCTCCCGCCGTGGCTCCCAGCGATGCCAGCATCCGGAGCAAGAAGTATCCCATCTCACGCGGCCTCTACATGGTGACTCCCGGCAAGCCGAAGGATCTGGCGGCGCGCTTCATCGCCTACTGCAACAGTCCGGCAGGCCAGGTCATCGTTGGGCAGGTAGGCTTCACGCCCATCAAGTAGCGCGGGGCGACTTCCCGCTCAGCTTCTCTCGCTGATCGGAATCGGTGAGGGGTAGCTCGACAATCGGGCTACCCCTCACCTTCGCTTCATTGTTTTAAGATTGGTTTAAGGGGCGTCCCCTCGGCCTCTCAGACTGGGATGCTACGCTAGGGATGCTTCACCCGTAGAGACCAGAGCATTGCACAGGGACTAGAGTCCGGCTCAAGCAGATTTCATGGCAGCCGAAAGTACAATCGAAAGCGGCACGGAAGGCGCGCTCCGAATCCAGGCTTCCCAGGCTCGGAAGCACGGGCGGGCCATTAGCGACCGCGTGATGGAGTGGCTCATCCGCGGAAATGCTGGCCTCGTGGTCCTCTCCGTGGTGCTGATCTTCGCGTTCCTGATCAAAGAGAGCCTTCCGTTCTTTCAGAAGTACGGCGTCGGCTCCCTGCTGAGCGGCCGAGTGTGGGAACCGGTGGGCGAGCCGGAGGTGTACGGCGCTCTCTCGATGATTGCGGGGACGCTCCTCACCACGGTGGTCGCCATTCTTCTGGCATTGCCGTTCGGTGTGCTGTGCGCGGTCTTCATGAGCGAGATCGCCCCTCCCCGGCTCAAGGGCGTCCTCAAGTCGACCGTCGAAATCCTCGCCGGAATACCGTCGGTGGTGATTGGGTTCGTCGGGATGACGATCGTTGCGCCTTTGATGCAGGATCGGCTCCACCTCCTTACGGGCCTGACCGCCTTCACTGGGAGCGCCCTGCTCGCCTTCATGGCGCTCCCCACCATCATCAGCATCTCGGAGGACGCCCTTCACGCCGTTCCTCGTGACTTCCGGCAGGCGTCGCTTGCGCTGGGTGCCACCCGCCTACAGACCATCTGGAAGTCCGTGGTCCCCGCAGCCGGCCGCGGGATCGTCGCGGCGATGATGCTGGGCGTGGGCCGCGCGGTAGGGGAGACGATGACGGTGCTGATGGTCACGGGCAACGCGCGCAACGTGCCGACCAACTTCTTCACTAAGGACCTGTCCGAGAACAGCCTCTTCCAATCGGTGCGGACGCTGACCGCCACCATCGCCGCCGAGATGGGCGAGGTGGCACGCGGCTCTGACCATTACCACGCCCTCTTCGCTCTGGGCGCGGTGCTCTTCCTGATCACCTTCGTCATCAACAGCATCGCGGACTACGCCCTGAACCGAGGTCGGCGCTGATGGCTATCGCAGCGAAGCCGCTCCTCACCAGCCGACGATCCGTTGGCTTCCGGCTCTGGGAAGGCGCCCAGCTTGTGGTGCTCTACGGCAGCATCGTCGCCATCATCCTGCCGATCATTGCCATCACGTGGCTGGTGATCAGCAAGGGCGGGCCGTCGATCAACTGGGAGTTCCTGAGCAAGGCACCCGAACGCACCTATTCCGGCGGCGAGGCGGTCTACGGCGGCGGCATCCTTCCGGCAATCACCGGCACGCTCTATCTCATGGCGGGCACCATCCTGATCGCCTTGCCGGTGGGCGTCTTCGGCGCGGTCTACATCACGGAGTATGGGCAGCGCAGCCGCTTCACCCGCGTGCTCCGCCTGGCGATTGTCAACCTCGCCGGGGTGCCCTCCGTGGTCTACGGTCTCTTCGGCTTCGGCTTCTTCGTCTTTGTCCTGGGTGGTGGCCTCGACCGGATGTTCTTCGCCAAGGACCTGCCCAGCCCCACCTATGGCACCGGCGGTCTGCTTTGGGCCGCGGCCACCCTTGCGTTGCTCATTCTTCCGGTGGTCATCACGGCCTCGGAAGAAGCATTGCTCTCCGTGCCAGCTTCCTTCCGCGAGGCGAGTCTGGCGCTGGGATGCACGCGCTGGCAGACGGTGCGGAACGTGGTCCTTCCCAGCGCCCTGCCGGGGATCGTGACCGGATTGATCCTCGGCATTAGCCGTGCCGCCGGCGAGACGGCACCGATTCTCCTGACGGGCGCCGCGTTTGGTCTGGGGGAAGCCGCTTCCGTAAGCACCTCCCCGTTGGGTATGATGCTCCACGAGATGCGCCAGCTTCCGGAGAAGCTTCACTCGCAGTTCATGGCGCTGCCCTATCACCTCTACATCACCGCAACGCAAGCGGCGGACATTCCGGAGCGGTTCCCCTGGGGCACCGCACTGGTCCTGCTGATGTTGGTTCTAGGCCTGAATGCGGTAGCATCCATCATTCGTTCCAGAGCTCGTGCCGGCCGCCGGTGGTAGCGTGGTCAAGGAGCCCCATCCAGTGACAACGGAAACTCGACCAGCCCCCGTCCTCACCGCGCCGCCGGAGCCGCCCAAGGCATCCAGCGGCGTTGGAGAGCAGCGGAGCACGGCCCCGGGGCAGCAAACGAAGTTTATAGTCCGAGACCTGAACTTCTATTACGGGAAGCACCACGCGCTCAAGGGGATCAACATCGATCTCCACGCCAATGAGATCACGGCGCTGATCGGTCCTTCCGGCTGCGGGAAATCGACCTTCCTCCGCACTCTGAACCGGATGAACGACCTTCTCCCAGACACCCGGACGAAAGGCAGCATCGAACTGGAAGGCGTCGATATCAACGACCGCCGGCTCGATGTTGTCGAGCTTCGCAAGCGTGTTGGAATGGTGTTCCAGAAGCCGAACCCATTCCCTAAATCGGTCTACGAGAACATCGCTTACGGTCCTCGAATCCACGGAGTGCGGAACCGAGCGGTGCTGGATGAGATCGTGGAGCGGAGCCTCCGGGGCGCTGCCCTCTGGGATGAGGTGAAGGACGTGCTCAAGAAGAGCGCCTTCGATCTTTCCGGTGGTCAGCAGCAGCGGCTCTGCATCGCGCGGGCACTTGCCGTGGAGCCGGACGTGCTCCTGATGGACGAGCCCTGCTCCGCCCTCGATCCGATCTCCACTTTCCGGATCGAAGAGCTGATGGAGCAGCTCAAGGACCGGTACACCATCGTCCTGGTCACGCACAATATGTATCAGGCATCGCGCGTTAGCCAGCGAACCGGCTTCTTCCTCATGGGAGATTTGGTGGAAGTTGGCCAGACGGAGCAGATCTTTGAGCGCCCTGGAGACAAGCGGACTGACGATTACATCCGGGGCCGCTTCGGGTAGCGATTGTGTTTAGAGCCGGTCCTTGTCGCTTGCATGGAGTAAAACCAACGCATCGATGGGTTTAGCCGGATCCACTCAGTCCAACTGATGTAAGTAGCCTTCAGTCAACAACTCACTTTTTGAAGCTCACCGATGAGCACTTTGCCGCGCAGGCGCGTGGCACCCTTCGCACCAGAGTAGGTCAACACCGTGTCCCTTACGCTGCGCCACAGCTTCGAGCACCAACTCTCCGAACTTCAGGAAGACATCCTGCGGATGGGAAGCTACGTGGTCGGCATGGTCAGCATGTCCATGCAGGCCCTTGTGCAGCAGGATGAGAACTTGGCGCGTCACGTCATTGAGATGGACGACACGGCAGACGCGATGGACCTCCAAATCGAGCAGCGTTGCATGAGGCTCCTCGCGCTTCAGCAGCCAATGGCGCGGGATCTTCGCATCATCGGCACGGCGCTGAAGATCATCACGGACCTGGAGCGGATTGGCGATTATGCCGTGGACGTGGCGAAGACCGCACGTCGCGTGGCCCACGAGCCGTACTACGAGCCGCTCCAGCACCTGGCGAAGATGTCCGTGGCCGTGGAATGGATGGTCCGCGAATCGATCCATGCCTATGTGGAGCATGACCTCGATCTCGTTCACCAGGTGGTGGCGCGGGACGACGAAGTGGACGCTGCGTACGACCGCCTCTTCACCTACCTCCTCGCCTCCATGGAGCGGGACCCGAAGGTGATCCGGCAGGCCACATGGCTGTTGCACGTTGGCCGCTTCCTGGAGCGGATTGCGGACCACTCCGTCAACGTGGCGGAACGCGTGGCCTATGTGGAGACGGGGGTTCTGCGCCAGTTGGGCCGCGACCACAGCACCCAGCCTGACCTTTCCCAACGTCCGCCGTCTGCAAACGGGCAGCGAGCCGCCTGACATTCTCAGGTTGCCCAACCCCAATCTGCGGCTGAATGGCAAGCGGAGGGTGTCCCAAGTGCGCATTCCAATCTCCATCGCACGCACTCTGCTGTGACCTGGTTGCAGGAGTTTCGCCCCTTCTCTCGGAAGGTTTCCTTAAGAACCTCTTTCGGAGAGCCTGAGGAGCGAAGCCGTAACGAATGTCGGAGCCACCCAACCATCCTGCGGCGCCATCCGGCCCGGACGATTCTGATCCTCGCGGGACGCCTCCCGAAAGCCAGGGCCCGTTCCCTACGTCTGCTGCGCCGGCATCGGACATGGCACCAACCGATGAAGCCTGGAATGCGCCGCAGCCGAGTTCGATCGACTACGGTTCTCCGGCCTTCCTGGGCGGGGACCGGCCATCCTACGGCCCAATGGGTACGCCTCCGCCGCCTGGATACGCCCCAGCTCCGCAGCCAGAGATGAACGAACCGGCTTCACCGGAACCGTCTCCGTCGCAGGCACCGACATACGCAAGCCCGCCACCCGCCTCGCCGTCCTACGGCCCCTTCCCCGCGGCTCCCGTCAGTCAGTACCCACCTGCAGCGCTCGACCTCGGCCAATCGCTTTCTGGTGTTCCCAGCGGGTTCGGTGGGCAGAAGCCCCACCGCGGTCCGATGATCTTTGGCCTCGGCATCGGGTCCGTGGTGCTCTCTCTCGGCTCGTGGTGCCTCTGCGCGGCCATCCCGTCCCTGGGCCTAGGGATTGCCACGGTGATCCTCGGAATGCAGGACCTGAAGGCAATGGATGCCGGGCTGATGGACCCCTCGGGTCGTGAGAAGACCCGCTCTGGACAGGTCATGGGATTCGTGAGCCTTGCTTTCTCCGTCATTCTCCCTTTGCTCGCCCTGTTGTACTACTTCTTCAGCGCCTTCGGCCGTTAGCCGCTGGGCGCCTCTCCAGGTACCCGCTACGATGTCTGTTACCCCCGAATCCCTCAAGGACCAAGGCCTCGCGGCGTTGCAGGAAGGCGACCTCAAAAAGGCCACCGACCTCCTCAGCAAAGCGGTGCTCATTGACCACAACGATGCCCAGGCGAAGGTGCTGCTTGGCATGGCCTACAGCCAGTCCGGTCTCCACCCGCAGGCGGTTCGCGCCCTCCTGACTTCGGTAGAGATCGACCCGAAGAATCCGGACAGCCGTTACAACCTGGGTGCGGTTCTCGAAACCGCCGGCGACCGGGTTGGCGCGATGCACGCTTTCAAGGATGCCGTGCAGCTCAACAAGGACCACGCCGCCGCCAAGGCGCGGTTTCAGGCGCTGGCACAGTCCTTTGGGCCGCAGGTCAACCAATTGATCAATGGTGAGCGGCCCGCAAGCGCCGGGCCTCCGCCATTCGCCCCGCCACCACAGGCATCCATCCCAGGTAGCAAGACGCAGGATGAAGAGGGCGGCGGCAAGGTCCAGTGCGAGGCCTGTCACAAGCAGACCCCCATCGCCATGATCTGCGAGCACTGCCTGGCGCCGCTGCCCCCGCCTCCCGCCCCCAAGCCGGTCGCGCCCCACGCCATCCGGGCGGCCAATCCCGCCAAGTCGAAGATCAAGCTCCCGCCGCATCGCGCCAACACCATCCTCGCGCTGGGGATCGGCGGCTTCTTCTTTCCTCCGCTCGCCATCGCCGCCATCAGCATGGGTGGCATCGACATGGTGATCATGGAGCGGAACGAGATGGACAACAGCGGCTACAAGACCACCGAGACGGGGCGCAAACTCGGATTTGTCAGCCTCGGGCTCTGGGCTCTTGCCATCGTGGTGGTCTTCATCGTCCCCGCCATCCTGGGGATGTACAAGACCAAGTAGCGTGTCGATCTGCTTCTGAAGCAACGAGTGGGGGAATGAGGGAACGGCAGATTGAAGCGGGCAACTGGCGCCGGAGACATCTCCCACTCGCCCTCTCCCCCATTCCGCCGGAAACGCGCCATCCTGTCTTGATGGACTTCTAGTTAGTGAGTGCTCTCGGCCTCGCAGGCGTCGCTGAGCGGCCTGGTGAACAGGCGAGGATGAAACTCGCCTCGCTTGAAACGCGCTTTGTGCCCGTGAACCATCGCGGTGGCTGGCTCTTCGTCCAGGTCCGCACGGACGGCGGGCTGGTGGGGGTCGGCGAGGCGAGCCATAGCGACGATGACCGCCGCTGCGCAGCGGTGATGAACGCGATGGGGGAGCGGCTCCGGGGCAGAGAGCTGCTCGATATCCAGCCCCGCTGGAACGAGTTGCTCCCGCTGGCGGAGGGCCGGTGCGGCCAGACGGCGCTCTCCGCAATTGAACAGGCGCTGTGGGATCTGTTGGGACAGTCGGCGGGACAGCCGGTGCACCGCTTGCTGGGCGGAGCGCTCCGCGAGAAGGTACCGCTATACGCCAACATCAACCGGGGCAACTCCGAACGCTCCCCCGCCTCGTTCGCCCGGCGTGCGGCGGCGGCGGCGAGTGCCGGCTTCCGCGCGGTGAAGCTGGCTCCCTTTGACGAGGTGATGCCCAGGATACATGGTTCACCGGAAGCTCGCTGGGCCGCTGCCCAACCCGGCCTGGAGCGGGTCGCCGCTGTTCGGCAGGCGCTTGGGTCGGGGACGGCGCTGTTCGTCGACTGCCATTGGCGCTTTGATGAGTCGACCGCCATCCGGGTTGCCGGTCGACTGGCGGAGATGGACGTCTGCTGGTTCGAGGATCCGGTGCCGGCCGACGACTTCGACGCCTACGGTCGCGTTGCCGCCGCCGTCCCGATGCCGATGGCCGGCGGCGAGACGCTCTTCGGAGTTGACGCGTTCGCACGCCTCGCCCGGTCCCAGGGCGTGAGGACGGTGATGCCGGACGTGAAGCATTGCGGCGGCATCAGCGTCGCGCGAAGCGTTGCAGCGGTGGCAGATGCCTTTGGGGTCGCCACCTCTCTGCACAATCCGTCCGGTCCAATTGGGACCGCTGCCAGCCTGCAGGTGAGCGCCACGCTGGCGAACTGCAGCTACCTGGAATATCAGTGGGATGAAGCTCCGTGGCGGATGGAGCTTGTGGAGCCGGCCGAGACGATCTCGGATGGCTGTATTGAGGTCACCGGCGCCCCCGGCCTGGGTGTGCGGTTGAACGAAGCACTGTTGCGGAAACTGCAGGCGGCGCTTTGATGCTGGCCTTCCGGCAATTACGGAAGGCCAGCGTTGAGGCGGACTACGCTTCCAGGAGACGGCGCACGGCCCGCCCTTCCGAGCTGCCGTAAGATTGCAGCTCCTTCCGGACCTGATTCAGGCCGAAGACGCACGTCTCGAAGTCCGTTGCAAGGCGGCGGAGGACGGGCACTTCGTGGCTGTAGTCGCCGAGACATCAGGAACTCGTGCAAGGAACTGGGTGGAAACAACACCTTCATGTTCGAGGTCGTCGTCGAGCTCCGCAAGCGCTTCCGCAGCAACCGCTGGGGGCTGAACTGGAAGCGTGGCAACGTCGGCGATCTGTCCCAGGACATCGTCAACTACTACGCGGGTCCGGAAGGCTCGGTCATGCG
>JANPLG010000113.1:0-8986 GCA_031426395.1 Actinomycetes bacterium
GCTTCAGGAACCCAGCGTGCCGGTCCTAACGCTCATCCAGGCGCTCAACCAGGCACTGCGGGAAGAGATGCAGCGCGACGACCGGATGTTGCTCCTAGGCGAGGACATTGGTCGGCTGGGCGGCGTCTTCCGCGTAACCGAAGGCCTACAGCAGGAGTTTGGCGAGGAGAGGGTGGTCGATACGCCGCTGAACGAGTGCGGCATCATCGGCAGCGCCATCGGCATGGCGATGACCGGCCTGCGACCCTGCGCGGAGCTTCAGTTCGCGGACTTCATGTATCCGGCGTTCGATCAGCTGGTCAATGAGTTGGCCAAGGTCCGCTACCGCTCCGGCGGAAAGTTCTCGGCGCCGTTGGTGGTCCGTAGCCCCTACGGCGGCGGGGTCAAGGGCGGCCATTACCACTCCCAAAGTCCGGAGGCGTTCTTCGTCCACACGGCAGGGCTGCAGGTGGTGATTCCCTCTACCCCGGCCGACGCCAAGGGCCTCCTGAAGAGCGCCCTCCGCGGCGACGATCCGGTCATCTTCCTGGAGCCGAAGCGCCTCTACCGAAGCGCCAAGGGGGAAGTCCCGGACGGAGAGCACCTCGTCCCGATCGGAGTCGCGAACCGGGTCCGCTGCGGCGAGGACGTGACCGTGCTGGCATACGGCGCCATGATCCCGCCTTGCCTGGAAGCCGCTGATCGGTTGCAGGATGAGGCGGCATTGGACGTCATCGACATTCGCACGCTCTGGCCACTCGATATCGAGACGATCCTAGAGAGTGTTCGCCGCACCGGTCGGGTCCTCATCGTCCACGAGGCAGCGCGCGCCTGCGGCTACGGTGCCGAGCTCGCCGCGCAGATCGCGGAGCGCGCCATCGACTCCCTACAGGCGCCAATCGTCCGTGTCACCGGCTATGACACCCCCTTCCCCTACGCCCTAGAGCCGCAGTATCTGCCCGATGCCACTCGCATCGTCGCCGGCTGCCAACGGCTCTTGAAGTTCTGAAGATACACTTCAGAGACACCACGGGCTAATCAACCGTGGCAAAGTGTCGAACTCTGTTGATCGAAGCGGAAACCTGAGGCTGGCACCTTCGGTTGCGGCTCGGCAGGAGCCTCACCCTCCCAGGGCCCCTCGTACCAGGGGCGGCTCACAAGCGGCATCACCACCGCGAACGCGTTTCGCGGCGATCGCCACGGCAAGCATCAGCACGCTGAACTAGCTAGAGGCCCTCAGATGCGCAGCGCTACGTAGCCCTGAATTTTGCATTCTGCATTTTGAATTCCCGCTCCAGGACCGAGTATGACCCTAGAATTCAAGCTGGCCGACCTCGGTGAGGGTGTCCAGGAAGGCGAGATCGTCCGGTGGCTGGTCCAGGCCGGAGACCAGGTCCGCTCTGAGCAGCCCCTCGTGGAGGTCATGACCGATAAGGTCACCGCCGAGTTGCCTTCCCCCGTGGAGGGCACCGTGACCCGCCTCATCGGCCAGCCCGGCGAGGTGGTGCCTGTGGGGGCAACACTGGTGGTGCTGGAGACCGCAGACGCTGGGACCGCGCCACAGCCGCCCGCTGCCACGCAAGGGGTGTCGCCCAGTGGCAGCACCGAGGTCACCGTCCCCTCGGGAGTCCTCGCCGTCCCGGCCGTGAGAAAGCTTGCCCGCGAACTGGGAGTCGATCTGGCTACGGTTTCCGGCTCCGGCGAAGGAGGGCGCATCTCTGCCGCCGACGTCCGCGCCGCGACAGGTGCTTCCACGCAGGAGGGCGTCGCAGCCGAAACCACCGGTCCTGCCACAACGGTCCGCCGCGTTCCGCTCCGGGGCATGCGGCGTGTGATTGCGCAGCACATGCTGGAGAGCCATCTCTCCACCGCCCCTTACACCTTTGTGGAAGAGGTGGACTTCACGGAGCTGGTCCGGCTCCGGGAGCGAGTCCAGCCGCTGTCGCTGCGCGCGGGCGTGAAGATGACCTACCTCCCCTTCGTCATTGCCGCAGTCAGCATGGCGCTGAAGGAGTTCCCCAACCTTAACGCGACCTTCGACCCGCCCACTGGTGACCTCCTCGTTTCGTCCGCGCAGCACATCGGCATCGCGGTCCATACGGATGAGGGCCTGATTGTCCCCGTGGTCCGTCATGTAGAGCAGGCGAACCTCTTGGACCTGGCGCGGGAGATAGAGCGGCTTTCACAGAGCGCCCGTGCCGGGAAGCTTACGCGAGAGCAGATGCTGGGCGGCACCTTCACCATCACCAGCCTCGGCGCGATGGGCGGGGTCATGGGAACTCCCATGCTCAACACCCCGCAGGTGGCGGTGATGGGCATCCACCGCATCGCGGAACGGCCCGTGGTGCGCAATGGCGCGGTCGTGGCGAGGCAGACCGCCAACCTCTCTCTCACGCTAGACCACCGCTACATTGATGGCTTCGTTGGAGCAACGTTTGCAGCGGCTGTCAAGGGCTACCTGGAGGACCCGGCGCTCATGCTGTTCTGGCTCGCGGAGCTACGGACCGAATGATCAGCCCCGAACCCCGCCCCATGCTGCCGATTGCGGTTTTCTGAGGCGAGCCTAGGAATGAACGAGCGATTGGGCCTACTGGAATGACCGCACAAGGGATGGCGATGGAGGAGAAGGCTGCTGCCGCAGTCAGTCAGGTCGGCGTCATCGGTGCCGGAACGATGGGAACCGGCATCGCCCAGCTCTTCCTGCTTGCCGGGTGCCGCGTCTACCTTTACGACGTCATCGGGTCCCAGACCGCCCGTGCCGTTGAGACGATTTCCGCGAACCTGAAGCGCCCCGAGATCCGTCAACTATCCGATGAGTGCGCGGTCAGCCTGGACCACCTCACCATCGTCCCGAACCTGGTCCGCTTCAGCACGTGCGACTGGATTATCGAGACGGTGGTAGAGGACTTCGAGACCAAGGAAGATGTGCTACGCACCCTCGGTCGGCTGACCCACCCGGACACCGTCCTGGCAAGCAACACCTCTTCGCTCTCGATCACCCGCCTTGGCTCTGTCAGTGGTCGGCCGGAGCGCACCGTCGGGATGCACTTCTTCAACCCCGCGCCCGTCATGCAGCTTGTCGAGGTGGTGGGCGGCCTGCGCACCGACCCAGTGGTGGTCAGCACCGCCTGCGCCCTCGCGCGGCGTCTTGGCAAGGTTCCGGTCACCTCAAGGGACCGGCCCGGCTTCCTCGCCAACCGCATCCTCGCGCCGATGCTGAACGAGTCGTTCTGCGCGCTGGCGGAGGGGGTCGGCAGCGCGGAAGACATCGACCGCACCGCCAAGCTGGGCCTCAACCACCCCATGGGTCCCCTTGAGCTTGCCGACCTGATCGGCCTCGATGTCTGCCTCGCCATACTGGAGGCCCTCCACCATGAGTTGGGCGACCCGCGCTACCGCCCATGCCACATGCTTCGCAAGTATGTGGAAGCCGGCTGGCTGGGCCGCAAGTCGGGCCGCGGCTTCTACATCTACCCGCGCTGAGCGCTCCGCAGTTGCTGGGCAGAGCTCTTCGATGGTGAAGGGCTGCGGGGCCTCGGCTTTAGCTCATATCCCCTGCTTCAAGCGCATAGAGGAAGCGCCACACCACGTCCTGACGACCCTCCGCAATCCAGTTCAGAGGGCTGCGGCCTGCCATCATCTGGTTGTCGGTCTTGAGCCAGGGTCCAATTCTACCCGGCTGCCAAAACTGCTGCAGCGCGGTGAGGAGCGTGGAGAGTTCCGTTAGCGACTTCAGGACGGAGCCGGTTAACGCCCGCTTGCCACTCTCCCATTCCTGGACCGTGCGGGGGGTGTACCCCGTTAGGCGCGCGAACTCCACCTGCGTCAGACCGAAGGCTTGCCTGATGCGGCGAACGTCTAAGCCGGCGGGCTGGGACGGTGCCAATGCCACCGACGGCTCCGTTCCTTGAGCCAATGCGGGGCAAAGCTTCTTCCCGGAGGCTCTGGTGATCTTGAGAATAGGCGGCTTCCTGGGACGCTTCAGCTTCTTGGAGGTCGGAGGCCGCTCTAAGGTTCCTACGTTCATTGACCTACCTTCTGCAATGGCATAAACCGTACTTATGCCATTGCATATGCCTACTATACCCAGTTTGCCAGGCTTGAGAAGGAAAGGTTGCGCGCAACATTTCGTGTCGCAAGCATCTCGTGAGAGCAGGTGTTTGAAGCCCAGCCGTCCAGAGGCGCGGCCAGAGCTCGCCGCATGACCGAGGAACGGGCTCTCCTCGACCGGATAGGCAGGTCAGGCAGGGACCTTACTGGCTGGAGACAGCCTGCTTCTGAAGATCACTATGTGTGAGGTCTGCGGTAACGGTGCGCAAGGGACCCGCATCGCCTCAATCCCCAGCGAGTGGACGGCCCGGCCGACTGCGTGGGTCAGCGCTTCCCGTCCGCAAATCGATTCCGTCATCCAGTCAATCGCCAAGAGGTCCGTTAAGCCAAGCGCTTGTAGTGCTTCCGGGCTGATCAAATCCAGAACGCCCTGCAGCTCAACGCTGAAGCTGCGCATGTCGCGGTTGAAACTGTCCGGATCGAAGGGAGCGCCTCCAATCTTCGAGTATCGCTCCCACTCCGCGAAGGCGCCACGCGGTTCCGTGGCACCAAACACCACACGATCCAAACCGGACCAGTTCCAGCGACTTCCCCACTTGTGGGCCCCTTCGCCATTGGTCAAATTGTCAACGTCTGAGTAGGCCGGCTTGACAATGCGGTAGTGGGGACCGCTCCAGGGGGATGAGATGACTGCCCTGGAGGGCGCGGATCTGCTTGTCGACCACGGCATACTGGGCGTAGGGAGTCATTTAGAATGGCATCTCGTTGACTACTTCCGGCGCCACGCCTGTGCCACGAGATCGTGGGTGAAGGCGGACGGGACCTTGCCGGTGGTTGCATACTCGTAGGCTGCGGTGAGGAAGATCCCCTGCAGCGCGCTCTGGACGATCGCCAGGCCCACCCAGTAGGTCACGCACGCCAGCGCGGTGAAGCCGAACACCGCAATCCCAAACGCGGCGCCCTGGCTGAAAGCAGCAACCCCGGCGGCAATTCCAACGGCCAGGATCGCCAGCCCGCCGAGGCTCAGCAGCGAGAAGGCGGTGCTGATGCCGACCGTCGCCGCCACCGTTTCGCCCCACGTCTGGCGGAAGAGGCTGGCGGAGCGCTTCAACGCCTCAACCGGTCCCACTCGTTCATAAACGAGGACCGGGACCACGAACGTAGTCGCCAATGTCCATGCAAGACCGATCAGGCTGGTGACAATCCGCCCGAACATGCCCGCCCGCTCCTGGACCGCCTGCAGCACCGTGCCCACGGTGGCGCTCACCACGGCCCACTGGAAGATCATCCCGATGTGCACCAGCGCGAAGGAGAGACCGTCCGCCACGGTCGGCGTCTCGCCGGCGAACCGCTTGCGGACGCACGCCACCAGGCCGGTGTTGAAGAAGACGACCACGAAGTAGTTCACCAGGTAATAGGCGAAGACCCCGAGGTAGTGAAGGACGGAGAAGTCAAGGTTTAAGCGTGACCCCTGGTTGTTCCGCTGGAACACTTCGCCCCAGGGCGTCAGCAGCGCAAGAGGGATGGCGAAGGTCGCCAGCACCAGGATGGAGGCGATGCCGGAGAAGATCGGGAAGAGCGCCAGGCTTCGGTCCTCCTTGAGGACCGCCCATGACTCCCGCACCAGTTGCCAGCTTCGTTTCAGTCGATCGAACATGGATGCCTCACTGTCTACACCGCGACTGCACCGGACACCATTCCCGCGTGATGGACGCGCCGCACTGTGCAGTAACGGATGTTTCGCCGCAAGGTTGCGGTTGTCCTTGCGCTCAGTCGGCGACCGCTGCGAAAAAACACCCATCCCGGCAGGATTGCGGAGGGAATCCAGACCGAGTATACGAATGATCGAGTGACAATCAGGACGCTCAATTCTTGCGGGCCGGCTGGCGGCGCGAGAAGCGGGGGACCCACCTAACTGGGGCGAACGGCCTCCACGCGCGGCGATGCGTGCGGAAGCCCAGGGCATGCTCTTCTTGCCCGAGCCCGTCAGCTAACCTCGTCGGCGTGGCACGGAGAGCCCATCCCTGGGTGGCCGATTTCCGGCACAGGGTGCGTCTGTTTTCGAGCCATGGCCGTGAGGGCCGTGGCTTTCTTCGTTTCTGACCGCCACCTGACTTCGAATCGTTTTGATCGTCAACAGTGATCCTAAGGACCAGGCAATGGGGCCTGATCAGCAGACAAGAACGAGGCATGCCATGACAATGAAGTGGTGGCGCTTCCGGTCTCCCTCTCCTTTCGGGCCACCCGGCCACGGGAGAAGCCGAGGTTGAGCCGGACTCCGCGCAACGAAGCGCTCTTTATGACGACCAGCCCCCTCCCCCGCGCTCTATAGCAGTGAGGCGTGTCGTCACCTTCGATCCTCTAAAAGAGATCTAGCCAAAGGTTCCTGGCAGTGCCCGGATCCGGAGAGTTGCTGCCGCAGTGCGCGATCGCCGATGCTTTCGGCGGCTCGGCCTCGGTCATCTCTTGTTAATCCAATCTTCACACTGCCGAACGAACGGCGAATGTAGAATGCAAGCGACGAGGGGAAGTCTCCCTCGACGCGAGGTAGTTCACTGATGTCTTCTGAATCCTACCTGCCCGGAAGCAGCCTCAGCTTGCAGGTCCTTCGAGACGAGAACGTGCTTCAGGCACGGATCCACGGCCCTCTCAACATGGAAACCGCACCCCTCTGCGAGGAGCGGCTCTCCTCTATGCTCGGGTCGTCCTGCGTCGCAGTGTCCCTGGACCTGGGCGGCGCCGAGTACGTGGACAGCGACGGCGTCCGCTGGCTCCAGCAGATGCGAACGGAGCTAGGCAAGCGCGGAATCGGCTTCCGAATTGCGGTGCGTGATGGCAGCCGCGTGGAGCGGACCCTGCGCCTCCTCCGCCTCGAGAACGACTTCCTGATAGACCGCTTTCCCGAGGAAGAGTCGAAGCGGCCGCTGTCCGCCGCAGCCTGAGCCGTCACAGAGGGCCGCGTTACTGCGCGGCCCTCCCGGCTGCGGCCCACTCGAACGCGTCCTTGTTGTTGCTCTTGGCTCCGCTACCGTAACCTCTCGCGTGATCAGCCGTTTTGCCTAGGACGGGAGGACGGCGAGCCATGCAGCGACAGGTGATTTCAACGAGTGAGCGCATCATCGGCATCGCAGCAGTGCTGCTTGGGTGCCTCGCCCTGGCGGTTGCCCTCTGGGTGGCGGTGCCGCTTGTTGCCGCGGCTGGCTGGACCTCCGTTCCGGGACTTAACATCGTGGTCGGTGCCGTCGCTGCGCTCGTCCTCGCGGCGTTCGCCCTCCGGTCGGTAACGGAGCGGCTACGGCATTAACAAGTAGGGATAACGTCCGCTACCTGGGCCCGTCCCTCACAAACCCAGCGTCATTCGCCGGACAGGCACCATCAGCTCCGCAGCCAGCTACCCGCGTCCGAAGAAACCCCATGTAGATCCCGGGCAACGATGCGCAGAGGGACCCCCAGGTGGCACGCGCCCTCAAGTGTTCACCGGCTTTGCGTAAGCAATGCCTGGCACCGCAGCACTTCCCCACCTTGGCCAGCATTAGAGTTTCGTTCCCGGAGCGATCCGGGGAACAAGCAGCAGACAGGCGTCGTCTAAAGAACATCTAAAGAACGCGGAGAGGTGGGGCAGTTGAGGCACAGTCCAGGTCGGGAACCGGAGGGGCGAGTGGATGAGCTTCCCGCCAACGACACCATGTGTGACCGTCTAACGGATAGCTGGGCGGAGGCGGAGCGCCGTGCCCGTGAGCTTGCGCTCCAACTCCTGGCGAAGCGCCAGCTTGAGCCAAACTCGGTCCGTGACGACGAGAGAGTCAAAGCGCCCCGCTCTGCGTGAGATGCCACTATTGGTTCACTCACCGCCGACTGTGGCCCTACTCGTCCGCCGCCGGCCCCAGCACCCGCCGCACCAGGCCGACCACTTCGGAAGGCTTGAACGGCTTGGAGAGGTAGAAGTCCGCTCCCGCCGTAAGACCCATGGACATGTCCTCCTGGGAGTCATGGACCGTATGCATTGCCACGAGGGTGGTATGCCACTCCGGGTGGGTCTTGATGCGGTGGAGCACCCGGATGCCATCCAACTCCGGCATCACCACGTCCAGGATGACGAGGTCCGGCCGCTCCGCCTCGATGACTTCCAGCGCCTCGCGGCCATTGAAGGCGGTTAGCAGGGTGTGCGGCTCCGACCGCAGGCAGATCTGCAACAGGCGGATGATGTCGGGATGGTCGTCCACCAGCAGAATCTTGGCCATACACAGTCCTCGCGCGGGTAGCCCGGTCCGGGCCGCAGCTTCTCGCGCCGTCCGAGAGTTGTTCACTGCAAACCCCTCTGAACCTCCCCTACTAACCGAGTCAAGCAGGTTGCGAGGGAAAATGGAACACGGATCGGGACGGATCGGGATGGATCTAATCGATCTTCGCGGATCAGGCGGACAGGTTGGGGATGACTACGCGGATCGATGGGTCAGTGCGCCACGGACGGCCTCTTCAATCCGTTCAATCCGTGTTCATCCGTGTTCCATATCCTACCGGGGCCGAACAGTATTCCCAGCGGCTTGCTTCAGCAGTTCCACCAGGGCGGCGTACTCCGGCCGGTAGATCTTGATTTCGGCCTTCACCAGCGCCTCGTTCAGCGCCATCTGGTTCTGACGCAGCACCCCCGCGCTCTGTGCCTTTCGGTTCAGAAGCACGCCCCGCAGCATCTCCCGGTGGTCCTCTAGCTTCGGGGCGACCGCCGCCAACCGCTTGTCGAGGCGCACCATCACCCAGGTTGCACCTAGCCGCACCGGTTCGGAGGTCTGCCCGTCCTTCAGCCGGCCTGCGGCCCGCAGAGTCTCCGGGGCCACCGGTCCGCCCGCCTGAATCTGCCCCCCTAAGGGAAACGGGACCTTCCCCCCCAGCTTTGCAAACGCATCGCTGCTGTGGGCGGTCGCCACTTCGGACAACGGTTTGCCCGCCGCCAGCTCCT
>JANPLG010000114.1:0-10617 GCA_031426395.1 Actinomycetes bacterium
ACCGCCAAGTCGCCAAGAGCGCCAAGTGGATGGAGAGCAGGGAGACCTGGTGCCGTCGGCAGCTATTCTCCCATTCATCCATTCCCCCGCTCTCCCATTCAGGCTGCTTCTTGGCGCCCTTGGCGGCTTGACGGTTCGTCCCTTCTGTGTCCCATCTGTGAAATCTGTGTCCCTTTGTGTCGATGATGGGAGGGTGCGACGATGAACCCGGAACTCAAAGAGTGGATCAAGCTGGAGACGCGGCGGCAGTTCCTGAGCCGTGGGCAGAACGCGCTGGGTATGGCGGCGATGGCCATGCTGGGCAAAGAAGCTGCGGCGGCCGGGGTATCTCCGGGTGCGCGAGAAGTGATGCCGGAAGCGCTCCACGGCGCTTTGGGCGCGGCGCACTTCCCAAAGCGGGCCAAGCATGTGATCTACCTGCATATGGTCGGCGGCCCGCCCCAGATGGACTTGTACGACTATAAGCCCGTCATGCAGGAGTGGTATGACAAGGACCTGCCGGAGAGTATCCGCAAAGGGCAGCGCCTCACCACGATGACCTCGGGCCAGGCGCGTTTCCCCATCGCGCCGAGCCGGTTCAAGTTTCAGCAGCACGGCAAGAGCGGGATGTGGGTTTCCGAACTGCTCCCGTACACGTCGAAGATGGTCGACGACATGTGCTTCATCCGGAGCATGAACACGGACGCCATCAACCACGAGCCGGCCATCACCTACATGCAAACCGGCAACCAGAACACCGGCCGCCCCTGCATCGGCGCATGGGTGAGCTACGGCCTGGGAGCGATGAACGACAACCTCCCGACCTTCGTGGTGCTGGTGGCGCGGCCGTCCAACACGGAGCAAGTGCAGGCGATTTCGGCGCGACTCTGGTCGTCCGGCTACCTCTCCGGAGAGCACGCGGGCGTCTCCTTCCGCTCCGGCGGTGACCCGATCCTCTACATCAACAACCCGGACGGAGTCCCGGCGCACGTCCGGCGGAAGACGCTGGACGGGCTGAAGTCGCTCAACGAAATCAACTACAAGCTTGTGGGCGACCCGGAGACGCACACCCGCATCCAGCAGTACGAGCTGGCGTTCCGTATGCAGTCCAGTGTCCCGGACTTGACCGATACGAAGAGCGAGCCGGAAAGCACGCTCAAGCTGTACGGCACGGACATCAACAATCCTGGCAGCTTCGCGCACTCCGCGCTGCTCGCCCGGCGGATGGTGGAGCGTGGCGTCCGCTTCGTCCAGATCTACCACAACAACTGGGACACCCACGGGAACGTGGCGGGCCGGCTTCCCAGCCAGTGCAAGGACGTGGACCAGCCCTGCTGGGGCCTCATCCAGGACCTGAAGCAGCGCGGCCTTTTCGACGACACGCTGATCATCTGGGGTGGGGAGTTCGGCCGCACCATCTATAGCCAGGGTGGCCTCTCCCGTGAGAACTACGGTCGCGACCATCACCCGCGCTGCTACACCATGTGGATGGCTGGCGGCGGCTCAAAGCCGGGGCAGATCCACGGCGAGACGGACGAGTTCTCCTACAACATCACCAAGGATCCGGTCCACATCCACGACTTCCACGCCACGGTCCTGCGCCTGCTCGGCATCGACCATGATCGGTTCAGCTACCGCTTCCAGGGGCTGGACCAGAAGCTGACCGGCGTGGAACCCGCCAAGGTGATCCCGGAGTTGATCGCGTAGGAGGCCGGAATGAGCATCTCTGTCCTGACGGAACCCACAACCGACGGGCGCTTCCGGGCCGCCTCGGGGTCACCCTTCAACCTGGAAGTCGTAGCGACCTCTCGCGGTGCGGCCCGTTCGCGCCTCCTGGAGCTGATTCAGCAGCGCGTGCGGGAAGGGGCGGAGATTGAGGAGCTGGATGTTCGACCGACAGTCATGCTGGCCGCCGATGCACCAGTGGAAGGCCAGCAGTGGGTGAAGTTCGCCGGTTCGCTGCCAGACGATGATCTCCAACGCGAATGGCTGCAAGCGATCGAGGAGTACCGGGCCAAGCGTGAACTCGAACCTTGAAGTACCTGCTTGACACGAACATTCTCTCGGCACTGGGGTGGGCTGACCCGCGCCTCCTAGCACGTTTGGCTGCTGTTAGCTCCGAGAGCGTTTGCGTCTCGGTCGTCAGTGTGGATGAGATGCTGACCGGTTGGCATTCGATGCTGAGGCGAACGAAAGACGATGAAGCCCGCGCGGTGATTTACTCGCGCTTTGCTTCCACGGTCCAGCTTGCCGGTCAATTCAACATACTTGGATTAAATATGGCAGCGATGGCCCGCTTTCGTTGGTTGGTTGGACTGAAGCTGAACGTCGGGCCGAACGATCTGCGCATCGCAGCCACAGCTTTGGAGTACGATCTCACCGTGGTGACACGCAATCTGCGAGACTTCGAGCGGGTGCCGGGACTTCAGGTAGAGAACTGGGTCGACTGACCCAACTCTTCCAGGCTACGCTTTGCCCGCCTTCCTCTCGTCCAGGAAGCGCTGGTAGCTGGCGACGTACGTTTCCAACGGCATTCGTGCGATCGCCTCTCCGATGACGTCCAGGGCGAGGGCCTCCACCTTCTTGAAGCGGATGCAGCTTTTGCCCATGTCCAGCTTCTTGCCGCTGCCCGACCACGCCTCGCGGAACCACGTCTCTTGGTCGGTGTCGCCGTACATGCAGGTCATGTAGAGCGCCATGTGGTTCTTCTGCGATGCGAGCGCGATGAATGGCAGCGGCTGCTTTGGGTCGCAGTGGTAGCCTGCGGGGTAGCGTGAGTGCGGCACGAAATAGCCGATCATGCCGTACTGCATCCCCTCCGCATACCCTTCCGGAAGGTGGGCGAGGATCACGGTGCGGACCGCCGAGATGGCCTCCTGCCGATCCTCCGGCAGCTCAGACAGATACTCGTCGACAGTCGTTGCCTTACTGGTCATTCTGCTCCTCCCAGGAGTGGGATCGTCGGTTCGAACCACGAAATCGGTGGACTATCTCGCTCACTGCCCTACACCGGGCCCAGAAGCGAAGCGGCTCTCCGGCCCCAACGGTCTTCGCCGTGCTCCCTGGCGAGCCTGCGGAGATACTCCTCCCCTTCCGGCTTGCCCGCGCCAAAGTGCGCTTCCGCTTGCAGGAGACGTGGCTCAATAGCATCGGGCATCCGGGACACCGCCGCCTCGGCGTAGCGCCCGGCCCCGGTCCAGTCACGCCGCTCCAGAGAGACTCGGGCTTGGTTCGTTGCGAGGGCAACCCGGCCTGCCCGATCAGCGACCCAACGGTGCGCGAGGTGCAGCTCCTTGAGCGCGTCTCCCGGCCTCCCCTGCGCGGCGAGGGCAACGGCCCGCCGCCACCGGGCTCGCAAGAGCAGTTCCGCTGGCTCACCGGAAACGTTGGCTGGCAACTGCGAGAGCTGCACTTCCGCCTGAGCCAGGGCCTCGTCCGACCATCCCCGGCTCTCCGCCATCTCGCCCAGCAGATCGCGCACCAGCGCCGTTCGGCGGTTCGAACTCCGCTCACCGTGAGGCACGCGTAGCAGCCGCTCACAGATCCGCATTGCATCCGCGTATCGCTCCAGCGCCACCAGTGCCCGCGCGTGCAGGAACCATCGCAGAATGTTGGACTGCGGCACAGCTTCGCTCCCCGGCCCGTCAACGGCGAGGTCCAGGCATTCAAGCGCCTCTCGCGCCTGACCCATCTGAAATCGGGTGTCGGCCAGCAGCAGGCGAAGCTCCTTCTCTAGGTCGGATCCGGGCCGCCGTCCCAGCGCCCGCACCCGATACTCAGCCGCCCGCGCCAATTGCCCTCGCCATTCTTGGCCCACCGCCAACAACGCCAGCGCTACCGCGGGGCGCACGGTTAGATAGAGAGCGGTCAGCAATAGCACGACCACCAACAGCGGCAGGCTGTTTCGTGCGTACGCGACCGCAAGCGCCGCCGCAGCCCCCCACGCTAAAGCGTGGCGGTGGAGGGAGTCGCGGTTTGGCTGGACATGTCCCAGCCGCACATGGACCCATTGGTGGATTAGAAACACCACCGAGGCCAGCAGTCCTAGCGTCCAGCCGGGCAGCGTGCCGCGCACCATGCCACCTTGCGCTGGCGGTACCATGACGTTCACCGCAATCACCAGAACGTGTGCAGCCAGAAGGCCCGCGAATGCCAGCCAACCCCTTGAACCGAAGCGCTCTCCGCTGGCGAGAGCGGCTAGGCAAGGCGGCAGCGCGCAGAGGACCATCGAAAGCAACAGGATCAGCCCGAGGAACCGTTGCGCCAACGGGGGGAGCTTCGAGAACGCAGCGAGTCCACTCTCCTTCTGCGCTACCGAGGTTCCCATCGCAATAGCTGGAGGGGTGTCATCCGCAGGTCGTGGCTGCGCTGTGGCGGAGGCCGCGGGAGGAGTTGACGGGCGCTTCTTGGGTCCCCCGAAGAGCGCGGCATCGGTGCCCCACCCCAGCCCGACCAGCAATCCGAGCAGTACCAGGGTCATCCGTGCCCGCGCCGCCGGTGCGGCCAGGTTGTGCCGGCCCTGCGGAACGCGTCCTAGCCGGTAGGCGAAGAGCATCACCAGGAAGAGCCACCAGATGGCCAGCGGCAGCTTGAGCGTGACCAGAAGCAGCGTAATCAGGAGGAAATCCCAGTTGCGGGGGGCAAGCGCCGTCCCAATCCGCGCGCCATCCAGCGGCCCGAGCGGCAGCAGGTTGAACAGATTGATCGCGAACCCGAAACCGGCCAGTTCCCACCAGAACGGCACACCGGTCGACCAGGCGATTCCCAGGCAGACGGCGGAGGAGAGCATTCCCGCCACCGGCCCCCCCGCGCCGCACTCCGACTCCACCACCGGGTCTTCCGGGAACGACTTCACGGCGATCAGCGCCCCCACGAATGGGATGAACATGGGCGGGCTCGACTTGATCCCGTTCTTCCAGTTCATCACCACGTGGCCCATCTCGTGGATGAATATGAGGACCGCCAGTCCGGCGGCCATGCCCCAGCCCATCCCGGACTGCGCCCCGGTCACCCAGATCCAGAACGCCATGCTCCCGAAGACCACCAGGAGGTCCCTTGGGCGCACTGCGGGGATGGCACGGCGTTCCGCAACAGCGCCTGGGGATACACCACCATTCGGAGCGGTGGCGGGTGGGGACGGAGGCGGCGCACCTGCGGACAGGTTTCGCTCAGCGCCACCCAGGTCGAAATCCGGGGAACCGCCGAAACCAAGATCGAAGTCAGGACGCGGGCCGAAGTGAGTGCCACAGTAGCTGCATCGCACTCCGCCCGGCAGGTTTGCCTTACCGCATTGCCTACAGGTCACTTCACCACCGGCTCCTGGACCTTGTTGAAGATGCCTGTGCCCACAAAACGGCTGGTGAAGAACCAGAAGAAGAAGTTGATCGGTGAGCCGCCGAGCACCGTCAACTCCAGGATGAACAGACCGAGGCCAACAGCCAGGGTCATGATCATCGCTGTCCCTTCGCGGGCGTTGGTGATGGCCATCAGCAACCCGAGCGTGCTTCCGCAGAATGCGAAGAAGAGTGCCATGATCACGGAGGTGATGGCCATCCCCTCCACGCCCAGCTTGGAGCCTTGCCAAACAAGGGTCCAGAAGAGATTCCAGGCGGTCCAGTACTGGCCGTACACCAGGCCCCAGCCCCAGCCGCGCAGTAACCGGGCTCCGATGCCCGGTGCCTGAGCCACGGGTGCCGTGCTCGCATCCATGAGCAAACCTCCCGAGCTGGTGGCCGCCTGGGAAAGCTCGCTAGCAGGAAACGTAGCTGGAGTGACGTCGAACGGCAACGCTGCCAACGGCGCTGGGTCGGCTACGACAGTGGCGGACGATGACCAGGTGGGATCGGCTGCGGCGGGTGTGGCTCCCAGGCGCTCCAGCAACTGTCGCGCGCCTGCGTGTACTGGATTCAGGACGAGGGCGCGCTCCGCCGCCACCCTCGCCTCGGCTGGCTGGCCGGCGTGAAAGTAGGCCACGGCCAGGTTATGGGAAACGGTGCTATCCTCGGGCGCGATTCTGCTGGCCCGCTGCAGTGTTGCAATCGAAGCGGCGTAATCGCCCTTCCGCGCGAAGGCCACACCAAGGTAGCCGAGCGCCTGCATGTCGTGGGGGTTGACTTCCACCAGCGCCATCAACTGCTGGATGGCACCCTCCGCGTCTCCCTGCTGCAGGAGGCGGGCACCGGTTTCGAGGGGAGTTTCCGCAGGTTGGCTCATGCAGTCCTCTGTGCGGTCCGGCAATCAATGCCGGTACCGCCGCTCATCAATGATAGGCAACGGCGACCACCACCGGGCTTGCTTTGCCGTTTGCGATCAAGCTCTTCCCGTCGAGTACGCCTTCGATCTATGGAAAACCTGCCTGGTCGCTTGACTCCCCCGATCCGCAATTGAAAGACCCGCCCCTCGAATACGGTCCCTGGGAGGGCGAGGCTCCGCCGAGCCGCAACCGAGAGTGCCAACCTCAGATTTCCGCTACGATCCAAAGAGTTCGGCCCCGTGTTCCGCTCACACGGAGCCGATCATTCACCACCATCCCGGTTACCGTTCACCACTCTACGGCGCCGGCGCAGGTCTCCTCGCCGGAATGAGCGAACCTTCGGGGTCGTTGGCGGTGACGCGATACTGCTGGCGGAGGCGGACCAACTCTGTGCTCAACTCCTCCCGCACCTTGCGGTACTTGGGGTCGTCGTAGAGGCTCTTCATTTCGCGGGGGTCCTCGCGGCGGTCGAAGAGCTCCCAGTACTCCATGTCCGGCTCGTAGAAGTGGGCCAGTTTGTAGCGGTCCGTGATGACCCCATAGTGCCGCCGCACCGAGTGCGGGCCGGGGTACTCGTAGTAGTGGAAGTAGAGGCTCTTGCGCCAGTCCGCCGGGGCCTTGCCCTTCAGCAGCGGCACCACGCTTCGGCCCTGCATTTCCGCCGGCGCGGGGACGCCCGCCATCTCCAGGAAGGTCTGGGCAAAGTCGAGGTTAGAGACCAGCTCCTTGCTCACACTGCCGGGCTTCGTCACTCCCGGCCAGCGCACCAGGAACGGGGTGCGGGTGGCTTCCTCGTAGATCCATCGCTTGTCGAACCAGCCGTGCTCGCCCAGGAAGAAGCCCTGGTCGCTGGCGTACACAACCACCGTGTTCTTGTCCAGCCCGCTCTCCTTCAGGTAGTCGAGGACTTCGCCCACGCCGTCGTCCACGGAGGCGACCGTGGAGAGGTAGTCGTGCATGTAGCGCTGGTAGCGCCACCGGACGAGGTCCTTGCCTTGCGGGTTCGCCTTGCGGAACGCCTCGTTGCGCGGTCCGTAGTAGGCGTCCCACACCTTACGCTGCTCCGCGTTCAGCGACGGTGGCGTGGTGAGCTTCGCGTCCAGCGGTGTGAACGTCTTCTCCAGCGTCATGTCCTGGGTTGCAGCAGCTTTACCGCGACCGGCGTAGTCGTCGAAGAGGGTGGGTGGCTCCGGGAACTTCGTCTCACCGTAGCGGCCGAGCACCTTCAGGCTGGGCGACCACTCCCGATGGGGCGCCTTGTGTTGGAGCATCAACATGAACGGCTTGTTGGCATCGCGCTTCTTCAGCCAGTCCAGGGAGCGCTCCGTGATGATCTCCGAGACGTAGCCCTGCTGCCGAACGCGCTCACCGTTGCGGATCATCGGCGGGTTGTAGTAGAGACCCTGGCCCGGGAGAATCTCCCAATGGTCGAAGCCGGTCGGGTCCGAAACCAGGTGCCATTTGCCGATGATGCCGGTCTGGTAGCCATTCGCTTGGAGCAGCTTCGGGAAGGTGACCTGGTTCCCGTCGAACGTGTTGTTGGTGTTGTTGAAGAAGCCGTTCAGGTGGGAATGCTTGCCGGTGAGGATGGTGGCCCGGCTGGGGCCACAGAGCGGATTGGGCGTCAGGCAGCGATCGAAGCGCATCCCCTCCCGCGCGATGCGGTCCAGGTTGGGCGTCTGGTTGAGCGCACGGCCCTGCACCTTGTGGCCGTAAGCGCTCAGCGCTTGCCAGGCGTGGTCGTCCGTGAAGATGAAGAGGATGTTCGGCTTCGTCGGACTGGCCGGTTGGGCGGGCGCCTTGCGCGCAGCGGTCACGGCCACCAGGCCCGCGCCCAGGAGCGGAAAGAGCTGCTTTAGGAAACGGGAGCGGATGGTGCGCATGAAGAGGGATCCTGGCGTAATGCAGAGTGCAGAATGCAGGTGGTCGCAGGTTGGGCGGATTTGGGCCGGATGGGTGCGAACGTGCCGGACTGGGAGCAGAGAACGATCAGGGTTTGGGCGTTGGCTTGAGGATGGCGGCAAGCAGGCGAGTTGGGTATGACTGGTAGCGGTTGCCGGCGGTGTCTTCCTTCGCTTGACCCAGCCGCGCCGAGAGGGCCTGTAGCTCCGGGTGAAGCGGTGCCGCGATGGGGCCGAGGTCGTCCACGGCGTGCAGTGCCGCCATTGAGACGAAGTGGCCGGCCGTGTCCGGCGGACAGTGCCGGCCCAGGACCGCCAGTGCTTCCTTGCGGACCTCCGTACCTCCATACCGGGCCAGGGTCTCAGCCGCCGTGACGCGAACGTAAGGAGAATCGTCGGTAAGCGCTTTGCGAAGCGGGTCGCTGAACTCTGTGACCGCCACCTTGCCCCGGATCAGCACCGCCTGGACGTTCCAGAAGCGCACGGCGGCATCCAGGTCGTTCCAACCATCCGTCAGCGCCCTAACGTCGCTCGTGGTCGGCTTGCGGGTCGCCCGATCCGCTGCGGCGAAAATACGGCTGTAGGGAAACCTTGCCTCGTCGCGGGCCATGTCGTAGGGACTCTCGTCGCCGGCGCGGGCCTTCATCTCGCCTTCGGGCAGCAGGGCGACATCGCGGACGGTGGCGCTCCAATCGGCGTGTGCCTTGCGTAGCTTTCGCAGCCGCTCCTGGTGCTCCGGCCGCTCCGCCAGGCTATGGACCTCGTCTGGGTCGGTCTGGAGGTCGTACAGCTCCTCGGGGGCGCGAGGTTCCCAGAAGTGCGACTGCTCCGGCGTCAGCTTCCCCTGTTCGTGCAGCCGCTTCCACACCACGGTGGTGGGGGTCTGGAACATGTATTCGACTGGCTGCCCCGCCAACCGATGCGGCTGGTAGTTCCTGACGTAGACGTAACGCCCATCGGTGACGCTTCGGACGAGGTCGTACCGCTCATCCATGCGGCCGCGGAAACCGTAGAGGTAGGGCTGCGGCTTCTCCGTGAACTTGCCCAGGAACGCGTTCCCTTGCAGCCACTCCGGCGGCTTGATCCCCGCCAGTGAGAGCACCGACGGGGCAAGATCGACAAAACTCACCAACCGGTCCGACTTCCCTCCCGCCCGATACTCCGGTGGCGCCAGGTGCCGCCACTTCGGCGGGAAGTAGACCACCAGCGGCACGTGGAGGCCGCTGTTGCAGGCGGAGCGCTTGTTGCGCGGCATCCCGGAGCCGTGGTCGCCGTAGTAGAAGACAACGGTGTCCTCCGCCAGCCCCGCCGCATCGAGTTCCTTGAGCCGCATGCCGGCGTCGGCGTCCGCCTCGGTGACCTTGTCGTAGTACTGCGCCCAGTCCTGCCGCACTTCCTGCGCATTCGGGTGATAGGCGGGGATGCGGACCTTCGCCGGGTCGTGGACGGGCGTGTGCGGCCGCGCCCGCATCCTGCTCTCGTGGCTCTTCTCGCTATTGAAGACGGAGAAGAAGGGCTGGTGGGCCGCGCGATTGCGCCAGTGAGCCTGCCGGGAAGAGAGGTCCCAGACCTTTGACGCCTTCTCTCCTGCTGGCTTTTCAAGGTTGTAATCTTCCTTGACGTTGTTGGTGCAGTAGTACCCGGCATCGCGCAGGAGCTGTGGGAACATCTGCTTGCCGCGCGGAAAGCGAACCATGCTCCGCATGTGCTCGCTGCCGGTGGAGGGCGGGTAGAGACCGGAGATGATGGTGGTGCGGGCGGGAGCGCAGACCGGCGCGTTGGACCACGCCCGCGTGTAGAGCATTCCCTTCGCCGCGAGGGCGTCCACGTTCGGGGTGGTGGCGTAGCGGTCGCCATAGCAGCCCATGTGGGGCCCGTGGTCCTCGCTGGTGATCCAGAGGATGTTCGGCCGGGCCGCCGGGCCGGCATCGGTGACCGCTTGGCCCCTGGCACCGGTGCCGACAGCTAGCAGGGCGAAGGCGGGCAACAGGGGCCAGCATTGGGGTGCGCGGGCGGGGTTTTGCATAGTTCACAGTCCGCGCAATCGCCCGCGTTCTCCTTCGTCAACCCAATTGCGCGCGAAGCTTGCGGATCCCGTCCAGGTTCTCCCGCACGGCTTCCTCGGCGTCCCGCTCCGCCTGATGGCCCAGGATGCCGACCGGCCCCTTCCAGCCGCTCTCGACGACGGCGCGGAGCATCGCCTGCTCCTGGTCGCCCTTGCCCACGCCAAGGATCTTGGGATTGCCGTCCGCCTTCATCCCGTTGATGTTGAGCGCCAGCAGGTGCGGCTTCATCCGCTGCATCATCGCGGGGAAGCGGGCAATGTGCGGGTGCCCGTGGTGGAAGTTGTAAACGATCCCGGCGTTCGGCATCTTCAGCTCGTCCAGGATCGCAATCTGGTTCTCCGGCTCGCCGTACCAACCGCCGTGGTTGTAGAGCGCCGCCTTGCACCCGATCTTCCCAGCCTCTGCCGCGACCCACCGG
>JANPLG010000115.1:0-1322 GCA_031426395.1 Actinomycetes bacterium
CCGCGCAATCGGGCCTCGACACCCGCGCCGCAGACCTGGACGGCGACGGCGACCTCGACCTGATCCTGGCCGGAGAGAACAGCCGCAACCTGGTCTGGTGGGAGAACCGGATGGTGACCCGTTCCGAATAGAACGCGGATGACGCGGGAATGCCGTGGATATGGAACACGGATGACACGGATTTGACGGATGGACGCGGATCTGACGGTCCAGAAAGTGCTTTGCGCTTACGGGGAACTCAAGCCTGCTGCCAGCCCAACCCCTCTCCGTGCCATCTCCGTGTCTCCGTGTCTCCGTGTCTCCGTGGTGAACTCCGGGCGGGACCACTCATGAGAAGAAGAGGTAGCGCACGGACACCAGTAGCAGGAAGCCTCCGTAGAGCTTCTGCATCAAGTCCTTGTTGACGCGTTTGGCGAAGAGCGCGCCGAAGAGGTTGCCCACCAGCAGCGCCACGGCGAGAATCCCGGCGTAGGCGGGGTCGAGGTTGCCTTCCTGCCAATAGACCCCGGCGCCCAGCAACCCGATGGGAGCGATCTGCGCGCCGAGGGAGGTGCCGACCGCGGTCTTCAGGTCGAGGGCGCACCAGGCGACGAGCGCCGGGACCATGATCAGCCCGCCGCCGATGCCGAACATCCCCCCAGCCACGCCCGCCATCAGGCCGATGCCCAGGAGCTTGACCGGATGGGCGTCCGGCGGGGCAGCCGGCTCAGCGGGTGCTCCGGCCGCCTTGCGCTGAAGGACGTAGCGGAGACCAACCCCCAGCAGGAAGATCCCGTAGAACCGCTTCAGGAGTGCTTGGTCGACCTGGTTGGCGAGAACCGCCCCCAACAGGTTGCCGAGCAGCAGGCCGATGGCAAGCAGCACCGCGTAGCGGATTACGAGCTGTCCGCTGCGGTGGTACACCCCCGCGCCCAGCAGACCAATGGGCAGGATCTGTGCCCCCAGCGACGTGCCGATTGCGCGGGTAAGCCCCATCCCCGGGAGCAGCATCATGGCCGGCACCATGATCAGCCCGCCTCCAATGCCGAACATTCCGCCTGCGGTTCCGGCCACCAGGCCGATGACCAACAGTTCAATCAGGTGAGGCATGGGGAGGTGAGCCGCGCCCAGAGGTAAGTCCTAAGTGTCGTATTCGCCGCTGGTCCAGGGCGCCCAGAAGCACATGAAGTCGCCGGGTTCGAAGATCACGCACAACTCCTCATCCGGCTCTTCGGGAGGTCTGGGGATCAGCCCGAACTCGATCCCAAATCGCTCGATCTGGAACGGCGCGATGCGGATTCGTTGATACTTGACTTCACCGAGGGATGCCAGCAGTTCATCTC
>JANPLG010000116.1:0-4812 GCA_031426395.1 Actinomycetes bacterium
GAAGGGGCTGATCGCCGAGTGGCGTTCCAGCCTCCTCCCCGGAGCGGCGTGCCAAATGGGCGAGCATTGCTGCTGCGTTCGCGGCTCGGCGGGAGCCTCGCCCGCCTCGTCGTCCCGGGGCTAGCTGAAGGCCAAGTCGCCCGTTTTCTGAACCACGGCTTGGCCCAGATTTGCGAGCGTCGGGCCCGATGCTAGAGCGGGGCCATCAGGAGCGGCACCAGCATCTCGTTCTCGGTGAGGCTGCCGTGGCGGCCCTTCATGCGCACCTGGTTCCGCATTATCTCAGGCCCCAGGAGTTGGTGGGTTCCTCGGCCAATCGCTATCACGTCGCCCACGCGGCGGCGGATGCGCTCCGAATGCTCCTTCGACCCAAAGAGGCCGGCCTGGAGCACCTCGTCGCTGCGGCGGATGAGGAACCGGTCCTCGTACTTCCGCAGCGACTCCTCAAGGGCATCCGCTTCGCCATGGAACGCGTGCAGGTAAGCGGCGCGAGACTGGCCCGTGGGTGGCAGCATGAGCTGATTGTTCAGCTCCGGCAGTTCGGAGAGATAGGTCGCGTCGGCGGCGGGGCAGTCGATCTGGCCGTGGTCCGCCGTGATCAGCAGGAGGGTTTCCTCGCGCTCCGCCGGCGTGAGGGCGTCCAGCACCTCCCGCTCCAGCGAGTAGAACACCTGGTCTACGGCGGCGCGGACCTCCTCGGAGAAGGGGCCGTACTCATGGGAGAGCATGTCAACCACGTCCCAGTAGACCACGGTCAGCCCGTCACGCGGGTCGTCGCGCAGAGACTGCCGAAGGTGGGTGACCATGTCCGCGCAGGTGAGGTAGCCCAGCACATCCGCGCCCACATGGTGCAGCCACCCCAGTGCGGTGTTGGTGAAGATGCCGCGCGTGATGGAGAGCGCCTTCAGCCCGCGCTGCTTGAGCGGCTCGAAGACGGTGTACATCGGGAAGAGGTCGTGGACATCGATCCCGCGCTCCGCGTAAACCTCCCGCCGTGAGTCATGCATCGGAGAGAACCGGAGCACGTCCACCACGCCGCCCACCTCGCGCAGGAAGACGTAGTGCCCCGTGATGGTATGCTCCGCCGGGGTGAGGCCCGTGTAGAGGGCAGTGAGCGCCACCGTAGTGGTGGAGGGGAAGGTGGTGGTCAGCGGAACCAGTTTGGCCCGCTCACAGAGCCGTCGCAGCGATGGAAGCTCATCCTTCCAAGCCAGGAGCTGGTTCCACCCGAAGGCGTCCAGGATGACCAGCACCACCCGGCGGTAGTTGCGGTCGACCAGCGACTGCATGCACTCCGGAGCGCGGTGAGCGACTCCAAAGTTGCGCCAGATGAGCTGCGAGATGTGGCCGGTGAAGTAGCCCTGGTAGTCCGGCAGCACCATCCCCTCCTCGGGCCGGGTGCGGCGAAGATGGTCGAGGACGTGGCTGGCTGCTGTCATGGCTTGCAATCATCGGAAGAGCAGCCCGCGGCAGGCTGGAGCTTCTCTCCCGTGTGTTACCTTGTGCAAAGCTGCTGGAAACCCGGAAGGCCGCGAGACGGGGTCAGAGCCGCACAGAATGCGAAAACACCGCCGATCCGGGCGGATCAGGCGGTGCTCATAAAACAGGTCTGGGAGTTGCGGCCAGCCGGCTAACCTCTTGCGAGGAAATAGCCCACCACGGTCATGAAGCCAGCCCCTACCAGGGCGACCATTACTTGTGCTTCCATCGTCGCGTCCCCTTCCACTGTCAGTCTACGACACGGGCAACGGATTTGCAACACCTGACCGGCAGTCACCATAGATTTCACAGGTTTTTCGCAAGAAACTCTGGTTTCGGGGTGCGGGAGCGTCATCAAGTGCGGCTGCGCCCTTCGTTCAAGGGATGCGGGAGCCGGTCGCCGAAATCCATGGGGCGTCATGGCGGCGCATCTGAAGAGCGGCCTCGGAGAAACGATGAATTGGCGCGTCTGGATGAGAAAGTGGCACCGGTGGGGCGCTGTCCTCGCAGCGCTTCCGTTCCTGGTGGTGATCGTGTCCGGGATCGTGCTTCAGTTGAAAAAGGATTGGCCGTGGGTCCAGCCGCCCACCGCCCGTGGCGAAGGGAAGGTGCCCATCGTCTCCATGGATGCGATCCTGGCGGCGGCGAGGAGCGTGCCCCACGTCCAGATCAGTGATTGGAGTGACATCGACCGCCTCGACATCCAGCCGCGCCGAGGGGTGGCCAAGGTCCAGGCCCGGAACCGGTGGGAGGTGCAGGTCGATCTGGAGACCGCGAAGGTGCTACAGGTCGCCTACCGTCGATCAGACCTCATCGAGCAGATCCACGACGGCTCCTTCTTCCACGAACTGGCGAAGCTGTGGGTCTTCCTGCCGACCGCCGTCATCGTCCTGGCGCTGTGGATCACCGGCATCTATCTATTCGTGCTCCCCTACGGGGTCCGCTGGTCCCGAAAGGGGGCGGACCGCAAGGGTAAGCGGACCACGGGTCGGCCGTGGCCACCCAAGCATGCGTAACACAGATTGAAATGGGAGAGAGGGCGAATGGGAGAGAGGGCGAATGGGAGAGAGGGCGAATGGGAGAGAGGGCGAATGGGAGAGAGGGCGAATGGGAAAATGGGTGAAGGGGGGCATCCTGGCCGAAGCCCTCACCCACACACCCACACACCCACTCACCCACTCACCCACTCACCCACTCACCCACACACCCACTCACCCACACACCCACTCACCCACACACCCACTCGATTCAGCGTGACAGGCGACTGCCTTCCGGACGCCTAATGGCCGCCGGAAGAACTGGAGCCACCAGGGGCACCCGGCGCACCCGGCGCACCAGGAGCACCGGCGGGTCCCGGTGCGCCACTGGGACCCGGAACGGGAACGGGAACAACGGTCGTCCCCCCGCCGGAGGGCGGCGTGACAATGGTAGTGTCGCCGGCACGCGGCGGAGCTTCCTGAACGGTGGTGCAGCCCGTCAGGCTGGCAAGTGAAAGCGTCAAGCCGAGAGCGGCAAGCAGTGGTTTGCGCATCGAACCCTCTAGTGCAAAGGTCGCGGAGTCAGCCCGCAAGTCACGCAACCGCACCGTGACCGACGTACCCACGACAGGAGAATGGACCATCCGCTGGGCAGGGAAACCCTGCGCCGCCTGGCCCACTCCTGGCTGATACCCAGTCCAGCGCCTGTTCAAGCCACCAGGCGGCGTAAGAAGTGGACCGGTCAGGCTGAGATGGAGCGATTGAGAGATAGAGCGATGGAGAGACCATAAGGTTGTCGCTCCACACACCCGCCAGCCGCTTGCCAGGAAAGCCCCCAAGTAGTCAGTTAAGTTAGGTCTGTGTTTTCCTTTTGCTCACGATAGGTCTGAGCCGTTCCGCAAATTGCAGTTTCGGTGAACGCGAATGAGCCTCCTCAGCCCGCAGAGCGGGGTTCGTACGAATAGGCATCAGGTTCAGCCGATGCCGGGCGATGCCTTCAGCCACCCCGTCGATCCTCGCCGCCCCCTCGCTCCCGTCGCCCCCTCGCTCCATCGCCCCATCGCCCCCTCGCTCCATTTCGATCTGTGCGGCGTCGGTGTCGGCGCGCGCGTCTATCGCTATAATCCCGGCACCCATAGCGGGCGAACCGGGAGCCGGGATACCCCAGCCCGGATAGCCGGACAGTCGCCCCCTATCGAACGCACGCGATTCGGGAAGGAAACACGAATGGAAGTCACCTACGGCGGAAGGTCCACGCAACTGGATGATGCGCAGAAGGAGTACCTCAGCAAGAAGCTGAGCCGGCTCTCACGCTACCTCAACAGCGCGCGGACCGCGCACGTCACCCACCGCGTGGTGCGCAGCCAGCATTCGGTGGAGGTGCAGTTGGATCTGAACGGCGTCCTGGTGCGGGCGGAGGAGCACGGCAATGACGTCTCCGCCACCATCGACCTGGTGACCGACAAGCTGGAGCAGCAGCTCCGCAAGCTGAAGGACCGCCTCCGCAGCCACAAGGGGCGGGCCGACGCGCCCACCGTCGCGCTCGCCGTGGCCACGCTGGTGCAGGACGAGGAGCCAGCCGCCACATCGTCGGGCAACGGCCGTACGGACTCCGTGGTCAGACGCAAGCGAGTTACGATAAAACCCATGACCGTGGAGGAGGCCGCACTTCAGATGGAGCTGCTCAACCACGACTTCTTCGCATTCGTGAATGCGGCCTCCGGTGAGACCGATGTTCTCTACCGGCGCCGCGAGGGCGACCTGGGGGTTCTGGAACTGGAAGCTGGCTAGCTTCCGTCCGACCTGTACCCCGGAGAGTCAGCTCACGCTTGCGGGCAGGGGTCTGAATTTCCGGGGTCAGTGCCGCCCCGACCACCCGCCAAGGATGCCGGGGAACCACTGGAAACAGGAACGGAGATCCTCTTCATGCGTGTAGGCATCCTTACGGGCGGCGGCGACTGTCCCGGTTTGAACCCGGCCATCCGGGGCGCAGTCATGCGTGGTCTCGACCACGGCTTTGAGTTCGTAGGCCTGGAGCTTGGGTGGAAGGGCCTAGTAGAGGGCATCACCACCGAGCTCTCCCTCCAGAAGGTCGAGGAGATCATCCGGCAGGGCGGAACGATGCTCGGCTCATCCCGGACCAACCCCTTCCGCAAGGGCGCCGAGGACGACCTCCAGCGGTGCCTCGATACTTGGAAGCGGCTGGAACTCGATGCCCTCATCGCGCTGGGCGGCGAGGACACCCTGGGCGTTGCGGGCAAGTTCTGGAAGCACCACGGCCTCCACGTTGTCGGCGTCCCGAAGACGATGGACAACGACCTCAACCACACCGACTACACCTTCGGCTTCGATACGG
>JANPLG010000117.1:0-9227 GCA_031426395.1 Actinomycetes bacterium
GGCGTACTACTACAAGAACAACACCGCCACCACCAACGGGAGCTCTTCCGGTGGATACGTCACCTGGACCGCCACCCTCGCGACCTACATCAAGAACGAAGGGCTTTTCGCCTGCCCTTCCGACCCGAACAAGGGACTGACGCCGGACAATCCCCCTTGCGTCCCCTACACCGATATGACCACGCCCGGATGCGAGGCCCAGGTGCCCCGGCTGTCCTATCTCCCCAACTCCGCGATCATGCCGCGGAAGCGCGGACCCCAGGATGCGCCCAATGTTGTACCGGCGGCTTCGGTGGATGCTCCTGCTGACGTGATCGCGATGGCGGAGATGACCAACCACCTGAACTGCATCTTCCTTGGCTCCACGGGCCAGGGCAATACCGGACGGCGAAACAAGTCGCACCGCCCTGTGAACGCCATGATGAGGTCTGCGGGCGGCGGGCAGTGGGCTGGCCAGAGCGCGGCGGATGCCACCGGTGCGATCTACGCAGTGACCAAGCAGGCCGCCGAGGGCGCCGAGGGCTGGGGTGGTCCGTCCGACTCCGGTGCCATCACCAATGCGGCGGGTTGCCGTGGCACAGCGGCGGATATCGGCCTCCACATCCGCTTCATGGAGCCGGGACGCCACCAGGGCGGCTCCAACTACGCCTTCGCGGATGGACACTGCAAGTTCATGAAGTTCGAGGCGACCATCAACCCGAACAGGTTCCTGTGGGGCCGGACCTACTTCCCCACCGGCCAGCCGGTGCTGGATCAGGCGGGCATCCAGGTCCGATAACCGTTCGTGTCCGAAGCTGACAACTTTGCGGCATCGGCTACCTCATTGGCAGCCGATGCCGTTTGGTCGTCTGGCGGTCTGCGGTCTTCCCAGCTTGCCGTCAGTCCAGAACGTGCGTCCGGGAGCAGCTGGCTATTCACGCTTCATGGAGAGGATGCGCTCCACATGTCGGAGCACATCCATCGTGGCGTACGGCTTGGTGAAGAAGCCGGCCACGTTGTACTCGCGGCCCTGATCGAAGTCCTCGCGGCTGCTCTTGGCGGTGAAGATCACGATGGGGACGTTCTTGAGCGACTCCTGCCTTGACATCCACTGGCAGATCTCCCACCCGCCGACACCGGGAAGCATGAGGTCGAGGAGCACGAGGTCGGGCGCCTCGTGGGCGAGCACTTCCTTGGCCTTCAAACCGTCCCACGCCTGGGTCACGCGGTAGCCGGCGCGGGTAAGGTTGTAATGGAGGATCTCATTGAGCTCGTCCTCGTCCTCGACAATGGTGATGTGCGCGGGCATGTTTAACTCTCTGATCTAAACGGCGGACGAAGGGACGTCGGCCGATGTGACGCTGGGCGCTGCGGTCCCGGCGTGGGACGGGTGGAGACGGGGCAAACAGACGGAGAACGATGTCCCCTTTCCCGCCTCGCTGTGAGCGGTAATCATTCCCTGGTGCGCTTCAACGATCTGCTTGACGATGGACAGACCGAGTCCGGTTCCGCCGGTGCGCGTGGATCGGCTTCCCTCAACCCGGTAGAACCGGTCGAAGATGTGCTCCAGATGCTCCGACGGGATCCCAGACCCCTCATCACGCACCGTGACCGTCACCGCATCTTGGGAAGCCGCAGCGGTGACTTCGATGGAATTGCCAGCCGGAGTGTAGCGGGCCGCGTTGTCCACCAGGTTGAGGAAGACCTGGACCAGCCGGTCGTGATCCCCTTGCAGGACGGGAAGATTCGCCGGAAGGTTCGTTTGCAAGGCGACGCCGCGTTCCACCACCGATGCGCCGCACGTGTGGACCACGTCCTCAATCACGCTTGCCAGCCGGACTTCGCGAAAAGTGGCCACAAGATTGCCGCTCTCGATCTGAGCCAGATCGAGCAACTGTGACGCGAGACGGGCGAGGCGGTCGGTCTGGGCGATGATGCGAGGAAGGTAGCGGCGCGCGAGGTCCGGGTCTTCTGCGCCATGCATGATCAAGGTCTCGGCCATTCCGCGGATGGACGCTAGTGGCGTCCGCAGTTCATGGGAGACGTTGGAAACATACTGCCGACGCATCCCCTCCAGGTGCTGGATCCGGGTGGTCATCTGGTTCAGCGCATCGCCCAGAACCATGATCTCGTCAGTGCCCTGGACTTTCACCCGATGGGAGAGGTCGCCGCCGGCAATGACGAGCGCGCTGCGGTTCAACTGCTCCACGGGCCGGACGATGCTGGACGCCAGCAGGAACGTCAGGGCAATGATGAGGGCGCCATAGGCTGCAAACCCGGTCACCAAGGTGGCGCGCACCCTGCCGATGGATTGCTGCACCTGCGTCAATGACTGGGCTACCCGCACCACGCCCACGGTCTTGTCCTGATGCTTGACGGGCATATTGACGTAGATGCTGTCCTCATTGCCGTAATCTGGATTCTTCCAGACCATGGAGTTCTCATCACCGTGCAGCGCCTGGAGCATCCCCGGGCGGTTGACATCCGACAACGGATCCCCGACACCGGAGCCGTTGGTGGTCGCCTGCACGATCCCCCTGAGGTCCGCCACCGTCACCCGGATGTTGGGATAGTTCTTCCAGCGATGCACCGCCCGCGTCAGGGCCGGAGCATCCGCAGGCGTGCGCGGATCGAGGATGGGGCCTGTGGATTCTGCGACATGACGCGCCTTCGACCTCAGCTCCGCCTCCACCTGTCTCAGGTAGAAGGACATGAGCTGCGAGCCCAGGAAGTAGCCAAACAGGATGAGGGGAATCCCGACGGCAAGGAGGCTGCTGACAATCAGCTTCCAGCGGATTGAGCGGAATTGGAGCACGGTAGTGGTGGAGGTAGGGGAAAGTCTCTGATCCCCCTTCTCCCCTCATGGCCCCGTTTGCTAAACCTGCAGGGAACGGATCGCTAGCGCGCTGGCTGTCTTGGCGCTGCAAGGCGCTGCGGCGGCAGAAGACGGCCGGCAACCAGATCACCGGAGTCCGGCGTGCGGGGGTTGTGCGGCTCACCGCCTTCGTCCGTGGCGTTGGATCCGAGGCTGTAGAGCAGGTATCCCGCAGCAGTCCGTCGATAGCGGAAGGGCCTTCCGGTGAACGGATCGGGCAAGATACTGGCAAGGTAGGTTGGCGCGAGTTGCTCCAGCCGGTCAGGAAAGCGGCCGACCCGTTGCCGGTACTCCTGCAGAGCAAGTTCCAGCCTAATGAGCTGGAGATGCGTCATGAAGCGTCCGTAAGTGTTCCCGATGGACTTCACCCAACTGCCCGTGTATTCCCGGAGATAGGGCTCCGTGGGATCGGCGACCGGCTGGCGCTGCCAGAGCGGCCTTTCGGCTTCCTGCTCCGCCTCAAGGAGGTGTGCATCCAGGGCGGCGTACGCCGGTGCCTTGGGATAGAAGTAGCGCATCCCGATACGCTCGGCCTTCTCCTTCACCGATATCTCCTCACCGACGAAGAAGGGAGTGAGCTGCGGTGGGCGTTTGGCGTTCACGATGAATTGATTCAGCGCGGGTGACGTACCGCTCCGAGCGGGCAAGCTCCCCAAAGGTGGGAGCAACGGTGAGAACCTCGTCTAGCCGGCCACCAAGTCTATGCGCCTCCTGCGCCGAGACATGCGGTATGGCGGCCTCAAGCTCTCGCATCACGATGGAGCAGACCGCCACGCCGACGAGCGCATGGGAATAGACTCCCCCTCGCTGTGTTTCAACGCTAAGTTCGATCCCATCCAGGCCACTGCTCACCGCTCGTGCATACTGCCCAGAGGTCCTGGCAACGCAAGCCTCCGCAGCCAGTGCGCGCGCCGCCTGCCGGTAGCCGGCCATATGTCCGAAGGACGATCCATCCGTGCTCGGAACGGGGGTCATGAAAGGGAGCCTGAGGGCCCGCCGGAGCTGGTTGAACGCGGGCTGCTGCTCCGCAACCGCTTCCTGGAGTTCTGCAGCTGAGACAGAACGAGGGTTACTGACCGGTCCATTCCCGGGGGCCACCCTGACGCGCGCGACTGCAGCGTTCACGGCGTCGTAGCGATTGGGCTGGGGCAGTTGCACCGCCGGAGCGGCCGGGTGCGGCGGCAGGATGTTCGCCCACAGGACGTAGCCCCAAACAGCGGCTCCGACGACCCCCAGGGCGCCCAGGCAGCCAAACGCCCAGGAGCGGCCGCGACGGGACTTCGATTCAAAGGGCTCGTCGCTAATGAGGGGCATCTGCGGGGGATCTAAGCGGTTAGTGGGACCGGTAGCGGGCGAGGGCGATGTGACTTCGCGATACTCCGCGGCCGTTCACCTGCGAATCGGTGACCCCGGCAACCACGATCTTCTGATCGGGAGCTACGGCCACTCCTCGCGCCTCATCAATGCTTGGCTGCAGGCGGGCGGAATTGCCAATGTTGGTGGTCACCTTGCCAATGCCGTGGAAGCCGGCGTCGAGCACGCCTGCGGCAGTGTATCGGGCTAACCCGAAGTCAGCGTGGGGCCGTCCTCCGCCTATCGAGATGGTGCCCGCCAGCAGGATGCGCCCCTCACCGTCCAGGGTGATGGCATAGGCGTCATCGTTTCTGCCCCTGAAGTCAGTGAGGGTGACGCCATTCGTGCCAAAGGTCGGGTCGAGCGAGCCGGCGCTGTCCAGCCGGGCCAGGGCAAAGTCCTGTGTGAGTGAGCGGTTAATCTCGGTGACGCCCACTCCTGCAACGAGGATGCCATCCCCCTGCACGGCAAGGGCACGCGGGAGTCCACCGTCCGGGCCCATGTCAAATACCGAGACGCCGCCTGCTCCAAAGCCGGTATCCAGCTGGCCGGTGGCGGTCAGCCGGATCACCGCGGAGCGGCTTCCCTGCGATGACAAGCTGAAGCCCGCGAGAACGATGCGATTCTGGTCGTCGACTGCTACCGCGCGTGCCTCTTCGGAGTTTTGGCCCTGGTTGAGAACAACGAGTCCATCCTCATCGAATGACAGGTCCAGTTCCCCCGTGTCCGAGTAGCGGGCGACGGCTGCCCGTAGCTCGCCGTTGATGACGGTGGTCCCGGCAGCAATGACGCTCCCATCTGACTGCAGTGCCAGTCCCCAGATGGCGGCTCCGTCTTCAAGAACGCGGGTGGTTACCTTTCCTCCTTCACCAAAGCTGCTATCTAGCGACCCATCGCTGTTGAGCCTTGCGAGCGCAAACCTGCGTTCCTGGCCTGTGTTGGTGCCCGTACTGCCGCCCACGATGAGCTTGCCATCGGGCTGACGGATGATCGACTGCGCCCCGTCGTTACCGATAAGGCTGAGCTTTGCAATCCCGTTACGCCCGAAACGCCGGTCAAGTTGGCCGCTGCGGGTGAAGCGGGCCACCAGGAAGTCGCCCAGGTTGTTCCCAGGCGTGGACCCTGCCACAACGACCTTACCGGAAGGCTCCACGAGCACCGCACTTGCGTAATCGCTGCCTCGACCGAGGTAGGTCTCGACGAGCCCGTCCCGGTCGAAAGTCGGATCAAGGGGTGAGGGCGCGGCGGCTACGGCAGTCGCAAGCCCAAGCAAGGGGAGCAGGACGCGGCAGAGGGGAAGTGGGTGGCGCATGGTGCACAGCAGTGAGTGAGTTTCGGACTGAGAACACGAGGGAGCTCCAACCGGAACTCCCTCGTCTGGAACCGCAATTGCGTTCACCGATGCGGCACTAATCCACCTGCCGGACCTTCGTCCAGGCACCCTGCGCCGCGCTGCTGGCAACGGAAGCTTCAATGAAGGCCATGCCGGCGGCACCGTCCACCGCATTCGGGTGCTTGAACGGCTCCGGCAGCGTGCTCTCACCCGCCGCGCGGCGGATGTGGAGTTGGAGCGTCTTGTGCAGGTTGGCCAGCGCCTCGTGGAAGCCTTCGGGGTGGCCAGCAGGGAGACGCAGGTAGGGGCTGATGCTGGCTGGGAAGCACGGGTAGCCCGCGCCGAGGCGGTAGACCGTGAGCAGACCATCGCCCTTCATCTGCTTGAGCGCCTCGTGGTTGGTGATGTTCCACTCCAGCGTGCCCTGGGTGCCGGTGATGCGGAAGCCGTTGTCGTTCTGCGCGCCGATGGTCACCTGGCTGGCGGTGATGGTGGCGAGGCCGCCGTTGTTCAGCCTCGCGAGGACGGTGAAGTCATCATCCAGCGCGCGACCCTCGACGAAGGTGTGAAGTCGGGCCTGGACCTCCGTGGCGGTGAGGCCGGCGACGAAGCGGACGAACTCATAGGCGTGGGTGCCGATGTCGCCGCCGCAGCCGGAAGCGCCGCTACGGGTGGGATCGACGCGCCAGGCGGCCTGCTGGACACCGGCATCTTCCGTGCGGGTCGCCAGCCAGCCCTGGGGGTACCAGGCCTCGACCTTGCGCACTTCGCCGATCTCGCCGGCGGCAACCAACTCCTTCGCCAGCATGACCATCGGGAAGCCGGTGTAGGTGTAGGCGACCACGAACGGCAGCCCCTTCGACTTCGCCAGGCTGGCCAGCTCCACCGATTCATCGGTGGTGATGGTGAGCGGCTTCTCGCAGAGGACCGGGAAACCGGCTTCCAGCGCGGCCTTCGCCGGGCCGAAGTGCTCATGGTTGGGCGTCACGATGGTCACGTAGTGGATCCGCTGGTCCGCCGGGAGATCGGCCTCCTCGCGGATCATCGTCTCGTAGTCCGGGTAGCCGCGGGTGAAGTGGAGCTCGTGGGCGGCGTCGAGGGAAGCCTGCGCGCTGGAGCGGAGGGCGCCGGCGGTCAGCTCCGCCGTGTTGTCCATCAGGATGGCGGTGCGATGGGGACCGCCGAAGAAGTTAGCGGGGCCGCCGCCGCCGACCATGCCGACGCGGAGCTTGCTGTGGTGGGACATCGATGTCGGGTCCTCTATTTGCCGGGAGGAACCCGCAGGCGGGACAAGGTAAAGCGCCTCGCAGCCGGCGGGTCAGGTGCCACGTGCAGTGTAGCGCGTAGGCAACCGACTTGACCGGACTTGAGGCGGCCCGAGGGAACGACAAAGCGAATATGCGCTTGGACGATCTATGGCTTGACGAGGATGTCCTTACAGGTTGAAAGGGAGAATGGGGGAATGGGCGACGTTACGGACCAAGCCCCTCCCATTCACCCTCTCTCCTATTCTCCCATTCTCCCATTCCGTTGGAAGAACACACGTTGATCTTGACAAACGTCTAGGGCTTGACCAGGAAGTAGCCACCGTGATTGCGGGTGGCCGCCTCAAGCTGCGCGTCGAGATCGGGCGGGAGGTCGTCTTTCTCGTAGTCAGCGCTGCGGAAAACGGGAAGGGAGCGAAGCTGCTCCTCGCGGCGGCGGTCGAGGTCCGCCACGAGGCCGATCTCCCGCGCGGGAACGCCGGCGACGATGGTGCCGGCGGGAACGTCCTTCGTCACCACGCTACCCGCTGCCACCACAGCGTCATCCCCAATGTCGACGCCCGGCATGATGGTCGCCTCCGTCCCGATGAATGCGCGAGCGCCGATGCGAACCGGTGCCACCCACGTGGCCCGCAGACGCTGGAAGCTGGAAGCATCGTGGCAGAGGATGCGCACTCCCGGAGCGATGGTGGCCCCATCGCAGATGGTGATGTGGCGGCCGTGGCTCCAATCGAAGCGGCTGCTGTCCCCGATGTGGACGTCCGAGCCGACCCGCATACCGGGTGGAAGCATCTTGCGGCGCTGCAGCTTGGAGACGACACGGTTGAAGATTGTGGGGAGCTGCATCAGGAAAGGTCCAGGAGTTCCCGCCGGAGCGGCGGGGATCATAATGGAGCGCCGGAGGCGTTCCATCCTCACTGGAATTCATGCCCATCCATGCCCCGCTTCTAACATCACCTTTCGAGCGTGCGCTGCTGTTCGAGGCCACTGACCTGGGTTATCTCGGTAGGCGAGGGTGCAACCAGGCGATCCCTTTGACGGACCATTTCGACCAGGAAGGCGCGGCGGATGGCGTCGTAGCCGCGATCGTTTGGATCCTCGAAGTTGTCCTGGTACCAGCAGGTGGGATCGGCACGCTGGTATTGCGGCATCCAGAACTGACGTGAGTAGAAGCCGTGGCCCAGCAGCGCGGAATGCATCTCTACCAGATGAACGTTGGGGTGGCGACGGGCGGCGGCGCGGATGACCTGGTTGTACTCCTTGTGAACCGCCAGCCCATCCGGCCAGGAAGGATAACCGACCACCCACGCTGTCCCCGCCCCATCCGTTGGGTCGTAGATGTCGGCCAGAAAGATCTCGCAGCCGGCGGGACTGGTGCCCATCGTACGGGCGATCCAGTAATGCGAAACGAAGCGCGCTCCCGCCGCGAGAACCAGCAGCACGCCGAGGATTACGTGCCGACGCTTGACCTTGCCGCGTCGCACCTTCGGCTCTGGGTTCAGTTCCGTCACGGCGTCCATGAGCTGGTTACCGCTTGCGGACAGGCTTGGCGGTCGGCTTCTTTGTGGCAGGCTTGCCCTTCGAGGGGGCGGGCTTCTTCGCCGGGGTGGCGGGCGGCGCGGGGATGGGGTACCGCTGGACCGCGCCACCGCCCGTAGGCTGCAGCAGGAGGTGCCCAATAGCGCCCTTGGGTACGAAGGCGATCGCCACATGCTGCCCATTGGGCGAGATGGCGGGGACCGGCATCCCTTCGACTTCCTGATTCTGGTTGTCGCCGCCGAGGAAGCCCGCAGGCAAGTTCATCACCCGGGCCGCAGCGCTGAACGGCGCCGTCAGGAGGGCAAGGCGAGGGATCTTGGTCGCCTTGTTCTCCGGGTCGATGAAGAGCGCGAGATGGCCGGGGACGAGGCTCGCGAACATCGATGGACCCTGGAGCGGGCTGGCCCCGTTCAGCTTCGTCGCAGTGGACCCGTCCGTCGGGACTTGCCAGAGGTCGCAGAAGGGGGTGTCCTGGTTCGTCTTCGGAGCGATGTCGGTGAACGCGTAGAGCGCCTTGCCGTCCGCCGACCAGACCGGCTCCGGCCCCATCGGCGAGATTTTCTCGGCCGCGTCCGGCTTCCAGAGGACCCGGTGGCCGGTGCCGTCGGGTGCGATCACCTCAAGGGAATTGCCGTTCTTCTCCGCAGGCTTCTCCCCTTCTTCCGCCAGGACCGGTTTGGTGGATGACTCGCTGACGCCGTGAAAGGCGATCCACTTGCCATCGGGAGACCATACCGGACGGAGCGCGGGCCGACCGGGCTTCAGCAACTCGCGGGCGCCGGTACCATCCGCCGCCGCGATCCATAGGGCGGGATCGGTCCCCGTAAAGGAGACGAATGCGATCCACTTACCGTCCGGGCTGACGGCGGCGCTGATGGTCTCC
>JANPLG010000118.1:0-4212 GCA_031426395.1 Actinomycetes bacterium
GGTGGTCGACCGGCTCCTCGCCTCTCCCCGATACGGTGAGCGGTGGGGCCGCTACTGGCTAGACGTGGCGCGCTATGCGGACACCCGCGGATACGTGAGGCTGCAGGAAGAGCGCTTCTTTCCCTACGCCTACACCTACCGGGACTACGTCGTTCGCTCACTCAACGAAGACAAGCGTTACGACCGGTTCATCCTGGAGCAACTGGCCGCGGACCAACTGCCGGATGGAAGCTCGGACCCCGCCGCGCTCGGCTATCTGACCCTCGGCCGGCGATTCACTGGCAACCGTCACGACATCATCGATGACCGGATCGACGTGGTCACCCGCGGCCTGCTGGGGCTCACGGTATCCTGCGCGCGCTGCCATGATCATAAGTACGATCCCGTTCCGACGGCGGACTACTATTCACTGTACGGGGTGTTCGCCGCTTCGGAAGACCCAACGTACCCGCCCTTGATTGGCAGCAACTCGGGTGCTGCGGTAGCGGCCCATCAGGCCCACACCAAGGAATTCGAACGACGGAAACTGGTGGCCGAACAGCGGGAAGGCGTCGCTTTCGTTGCCTTGCTGAACGAGTTCCGGTCGCGCGCAGGGGATTACTTGAAGCAAGCTCTGGAAGGCCGCCAGGCACCGCAACAGCCCCTCCCGCACGCCCCTGGTGAGATCCGCCAGTTTGTGGTGGAACGATGGATCGACACGCTGCAGCATACCGGCGAAAACGGTGACCGCGTCTTCAAGGGCTGGCACGACTTCGCCGCACTGGAGCCATCCCGATTCGCTGCTCAGGCGAGCGCTTTGACGGCTCGCTGGAGGTCGGCGGGCCCCGATCCGAGCATCAACGAACTCGTCAGGGCGCATTTCGTTCGGAGCCCGCCCAAGTCGATGCAGGATGTAGCCCGTGGGTACGGCGATCTGCTGGAAGCCGTTCACGAAGAAGCGGAATCGCGCCGGTGGGAAGCCGAGGACCGCGCAAGCGGCCTCAGGAACGGGAGTTTCGAGTCGGATGGCCCAACCCAGAACGGCTCGCTGAGAGGGTGGAAGCTGAAGGGGGCCCGCCTGGTTACGCTTGATGGCGAGGGAAGCTCGGATGGGCGGTTCGCGGCGGTGTTTGGAGACGGGTTGCCAACCAGTGCCCCGCCGACGGCGCATTTCGCGGAGCTGACTCAGGTTGTCCGGACCCAGCCCGGCGCGAGGTATCGGTTGACATTCGACTACGGCGCTTTCGGAAGCGGGGCGCCGGAAGCGGCACAGTCGCTGCGCGCCCAGGCGCGGGGCAAAACTACCCTGGCAAACCACATCCTCACGGCGCGCGGTACGATCCCCAACGTCCTGAAGCAATACGAGCTAGCGTTCGTGGCAGACGGGCCCACGGTCACACTCGCATTTGCAGACGCCACCGCAAACGGCGAGTCAGGGCTGGCGGATGGCGTGCTGGACAACGTGCGGCTGACGGTGATCCGCACGGCCAGCGGTGAAGTGCCGGTGATTGAGACCAACATCGCCCCCTTACCGGAGTTGTCCCCAGCGGGTCGTGAGCTCCTGGATGTCCTTTACGGGCCTTCTTCGCCCATCGTGATGACCCGCAATCAGGCGATCGATAACTACCTCTACGACGCGCCGGTCAACGCCGAGCTCGTCCGGCTACGAAATCTCGCGGGGGCCTGGCTCGCGCAGACCGGAAATGCTCCGCCGCGGGCCCATACGCTGGTAGAGACGACGCCAGCGCACGATGCCCGCATCTTGCACCGCGGCAACCCGCAGCGGCCTGGTCCCCGCGTGCCCAGGCGCTTTCTCGCGGCGCTGTCCGGCGACGTACGAAAACCGTTCGCTTCGGCGACGGCGCGCCTCGACTTGGCCCGCGAGATCGTCCGGAGGGACAACCCGCTGACCGCCCGGGTACTGGTCAATCGCGTCTGGCAGCAGCACTTTGGTCACGCACTGGTGCGCACCCCAAGCGATTTCGGCATGCGCGGCGATGCACCGACGCACCCCGCGTTGCTGGACTGGCTGGCCGCTGTCTTCACCACGGAGACAAAGAGACACGGAGCCGCAGGCGCAGCGGCTACGTCCGCTCCCCACTCAATCGGAATGGGTTGGTCGGTGAAGCGGTTGCACCGGATGATCATGGTGTCCAGCACTTATCGTCAAGCCAGCGTGGGTGCCGGAGGGCGGGATCCAGAGAACCGTCTGATCGGTCGGATGAACCGGCGCCGGCTGGACGTAGAGGCGTTCCGCGACTCAGTCTTGTCCGTGGCGGGTCGACTGGACCTCACTCTCGGGGGCCCTGGCGGCGACCTGCTCAAGCCGGACAACCGTCGCAGAACGCTCTACGCCAGCATCGATCGGCAGAACCTGCCTGGAATGCTCCGGCTGTTCGACTTCGCCAACCCGGACGCTCACGCCGCCACCCGCCACGTAACCACGGTGCCGCTTCAGGCACTTTTCCTCTTAAACAGCCTTTTCATGGAAGACAACGCACAGGCCCTGGCGGAACGGTCTGCCCACGGACTCGATGGTCCTTCGTCCGCTGCACGCGTGCGCAATCTCTATAGAATAGCCATGGCGCGCGACCCGAAGCCGGAAGAGATGCGGCGAGGGATCCGCTTTGTGGAGCGGGGCGCCCTGGCAGAGTTGGGTCAAGCACTGCTGCTGAGCAACGAGTTCGCGTTCGTCGATTAGGCTCCCACCCCTTCAGCGCCGCTCCATGCCCCTCTCGACGAACCACAGATGAAGCACCCAGTCACTCGAAGAGAACTGCTCGCCCGCGCAGGCATGGGTATGGGCGCACTCGCGGTTCCTGGCCTCGTATCCGCTACTCCTGCCTACGGGGAGAGCAGTTCGGGACCGCTCTCGCCCAAGCGCCCTCACTTCAGGGCCAAAGCCAAGCGGGTCATCCATCTCTTCATGAATGGGGGCCCCTCCCACGTTGATACGTTCGATCCCAAACCGGCGCTCAAACGGTACGCGGGGCAGTTGCTCCCTACCGGCAACCCCATCACCGAGCGCCGGACCGGGGCGGCTTTCCCATCGCCGTTCCAATTCAGCCGTTACGGTCGGAGCGGGATCGAAGTCAGTGAGCTTTTCTCCAAAACGGCTGAATGCATCGACGACATCGCGGTAATCCGCTCGATGCAGGCGGACATCCCCAACCACGAGCCTTCCTTCTTGCTAATGAACTGCGGGGAGGCGCGGCTTCCGCGCCCCAGCCTCGGGTCATGGCTGACCTATGGCCTGGGAACCGAGAACCAGAACCTGCCCGGGTTCATTGCCATGTGCCCGCGAGGCAAGCCAACTCAGGGGGAGCAAAACTGGCAATCGGCCTTCCTGCCGGGTGCGCTCCAGGGCACGTACATCGACACTCAGTTCACGGAAGTCGGCAAGCTGATCGAGCACATCCGGAGCGCGCGCTTCCACAGTGACCCCGCCGCTGGGGAGCGACAACTGCGCCTGCTGCAGGAGCTTCGCCTACTGAACGAGGAGCATGGCAGAACGCGCCGCGCCGACCCGCAATTGGAAGCCCGGATCGAGTCATTTGAGCTGGCCTACCGAATGCAAATCGAGGCGACCGACGCGTTCGACGTGAGCCGCGAGCCCGCCCATATCCAGGAGATGTATGGACCGGGAACGCAGGCGCGGCAGATCCTGATCGCCCGCCGCCTGCTGGAGCGCGGTGTGCGCTTTGTCCAGGTCTGGCATGATGCCGGCCAGCCTTGGGACAACCACGTCAACATCCTGGATCACCGCACCCTCGCCCGCCAATGCGACCAGGCCATCGCCGCGCTGCTGAAGGACCTCAAGCAGCGCGGCATGCTGGACGATACGCTGGTAATCTGGGGCGGGGAGTTCGGCCGCACGCCGACGATAGAGCTCACCTCCGGCCTTGAAGCGGGCGGCGGCCGAGACCACAATCATTACGGATTCAGCATGTGGCTAGCCGGCGGGGGGGTTAACGGCGGGCAGGTGCACGGCGCCACCGACGAGTTCGGGTTCCGCGCCCAGGAGAAGCCCGTACACGTGCACGATCTCCACGCGACGATCCTGCACCTCATGGGCTTCGACCACGAGCGCTTCACCTACCGGTATGCCGGCCGCGACTTCCGCCTCACCGACGTGCACGGGCATGTGGTGAAGGAGCTACTAGCGTGAAGCGAATGTCGCGAGTCCGCTCATTGTTCTAGCTTGGACCGCGTAGGTCCGCCGCAGCAGCAGCG
>JANPLG010000119.1:0-9999 GCA_031426395.1 Actinomycetes bacterium
GCGAAGCGTAGCGTTCGGTAAGCAGTTGCATCGGGGCCACCAACCACGAAGCCAAGAGGAGAGGCTCGCGGGTAACCTTCTCCTCGGCGCAGCCGAACCCCTTATGGTTCTGGCTCCGCCAGGTTAGGATTAGGATTAGGACGCGCTGCTTCGCTGCTACGGCTGTGGCAGGTCGAAGGCCGTAAGCCACTCCCGGAGCAGGGCGATCCTGGCGGTGTCCTCGGCCGGGAGCCGCAGGGGACGTCCGCGCGCGTCGAGGATCAGCCCCGCTACCCCGCCCCGCACCTTGGCCCGGCGCGCCTTCCCTCGCCCCGCGCCCACGTCGACCGTCCGCGCCGGGATGATCTCGACTTCCTTCCACTCGGTTTCAGCCTGTGGGAAGCGCTGCAAGGTGCCGGCGTTCATCGGTATCTCGCGGCCGTCCAGGCGAACGGTGGCAAGCGTGTCGCCGTCACGCGCGGCAGCGGCCCCCGGCCCCACCGGCGCGATCACCGTGCCAAGCCGAATCAGACAGTCGCGCTCGAAGACCTGGGTGGCGGCGTCTGGGAGAACGGTAGAGAGGACGCCGAGCTGGGGCATCATGAAGATGCTGTCCACCGCCAGTTCGGTGACCCCCTCCGGCTGATAGGCGTCCATCATCATCAGGGCGCTCTGCTCCCGCCGGGGCGCGTGGGAGAGAACTCCGCCGGAGCCGACCACCAGATCAAGATCGAGCATCCGCACCAGCGTCTGCGCCGTGCCCTTTTGATCAAAGAGGTCACCGATGCTCCGGTCCTGCTGAACCCCCGCCAGCCCCCGCGCTAGGCTCTTATGGTGGTCGAGAGCCAGACGCAGCGCTTCCCGGCAGACGGCCTGCTCGATAAGGAGGTCTTCCAGAGTGAACGGAATGGTGGTGGGCCGGATCATTTTGTTCCGCAGCCGGTTGCGGAGCTCCGCAGCCGCAATGGGAAACGGAACCCAGCGGGCGATGTTGGCGACCCCCGCCTCCGTGAGGACGTTGCAGATGCTGTAGCTCATCCCCAGGTTGGCGGAGACGGTGCGGTTGTAGATCTCGCTGAAGACGGAGAAGACATCCGTCGTCGCGCCGCCGATGTCCACGGCCAGGACGTTGATGGAGTCCCGCCGTGCAATGGTCTCGATGATCCGGCCGACCGCGTTAGGCGTGGCCATGATATCGGCGCCGGTCCAGGTGGTGAGCTTGGCATAGCCAGGTGCCTGCTGCATCACGTGGCGCAGGAACAGCTCGTGGATCTCCTCGCGGGCGGGATGGAGGTTTTCAACGTCCAGGCTGGGGCGCAGGTTGTCCACCGGATGCAGCTCTACCCGGCCGTCAAGGACGTCCCGAACGGGGGCCAGCGCCTCCTTGTTACCCGCGTAGATAACCGGTACCTTAAGGCCAATGCCGAGGCGGGGCCGAGGGTCGGCTGAAACCACCAGCTCAGCCAGCTCCACCAGGTGCGTGACCGTCCCTCCGTCCGTCCCTCCGGCCATGAGCAGCATGTCGGGACGGAGCGCGCGGATTCGCTCGACCTTCTCATACTCCTTGCGCCCGTCGTCAACCGCAATGGTGTCCATGACAATCGCGCCGGCACCGAGCGCCGCTCGCTCCGCGCTCTCCGCAGACATGGAGCGGACCACGCCGGCCACCGTCATCTGCAGCCCGCCGCCCGCGCTGGAAGTGGAGAGGTAGAGGTCCGCACCCTCCCCGCCGGCGGTGCGCGGAGCCAGGACCCGGCCGCCCTCTTCCAGTGTCTGGATGAACCGGCGGCCCGTCAGCTCCTCAATCTCCCGCATGGCGTTGAGCACGCCAACCGTTACGTCGTCGAAAGGTGCCTCCACCGTCGTGGGTGCTTCTCCGCGGCAGACAAGTCGGTACTCGTCGCCCTGCTGCTCGATCAGGATTGCCTTGGTGGTGGTAGAGCCGCAGTCCGTGGCGAGGATCGACCGGGGCGCAGGTCCGGACACGATGGGGTCAGGGGAAGTCATGGAGTGGCGAGGGGTGGCGAACGGGGCGCAGACTTGGCCATCCGTTCGGCGTCTACTTGGATGAAGCCTGCCGATGCGCGGGACGGCCTGCCTGCGATGTCATCTGAGGAGGACGCACAGCCCATGCTTGATTTCGTGAAGCGACGGGTACCACCAGTCAGGTTAGCGTTGCAAATCAGTTCCCAACAGCCGCTCGCAACCTGCACCCTCCGGGGAGCGGTGGAGATGGCTGATTGGGAGAGGAGATAAAGATGGATCTTTTAGGCTTGATCGTGCTGCTTGTCGTAGCGGCTATCGCGGGCGCCATTGGTGAGATGATCGCCGGCGGCAAGGTTCCGGGCGGATGGATCGGTTCCATCGTCGCAGGACTTATAGGTGCATGGATTGGCAGCATGCTGCTGCAGTTCGGTCCCGTTCTTGGTGGTATTCAGGTCATCCCGGCCATCATCGGTGCCGCCCTGTTTGTCCTGGTCGTCAAGCTACTGACCGGCGGCATGAACCGACGCACCACCGCGTAACGGTCGGTGACCACGGCTGAACGACTTGCTTCACAGCGGGTCCGGAAGACGGTAACTGACGAGAAGACCCGCCCCATTCCTGGGGCGGGCCTTCTCTCGTTTGGGATGCCTGGAAGAGCACGGCTCCTCAGCGGCATGTGGTTATCCAGAGGCGGGATACACCAGCAGCGACTTCTGCGCCGGAAGTGGCGCTCCGGTCACCAGGTGGAACAGCTTCACACCGAGGCGGCCGTCCTTCCGAGACGTGAACTCGGCGCGATAGCGAAACTCGCCTTCGCGGCGCTGAGGCTTGAGGGTCACCACGCCGTTGCCATCAGCGGCGCGCATCCCCTCGATGGCCACCTTGCTGCCGTCCTGCAGGAAGGCGGAGCCTCGCACTTCGGCGGGCGCACTCTTGGTTGAGATCGCATCCTGAGCATCTTCGTAGCGGCGGACGTACTCGCTGCGGCCGCGGTCGAACTTCAGCTTCAGGCCGGCCTCGTCCAGAAGCTGCTGGACGCGCTCCGCATCCTTCGGTGCGACGCGGGTGATCTGCGTCTGCTCCACGTCCTCCAGCGAGCTTCCCCGCGCGGCCCAGACCGCCTGTTGCAGCACGCGATCCGGCAGCTTCTGATCTCGGGCCAGGGTGAAGAGCTTTGCGGCGTCTCCTGAGAGTCGGCTGGTGGACTGGCCCTGCGGGATCACATGCGTCCCCGGCAATACGCGCACTGCCAATCGCTGCTGGGAAGCATTGGTCAGCCGAAGCTTGAGGAGCGGGCTGGAAGGTCCAAATAGCGTAGCGGATCGTGGCGTACCGGTCAGGACCAGCATCTCGGAAGCCAGTGCGCGGTCCAGGCCCACCACATCCCCACTCGACAGGAACACCTCGCTTCCAGCGCCGCCTTCCATGCGGGTGGTGGCGTCCGGCGCCTCCAGGAAGAGGTCCGTGCATGCGGCGGCCAGCTCTACCGACTGCCCCGGCGCCATCGCGAAGCCACCAATGCCGCCATCGCCCCGGCCCGCGCTCCCGGGCGCACTACCGCCGCGCCCTGATCCACCGAATGGACCGAAGCCGCTCCCACTAGAGAACCCACCGCCGCCGAAGGGACTGCCGCTGTTCCCAAAGCCTGAGCCACCACCGGGGAGGCCCCCGCTGTTCCCAAAGCCGGAGCCACCGCCGGAGAGGCCACCGCCCTGCCTTCCGCTGCCACTTCCCTGACCGAACCCAGTGCCCCCACCGATCCGGCCTCCCCCAAGCTGACCGGCACCCCCGCCGGGTATCCCAGACCCAAACTGGGCCTCGAGTGGACCCATGGCAAGCATTGTCACAAGGGCGGCGAAACCGAGGATTCCCGCAGCGCGCAGCTTGCCTGTGGAGCGGTCCGTAGTGGCTGGGGACTGTGAAGGTGATGGGGACTGTGAATGCGAAGGGGACTGGATAGGCGTCATTGCGATCTCCCTGAAAGCTACGGGGCCGAAGCCCGGTTATCAGGGGTCAGACGAGCAGGGTGCCGGGAAAGTCGCGCGGACTACGGTCAGCTAAGCCAGTGCCGTCAGGTCACATTTACAACGCTCGGTCAAGCTAGGTACGTTGCCTAGCAGCGCAAATACGAACGACCCATAATGGAAATGCTGCCTACGTTTCTCCGCCCAATAGCCCCGGAGGGGCGAAAGCATGTAGCCAGGGTGCGCAAGCCCCTGGTGTCCGTTGCTAAAGCCCCGGAGGGGCGAAAGTGCCCACGCACACAGGCGCCAATGGGAAAACACAGACCTAACTTGACTGACCACTAGTATTACAACGACGGGTTCTGGATCAGAGCTTCCTGCTGCGCACGAAGATGCCGATAGCGGTCCCGTTCCTTCCTCGCAGCAAGAGGCGATCCCTGCGTAGCAGCCAAGCCTGAGATCTGGAACGTCGTTGTGATACTAGGTATGTTGCGTAATACACCAAGTCCAAACGGTGCTTCAATGCCTCAGCGATGTCGTGCCCCAAGCCCCGGAGGGGCGACAGTCAATAGCGAGGGGTGCAAGGGGCCGTGAGAGTATTCGCCCATTGGAACGGACTTGGTCGACGTGCAGAAAAGTCAACGCGCCAGGAAGCCCAGGAAGGGCCATCTGACGACTTTTCGGACTGAGATGACCCCCTGAAGCCACCTCGATGAGTGTAAGATTTTTAATTCTTTCACAGCCCCGCAACCCCTCGAAAGCGGTGAGGAAAAATGAGCTTGAGCCCCTCAGGGGCGGCAGTGTCCACGAACAGAAGCGTCCTTGGCAAGCACTGACCGAACCAGCCACAAAAAGCGAATGGGGGAACGGGAGAAGAGGCGACTGGAAGACGGCCTCGGAGACGATCACAAGCCTACTTGCCGCCCAGGCGACGCGTGCCGGCCTTGACCTTCTTGGTGCGGCCCAGGTTGCGGGTGCCGGTCTCGGTCTCGGCGGCGGCGGCGTCCATCTCCTCCGCAAGATCATCCGCCCCGATGCCGCGCAGCATCCGGGTGGCGGCGCGCAGATGACGGGTGGAACCCTCCACATCACCCTTGCCTTCCGCTTCGGTAGCGCGGCGCTGTTCACGGTAGATCTCCATCCGCTTGGCCGCATCCTCGACTTCATCATCGCGCGCCTGGAGCAGCATCGTCTCATCGGTGTACAGGAGCTTGATCGGTATCTCCGCGGCATACGATTCCGCGCTCCCCGCGGCATTCGCTTCCACTCGCACCGCCGCAATCCGAACCTCTCCGGCGGGGTGAGCCGCCGGTGCCAGCTCCGCCAGGAAGCTGGTGGTATGGACCGACGTGAGGTCGCCGATGCGGAAACGCCAGGTGCCGTTCTCCACCCAGAGGGAGCGGAACTCCGCCAGGTCGGGGGAGAAGGGATGGACATCCCGGATGACCGTGCCTTGGTCGGGGCGCAGACGGAGCACCGCGCTGCGGCCCACCACCTGGGTAACCAGAGCCAGCTCCTTCGCGACCGCCTGCTCCACCTCAAGGGCGGACTCCGCGTAATAGAAGCTGCCGCGGGTCAGGTCGGCGGCGTGCATCAGGAACTCCTCGTCGAACTCCTCGCTCACGCCGATCGCGCTGATCACCACGCCTTCATCCACGGCACGGTCAAGAAGGCCCATGCAGGCGTCCCGGTCCTCGAGCATTCCGTCGCTGATGAGCACGATGCGCCGGAGCGTGGGCGCCTCACCCTTCTCCGTCATGCGCTGGAGGGCCATCTGGAGGGCGCCGGAGAGTCGCGTGCCCCGACCCAGCCCGCTCTCGTCGACGCCGCTGCCGAGGCGACCGAGGGCCGGCTTCGCGGTCTCCAGCCGGGCAGCGCGGTCGACGTTGCCGGCATCGTGGTAGATCATTCCCGGCTGGTCCGCGAAGGCGATCACGGCGGCACGGTCCGCTGGCGCGAGCGCTTCCAGGGTGCGCCAGACGCCGCGGAGACAGGAGAGCATCGGCGTGGAGACGCGCTGCTGAAGCTCACGCAGGGTTTGACCGCTCCAGACGAGACCGGTGCGGCCATCCGCAACCTGACGGGCCACTTCGCCGCGAGCTTCCGCACGCTGCCGCCATGCGTCGCGCTCGCCCGGCCCGAAGGTGAACTGGTGCATGCTGCCGCTGGCGTCGACCACGAAACAAAGGTCGAGGATGGGGCGAATTGCGGCCCCCGGCTGCGCGGTGATGCGGATGAGCGCGTGGATCGGCTCTCGCGGTTCCTCTTCCACCTGCGCCGCAGGACGAGCCAGCGTTACCGAGAGTTCGATGGGAGCACTCATGATGGCGATGAACCGAAGGGGCGAAAGACCGAATGGGTGCGGACGAGCGAAGCGGGACTGGGGTTAGCGCCGAGGAAACGGGTGATTACTTCTTCTTGCCGAAGCGACCCGTCAGCGCCGCCATGAATCCAGCGGATTGTCGGACGGCGGCCTGCACCGGAATCGGCGGGCGGAGGTTGCCTTCCACGGTCCAGGTGAGCTGGGTTTCAACCTCCACCTCGCCCAGGGTGCCCGCGTCGACAGAGACGATGACTTCCTGCCTACCGCCCGGAACCACTACAAACTCTTCCGGCTGGACGCCCAGCAACATCTCGGCGGGCGGCTGAACCTTCACCTGGGCCGGGGCACCTCCCTGATTCGTGAAGGTCAGCTTGGCCTGTCCGAAACCACCGGGGGGCACGTTGATCTTCACGGAACTGGGTGAAAGCGCAACCTCCGCCGCGAGGGCGGCCCTCCGCAGCAGCACCGGCACCTCAAGGTCTGCGTTCTGGAAGCTGACCACGATGCGGCCCTGGTTCTGCGACCCCGGCATGAGGCGCTCCGGCGAAACCACCACCCGCACGGACTGCCGGTTCCGCTCGAACATCGCAGACTTGCCGACCACCGCGCCCGTGGTCCCGATGTCCAGCCAATCCGCCTCGACCGCCAACTCACCCCGCAGCGTGCCACCGCCAACGTTGTAGACCTGGAGGCTCACCTCGCGAGGGGTAGCGTCTTCCACCAGACCCAGGTCCAGAACGGTTGGCCGAACACGCCCCACTGGGGGTGCCGCAGGCAGGATGTCCTCTGCCAGGGCCACGCCGCTCTCGTAGCGGCGGGTAGGGTCGTATGCGACCGACTTGAACACCGCGCGGACGAATGAGATATCGAGCTTCCCGCTGTGCAGGATCTGGCCGTATAGCTGATCCTGCTTCCGGTCGATGTCATCCTGGCTGAGCCGCTGGCCGACCATCAGCTCCACCAAGATGCGGCCCATGGCGAAGACATCCATCTTCTTGCCGGCTTCCAGGTTCTCCTCAGAGCGGTCCGCGTATTCGGGGGCCAGGTAGCTATCGGAGCCGTAGAGCTGGTCGGTGGTCTCCCCCGCCGTCTTGAACCAGTGTGCTGCGCTGAAATCGACGATCACCGGGTCGCCGTCCTGGTTCAAGCGGACGTTCCCCGGCTTCAGGTCGTGATGCACCACGTTGCGGCTATGGAGGTAAGAGAGCTCGTGGCAGAGGCAGACGCACCAGCGCACCAGCACCTCTTCATTCGGCTTCTGCCCCTTCTTGAGCACCTCTTCCAGGTCCGGGCCGGGGATGAAGTCGGTGACGAGGTAGCTGTAGCCCTCGTGCTGGAAGGCGTCCCAGAACCGGGGGATCATCTCGTAGCTGCCGAGCCGCCGGATCACGTCCCGCTCCGTGGCGTAGACGCGCACCAGTTCCGCAGCCTGGCTGGGCCGGGTGGGAGGGAAGTACTCCTTGATGAAGCAGACTTCCCCCTTCTCATTGCTCGCCTTGTAGGCGGCGGCGAAGGCGCCCTGCCCCAGGTAACGCTCAATGCGGTACTGGGTGGTTCCGGGCCCTTGGCCAGGCAGTACCTGGCCGGGGGCCAGAAGGTAATGGTCACCAGTGCGGACGCGCTTCGGCATGGCTTAAGACTGGCTGGGAACGTCGAGGACGTGGATCTTCGTCTGCTCACCCACGCGGATGATGTCACCGGAGCTGAGCTCGATCTCCATCTCCGGCTGCACCCACGTCTCGTTGTGCCGGGTGCCGTTGGTGCTGTTGAGGTCCGTCACCACGTATCTGCCGTCCCTCAGGAAGATCTTTGCGTGGCGGCGGGAAACAGCGTCGTCCAGGCGGAGATCGATCTCCGGGTTGATGCCGCGCGTGGGGTCCGGACGTCCGATGAGCGCCTCTCCCTGAATTTTCAGCTCTGTAGACCGGCGACCAGTCTCCACCCGCAGACGGAGCGGTGCCGCTTGCAGCGCCTCTGCGGGCGGCTGGGGCGGCGGCGGCGGTGGGCCGAAGGGCGAGGAGGTCGATCCGGGGGTCGCACCACCGCCGCCCAGACCGCCCAGACCGCCCAGGTCGAATCCGCCGAAGTCGTTGGCCGCTGGTATGGGAGTGGCTCCCGCAGCCGGTGTGGCCGGCACGGGTGCCACGGGGGTTCCGGCCGGAGCAACTGACCACGGCGCGGAGGGCGTCTGGTGGGCGGGAGCCTCGGATGAGGGTGCAGATCCAAAGAATGGCTTGGCCGGAGCCGGCGAGGTCGAGGCGGGGACCGGCTTGGGCGGGGAAAGGTCGAGCGCCAGATCCCAATCGTTGCCCGCGGACGTGCCTCCCTGCGGCTGGATCCCGGTGAATGGGTCCACCGGCTTCTGCGGCGGCCAGGTCGACGCCAGATCCGAAGACGGCGCGGCAGGCGAGAGCGGCGGCGGGATGGCCGGAACCAGCGACTCGGCACCGGGCGTTCCCTTGAGCCAGGCGGAGAGCGTGTCGGCATCGAGGCCCGCGAGCGGGTCACCGGTTACCGGCTTCTCTTCCTTCTTCTCCGAAGGCTGCTCGACTCCTCCGGCGGTCCACTTCTTCCAGAACTCGTCCTGGCTCAACACACTGCTCCCACTTACCACACTCTCGGTCGCGCCGCCGTGCGCCACTGCGCTTGGCGGCTCCGGCCTCGAACCATGTTCGGCATAGACCGCCGCGAACTCCTCTATTCAGGCTGGACCCAAGGCGGACGCATCGGTCACGAAGCCGAGCCGGAAACCGGGAACAGGAAACCAGGAACCATCCCCTGGGTGCGCATCCGCCCCACTCTGCGTAGTAATAGAGGGTGCCGCGCACAAGAGCTCACGGCGGCCCGGATCGAGCTTTCACCCCATGTTTTCCCATTGTCCCCAACCTCTCTCCCGCCTACTGATGATCGTGCTGGCACTTTCCCTCGCCGCCGGTCTGCAGGTCACCAGCGCGCGTCCCAGCGCGGCGCAGGCAACCCAGGTGGCACCGGGCGCCCCGGCACCGGAGTTCCCGGAGGGATCAGCGTGGCTCAACACGGAGAAGCCGCTCACCTTGCGGGGGCTGCGCGGCAAGGTGGTGCTGCTCGATTTCTGGACCTACGGCTGCATCAATTGCATGCACATCCTGCCCGACCTGAAGAAGCTGGAACGGAAGTATCCCAATGAACTGGTGGTGATCAGCGTTCACACCGCGAAGTTCGTCAATGAGGACGAGACGCAGAACATCAAGAGCGCGGTGCTGCGCTACGGCATCGAGCACCCGATCCTGAACGATTCCGGACGCCGCTATTGGACCACCCTCGGCGTCAACGTCTGGCCGACCCAGGTCCTCATCGATCCTGCTGGTTTGCTCGTGGGTGCTGTGCAGGGTGAGGGACATTACGAGACGCTTGACCGCGTCATCGGCCAGGTGATCCGGACCGCGAAGGCAGCGGGGCGCCTGGACGAACGACCGATCAAGTTCGCCCTTGAATCGGCGCGAACCCCCACCGGGCCGCTCTCCTTCCCCGGCAAGATCCTCGCGGACACGGATGCCACGGGCGCGGGTCGCCTCTACATCGCAGATTCCGGCCACAATCGGATCGTGATCGCGGATGCCCTGACGGGCGAGGTTGAGGCTGTCGCAGGCAGCGGCGCCCTCGGGCGGCAGGACGGCTCCTTCGATCAGGCCACCTTCTTCAACCCGCAGGGAATCTCCCTACGGAAAGGGACAGACGGCTCCCAGACGCTCTACGTCGCCGACACCA